>JAEEZC010000165.1 GCA_016288465.1 Verrucomicrobiota bacterium | reverse complement strand
TGCGCGGGCGGCGTCTCGCCTGCCGCGAGAAGATCGTCAGCATAGAGGACTGGGCGGGGTGCGGGGCTGACGGCGTCACGTTCCGGATCGACGACGAGTCGCGCGCCGCAGGGAAGGCCCTTGCCGTCGTGCCGCCAGCCGGAGGCGAAGACGCGGGCTCGATATACGTAAGGCACATGCCGACGCTCTTTCTGATAAGGTGAACGCCGCGCATTTGCGCAGGGGCGACTGCGACCTTGTGTGCGCCCCGCCATTCCGTCCCCACCGTCCCTTTGCACTGGCCGCGCGACCGTTGCGGAGCATTTTTGGCAGGGATTTAGGGATTATCAGCGATTTAAGGGATAAGCCGATGGGGACTTGCCCCTAGCGGCTTATTTGTTCTTTCCTTATTTGCCTGCTCCGGTTGGATTTCCAACGTTGGAAAAGGAAATTTCCAACGTAGGTTTTGGATTTTTCCAACGTAGGTTTTCGCCGCGTCCGCATTTGCCCTACACGGGACAACGGCATTTCTGTTGCGTCTGCGGCAAAATCGGGGAGCCTCCAATCGCGGGCGGGGTTGCGCAAACGGGCTCGAATTGGTAAAATGCTGGTTTTGTAACAGTGTAGCAACGAAAAAGAGAAAGCACGAACATGAATACTGCTGTGGCACTTCTTGCGGCGATTGAGCTTCTGGCGCCGGCGAGCGACGAACCGTTCAGGCTCTTACCGACCTGCCAGCGGACGATCATAACGAACGAGACGATGGAGGCGCGTCAGGCCATCTTCGACGCCGACCGCAAGGGCGACAAGCATCTGCGCCACTCGCACAGCTGGCGCAAGTCGCGTCCGCTCGTCTTCAAGTGGAAGACGACCGCGGGCGAGGGCGGTCCATGGGAGATAAAGCTCTCCAAGAACGAGGACATGTCGGATGCAAGGGTGTGGTTCATGCGCGCGGGGACCGTGGATCCGGCGACGGGGCGCGAGGTCGCGAGCGACGGTGCCGTGCGCGACACGTTCACGTTCGAGGCGCCGCGGGCGAACCTCGAGATCGCGACGAAGTACTACTGGTGCGTGTCGAGCGACATTGTCTGCCGGAAGCACAAGTACAAGAAGAGCTGCAGATGCGAGCACAGCCGTCCGTCCGTCTGCGCGAAGGGATCGTTCGTTACCGAGGACCTTGCGCCGCGCTGGATAGCCGTGGAAGGGCATGTCGGCAACTTCAGGGATCTCGGCGGCCGCATCGGCATGGGCGGACGGAGGGTTCGTCAGGGTATGGTCTACCGCTCGCAGGGGCTCAACTCGAACAGCATCGAAGGCACGGTGCCCGGCGAGAACCGGCTGACGGTGGAGGACGTGAAGTACCTCACGAAGACGCTGGGGATAAAGACCGAGCTGGACATCCGGTCGAGCGGGGAGCGCGCCAACATGAAGGAGTCGCCGATGGGCGAGGGCGTGAAGTACCTCTTCCGCTCGTCGCAGGCGTACGACGGGATCTTCAAGGACAGCGGGAAGAAGACGATGGCGGAGAACTTCCGCGTGTTCTGCGACAGGAAGAACTATCCGATAATCTTCCACTGCATCGGCGGAGCGGACCGGACGGGGGCGCTGGGATACGTGCTGAACGGAGTCCTTGGCGTCTGCCGGCGCGAGCTTGAGACGGACTGGGAGTCGACGTTCTATCCCAACGTGCCGATAAGGGACGCCGACGGCAAGCTGCCCTGGAACAGCGAGCTGCACTTCGAGAACGGCTTTTCGAAGCACGGCAAGGAGGGCGACTCGTGGAACAGGCGCATCGAGCTGTATCTTCTCGACTGCGGCGTCACCGAGCGCGAGATCGAGAAGTTCCGCTCCATAATGCTGGAGGACTGACGCGCAATGAACGTGAAGCCGCTCGTCATGGCCGCCCTTGCGGCGGCGTGCGCTCTCCGGACGGCATCCGGAGGCGAGGGCGTGCTCACGGTCGATCCGCGCGCGATCGGCGAGATACTGCCGCTTGCGGTCGAGGCGGCCGGGATATTCCGGCGCGCGAACGAGCGCGAGGCGAAGCACGACGCCGAGCTGCGGCGCAAGGAGATAGCGGAAGTCCCTGCGAGCGAGGGGCGGCGGCATGTCATCGACACGTCCGTGCTGGGCAGGTTCGCGTTCGACGACTGGGGCGAGATATACATCGACCGGCGTTTCGTGACGGACGAGGAGATGAAGACCGTGAAGGCGATCGAGCGCTGGATCGCGAAGTGGTTTCCGTCCGAGACGAAGCGGCGGAACACTCCTCGGCGCGCGGCGGGCGAGGCGGGGCTGCCGGTGTTCCGCGGGTTCGAGGAGGCGCGGTACCAGCAGCACGACCGTCTGATCGCCAGGCTTACGGCGGAGTTTAACGCGAACAAGGCGGCGTGGTGCGGCGGGACGGCTGCGCAGGCGTCGAAGATCGCGGACCTTTCGCCTGCGCTGGTCAAGTCGCACATGATCGAGGAGACCGGCGGAAACGGGCCTCGGTCGCGCGCGGCGTGGGCGGTGGATCCGCTGCAGGTGAACGTGCCCGGGGACTGGGGCGCGGAGAAGGAGCTTGTGGGGCTCAGGAAGCCTGCGAGGCGAAACGAGGGGACGGCCGAAGGGAACGTCCGCGCGGCGATACGGTATCTCTCGCGCAAGGGGTTCTGGGCGGCGGCGAGGCCCGCGGCGGACCGTCCGAAGGGCTACTTCGACGGGTGGCTGAAGGCGCTTCGCAGGTACAACGGGCGTCGCGACAGGACGGACACCGACCGCTACTATTCGGACGAATACGCGGACAAGATCGTGGAGCGCGCGACCAATCCGGACCGGTTCGTTCCGATCGAAATCAAGTTGAAGTGATTGACCCACTTGCGCACATGCGGGGGTTTGTGGTATACTATCAAGGTTTTCGACCCTAAAGAAGCCACTTTAGCTCAGTAGGTAGAGCACTTCCTTGGTAAGGAAGAGGTCGTCGGTCCGATTCCGATAGGTGGCTCCAGAAGGGGAGGAGACAGAAGAAGAAAAACCAACTCACAGGAGTAAAAAATGGCTAAGGAAACATTCGATCGCGGCGGCAAGCCGCACGTGAACGTCGGCACCATCGGCCACGTCGACCACGGCAAGACCACTCTCACGGCCGCCATCACGCACGTCCAGGCGCTCAAGGGCCTCTGCTCCGAGATCAAGTACGACGAAGTCGCCTAGGCTACCGAGTCCGCCGGCCGCCGCGTGGCCACCTATATCTTCACTTTCGCGTTGTCCCACGTCGAGTACGCCACGGCTAACCGCCACTATGCGCACGTTGACTGCCCCGGCCATGCCGACTATGTGAAGAACATGATCACCGGCGCCGCGCAGATGGATGGTGCGATTCTCGTCGTGTCCGCCGTTGACGGCCCGATGCCGCAGACGCGCGAGCACGTGCTTCTCGC
>JAEEZC010000164.1 GCA_016288465.1 Verrucomicrobiota bacterium | reverse complement strand
CGAGATGGTGCCGGGCATGAAGGACGGCAAGCTCTACCTCTACACCGTCGACGAGGCGCTTCGCACGCGTCCCGACTACGAGATGCGCAAGAAGGACGTCGGCGAATGGCGCCGCAACAACCTCATCGCGCAGTTCAAGGCGGCCGGCCTCGAGCTTACGCCCGACGTCTGGGAGCGTCTTGCCGCCGACCGCCGCCAGGCTCTCGAGGACGATCTCGCCTGGATGCATCCGTGATTACGGGGAACGGGGAATGGGGAACGCTCGGATGGACGCGGCGTCAGACCGTTCCTGAGGCTTTGCGCTCGACGTCGGCGACGACAAGCCCGGCCAGCGCGAGGCCGAAGGCGGCGGTCACGTGGACGGCCGAGCCGTTGGCGCGGCCGTCGGCGCATTCGCCCTTGTTTTCGCGGCGTTCGGGGCTCCACACGCAGGTGAACCTGCGTTCGGGGATGCCGCCGGACTTTCTAAGCCTCGTGCGAAGGGCGCGGGCGAGGCCGTCTCCCTCGACTTTGCGGAAGTCCGTTGCGCGGATCTGCAGGGAATCCATCTTTCGCGCTGCGCCCATGGACGAGAAGAGCGTGGTCCCCGGCAGCGAGAGCGCGTGGCGAATGAGCGCAGCCTTGGCGTCCAGCGAGTCGATGGCGTCTATCACGTAGTCGAACTCCTCGAGGGTGAAAGAGTCCGCGGTCTCTGCCGAGTACCTTGCCCTGCGCGCGTCGATGGCGGAGAAGGGGGCGATCTCGCCGAGCCGGCGCGCGAGCGCCTCGACCTTCGGCTGGCCGATCGTTGCGGAAGTCGCCATGATCTGCCTGTTGAGGTTCGACGTGCAGACGTCGTCGAAGTCGACGAGCATCAGCCTGCCGACGCCGGACCGAGCGAGGGATTCGGCGCACCATCCGCCCACGCCGCCCACGCCGAAGACGGCGACTTTGACCGACGCCAGCGCGTCGAGGACGCGCTCTCCGACCAGGAGGCCGAGCCTTCCCAAAGCTTCTTTTCGTTCCATGGGGCAGTATTATACCAGAATGCCGCGGGCTTGTCGCCGGGGCTGCGCGCCGGGTGCATTTGACAGCTTGGGCCCATTTTTGATATTATACGCAGACATTCGCAGTCGGGGGCTAACCGGTTGCGACAGGAAAACCGCGGACAAAACCCGGGACAATGGGCACAAATCCGCATTTAAGGAAAGAAAGTACAAGATGCAGAAGAGCTATCGCGCTCCGAATCCCGGCGACAACCGCCAGTGGTTCCTCATCGATGCGAAGGACCAGCCGCTCGGCCGTCTCGCAGTCGTAATCGCAAACAAACTCCGCGCCAAGGATCTTCCCACGTTTGATCCGTCCGTCGACGCCGGCGCGTTCGTCGTCGTAACGAACGCATCGCTCGTGAAGCTCACGGGCGGCAAGGAGGAGCAGAAGGAGTATCAGCGCTATTCTGGCTGGAGGAACGGTCTGAAGAGGTTTTCGGCCGCCGAGATGCGCGCAAAGCATCCTGACCGCATGATCATGGAGGCGGTCTGGGGCATGCTTCCCAAGAACAACATCGCGCGCAAGATGATGACCCGCGTGAAGGTCTTCGCCGGAGCCGAACATACGCACGCCGCGCAGAAGCCGGTCGAGATCAAGCTCTAAGGGAGGTTTTCAAATGGCCACTACCAAAGCAATTTCCGCAGGAACGGGACGTCGCAAGACCGCGACCGCCCGCGTGAACCTTGTCGAGGGCAAGGGGAACTGGACTGTCAACGGCGTTGCGCTCGAGGAGTACATCCCGTCCGAGGCGCTCCGCGACTATCTCAAGCAGCCCATCGCCATTTCCGGCTACGACATGGCCAACGTCGACGTCGTCGCGTTCGCGAAGGGCGGCGGCATCTCCGGCCAGGCCGGGGCCATCAGGCACGGCCTCGCCCGTGCGCTCGTCGAGGCTGACGAGACGACCCGCGCCGCGCTCAAGAAGGCCGGCTGCATGACGCGCGACAGCCGCATGAAGGAGCGCAAGAAACCCGGCCAGCCCGGTGCTCGCAAGCGCTTCCAGTTCTCGAAGCGTTAATCCGAAGACATGGCCTTTGGATTTCTCAAGAAGATCGCCGCTGCCATTCTGGGCGGCGGCGATCGGAAGCCCGGGCAGCCCGGCGACGGAAAGAAGAAGCGTCGCCGCGGCGGCAAGGGCCATGGCCGTCAGGGCGGCGAGCAGCAGAAGCAGGGGCAGCCCCAGAAGTCGGGCGCGCGCCAGCAGCAGAAACAGCAGCCCCAGCGCTCCCAGAAGGCCCAGGGCGGAGCTCGCGGCGACCGTGGCCAGCGCCGCATGGAGAGAGGCCGTCGCGGTCCCGTGTCGGAGGATACGGCCGCAGGCGAGACTCGCCCGGGCGGCGAGGTCTCCGAGAAGGAGCTTGAGGCCCGCAGAGCCGCCCATGCGAAGTGGGATCCGGCGAGCTTCTGCGTCGAGCCTCAGGAAGGCAAGAAGCGGTTCCACGACTTCGACCTCCCTTCGGAGGTCATGCACGGCATAGCCGACTTGGGTTTCAAGTACTGCACCGAGATACAGGCGCTTTCGCTCGAGCAGGCGCTCGCCGGCAAGAACATCGCCGGCAAGGCGCAGACCGGCTCGGGCAAGACCGCGGCCTTTCTCGTCGCGATTCTCACCCGTTATCTTCGCACTGCGGACCGCCGCGCCAAGGAGGGCGGCAACCCGCGGGCGCTCGTGATCGCGCCGACGCGCGAGCTCGTCATTCAGATTTGCCAGGACGCCGACGCAATCGGCAAGTACACCGGACTTAGGTCGCTTGCGGTCTACGGCGGGATGGACTACGACCGCCAGCGCAAGGAGGTCCTTTCGGCGCCGGTCGACCTTCTGGTCGCGACGCCCGGCCGTCTGCTGGACTTCACGAAGTCGCGCGTCATCAACCTCTCCAATGTCGACACGCTCGTGATCGACGAGGCGGACCGCATGCTCGACATGGGGTTCATACCGGACGTCCGCCGCATAATGAGCTATCTGCCGCCGAAGAACAAGCGCACGACGATGCTCTATTCGGCTACGCTCAACGACACGGTCATGCGCCTGGCGATGAACTGGATGGAAGAGCCCTACAAGGCCGAGGTCGAGAGCGAGACGAACGCGACCGACACGGTCAAGCAGGTCGTCTACGTCATACAGGCGAAGGACAAGTTCACGGTCCTCTTCAACCACATAGCGCTGCATCCGGAGTCCCGCGCGATCGTCTTCTGCAACAGAAAGTCCACCACCGAAGACGTCTACGAGTCTCTGAAGGTCAGGGGCGTCTCGGTCGAGATGCTTTCGGGCGACGTGAGCCAGAGCAAGAGGCTCAAGGTTCTCGACGAGTTCCGCGACAACGAGGTGAAGGTCGTCGTCGCGACTGACGTCGCGGGCCGCGGCATCGACATCAAGGGGCTTGAGTACGTGGTCAACTTCGACTTCCCGTACGAGGCCGAGGACTACGTGCACCGCATCGGCCGTACCGGCCGCGCGGGTTCCACCGGCGTCGCGATATCGTTTGCCGACGAGTTCGAGAGCTGCCAGATACCCGAGATTGAGGAGTACATCAACGAGCCGCTGAAGTGCACTGTCATCGGTCCGGACGATCCGCTCCTCAAGCCGCTTCCCGCGAGGCACACGAAGCTCGGCGAAGTCGACGCGGCCGCGAAGGCTGAGGTCGATGCGCGCGAGGCCGCCGGAGCGGACGAGATTGCCGCGGCGAGGGCTCTTGTCGGCGCGAACGCGACGACGGGCAGCGGTGCGCCGGCGATCCTCAAGGACAACGGTCCGCAGCGCAAGCTGCCGACGTTCGAGCACGCGCTCGAGCCCAAGAAAGAGCCGCCGGACGAGAGCGACGTCTACTCGAAGCCGGTCGCCCAGACCGCCAAGCTAGAGGAGTGGAAGATGTGAGCCGCTTGCAAAGCGCGCCCTTAATGTGATATACTACCACGAAAATTTGTTCGGAAAAGCAAGGAAAACAACTAAATGCCGACTATCAACCAGCTGATTCGCAAGGGGCGCCAGCCTCTCGCAAAGCATTCAAAGTCGCCGGCGCTTAAGAGCTGTCCTCAGCGCCGTGGCGTATGTCTCGTCGTCAAGACGATGACACCCAAGAAGCCCAATTCGGCCCTTCGCAAGGTCGCCCGTGTGCGTCTCACGTCGGGCTACGAAGTGACGGCCTACATCCCGGGCGAGGGCCACAACCTTCAGGAGCACTCCGTGGTCATGGTCCGCGGCGGCCGTGTGAAGGACCTTCCTGGCGTGCGCTACCACATCATCCGCGGCAAGCTTGACTCTCTCGGCGTCGCCGGTCGCAACCGCAGCCGCTCCAAGTACGGCATGAAGAAGGCGAAGAAAGAGGAGAAGTAAGCGATGAGCCGCAGAGGTAAAACGATTGTCAAGCGCGTAACGCTCGATCCGAAGTACAATTCCGAGCTCGTCGCGCACATGATCCGCGTCATCATGCAGGACGGCAAGAAGACCGTCGCCGAGAAGATCGTCTACGGCGCAATCGACAAGGTCGCCGAGAAGATGAAGGAGGATCCGTCCAAGTTCGTCAAGGACGAGAAGACCTTTGACGATCCGCTCGAGGTCGTTGCGGCCGCCATCGACAACATGAAGCCCCAGGTCGAGGTGAAGACCCGCCGCGTCGGCGGCACCACCTATCCTGTGCCTGTGCCGATCGCTCCGAACCGCCAGCTCTCCCTCGCGCTGCGCTGGACGACGCAGTACGCGTCCGCGCGCCACGGCATGGGCATGCCCGCCGCCGTCGCCGCCGAGATCGTCGATGCGTTCCAGGGCCAGGGCAACGTCATCAAGAAGCGTGACGACGTCCACAAGATGGCTCAGGCGAACAAGGCGTTCGCTCACTACGCCTGGTAAATAGCGGGAGTTCCTCTTTTCCGAGCAGAAGGGCCGTTCCGGGAAGCCGGAGCGGCCCGTTCGCTTTCGCGCCGCGCAACGGCTCCGCTTCAGTCGGTCAGGATCGCGTCGAATCCGCCGCGCGCCGAGAGCCTGTAGAGACCAGTCCTCCCCAGCTTCGAATGGCCCACCACAAGGTATCTCTTGTCGGCGGCGCCCAGTATCACGCGCAGAAGCTCCGCCTGGTGCTCGTGGTTGGTCGTCACGTTCTTCGCGTCCACTCCGAAGCCGGAGACGAACGCCTTTGTTATGTTGAAGCCCGACAGCTGCGCGAGGGCCGCAGCGCCGAGTATCGAGTTGAGCTGCGCGTCGTAGCTGCCGCCGAGCGCGATCTTCACCCAGGTCGCCGGCATCTTGCGGAAGAGCCCCATTATCGCGACCGAGTTCGTTATGATAGTCAGGTGGTCGATCGACGCGCGCATCAGCAGAAGCGCCAGCTCGAAGATGGTCGTGGACGAGTCGAGGAAGATTATGTCGCCTTCCTGCACGAGCGGCAGCGCCATGCGCGCGGCCGCGATCTTCTCGGACCTGTTAGAGACCACGCGCTCGCGGAAGTTCGAAAGGTCCGTCCCCGCGTCCGAGGTCTCGTTGAACACTATGCCGCCTCGTACGCGCTCGATGGCGTCGCGCCTCGCGAGCGTCTCCACGTCTCGGTGTATCGTGGCCGAGCTGACGTGGAACTTCTTCATGAGATCCTTCAGCGAGCAGGATTTCTTCTCCTTCAGGTATGCCAGTATGCGGTAAGTCCTCAAGTTCTCCATGCCGCAGATTCTACCATATTCGACGGACCAATTCAATTCCAGCGTGCCGGAATTGTGGTATAATACGCACCCAAACGGATTCAAGGACGGCATACATCATGGAAAAGAAGACCAATCAGTTCAAGGCCGAGATCGCAGAGATGCTCGATCTCGTGGTAAACTCTCTGTATTCCAAGAAGGAGATATTCCTTCGCGAGCTGGTGTCGAACGCTTCGGACGCCATCGACCGCGCGAAGTTCCTCGGGCTAACCGACAAGAGCCTTCTCGCGGACAATCCCGAGTGGAAGATACAGATTTCCGTCAACAAGGCGGAGAAGACGCTCATGGTGTCCGACAACGGCATCGGCATGGACGCCGAGGAGCTCGAGCGCAACCTCGGCACGATCGCGTCGTCCGGCACGAAGAAGTTCCGCGAAATGCTCAAGGAGAAGGGCGGCGACTCTCTGCCCGAGCTGATCGGCCAGTTCGGCGTCGGCTTCTACGCCGCATTCATGGTGGCCGACAAGGTCACGGTCGAGACTCTCAAGCGCGGCACTGCGGCCTCCTTCAAGTGGGAAAGCGACATGTCCGGCTCCTACACGGTCTCGGACGGCGACCGCGACTTCCCGGGAACTTCCATCACGCTGCATCTGCGCGACGACCAGCTGGAGTACCTGGACTACTGGCGCGTCGAGGAGCTTGTCCGCAAGTATTCCGACTTCATCGCCTATCCGGTCCTCTTCAAGCAGCTCGATCCGCCGAAGGACGAGAAGGAAGACGACCGCAAGAGCCGCGAGGAGCGCGAGTCGAAGCCCCTCAACACGATGGTGGCTCTCTGGAAGCGCGCCAAGAAGGACGTACGCCAGGAGGAGTACGACGAGTTCTACAAGCACCTGACGCACGACTGGGAGGCCCCGCTCGAGACCATTCCGTTCTCCGGCGAGGGCGCCGTCGAGTTCAAGGCGCTCCTGTTCCTTCCGAAGAAGGTCACGATGGACCTGTTCATGCCGCAGCAGAAGCGCGGCCTCTCGCTCTATGTGCGCAACGTGTTCATCGGCGACGACATCGAGATGCTGCTGCCCGGCTACCTGCGCTTCGTGAAGGGCGTCGTGGACTCGTCCGACCTGCCTCTCAACGTCTCGCGCGAGATGCTGCAGGACGACGCGGTCATCAGGAAGATCAAGGACGCCGTGGCGAACAAGGTGCTTTCCGCCCTCGAGGAGATGAAGAAGAAGGACGCGAAGCGCTACGACGGGTTCTGGGCGTCGTTCGGGACTCTTCTCAAGGAGGGCGTGCACACCGACTGGGAGCGCGCCGACCGCATCAAGAAGCTGCTCAAGTATCCCACGGCGCGCGGCGAGGACGGCAAGACCGTCTTCCTCGAGGACTACGTGAAGGACATGCCGTCTTCGCAGAAGGACATCTACTACATCTGCGCCGAACGGGAGTCCGACGCCCGCAGGTCGCCGCAGCTCGAGGCCGCCCGCAAGCACGGCTGCGACGTCCTTCTCTGGTGCGACCCGGTTGATGACTACCTTACCGAGTCCCTGCGCGAATTCGACGGCAAGAAGTTCGTGGACGTCGCGAAGGGCGAAGTCAAGTTCGGCTCGGAGGACGAGCAGAAGGCGGAGAAGGACGCCAACGACAAGGCCGCCGCCGACCTCAAGCCCTTCCTCGACGCGGTCAAGAAGGAGCTCGAGGCGAGCGTCTCGGACGTCCGCGTCTCCACGCGTCTCACCGACTCGCCCTGCTGCCTCGTCGCGCAGGAGCACGCCATGCCTCCGTCGATGGTGCGCATGATGCGCGCCATGCACCAGGAAGTCGCGGAGGAGAAGCGCATCCTCGAGATCAACGCGACTCATCCGCTCATCGCCAAGATCAGGGGGCTCGAGGGCGACGCGCTGAAGGACGCCGTCGAGGTCCTCTACGACGCCGCCCTTGTGGCGGAGGGCTCTCCGGTCGCCGACGGCGCGAAGTTCGCGAAGCTTGTCGCGAACCTGCTGATGAAAGGCTGACGCGTCACGGCGCGTCGGCGCCTGCGCCTGCGTTGCTTTCGCGCCAGGCGCCAGGCGTAAGCCCGGTCTCGCGACGGAACACGTTAGCGAGATATGCGGCGTTGCAGTAGCCGGTCCGACGGGCGATTTCAGTGAGCGTGGCGCACGTGTTGGCGAGCAGCAGCTTCGCCTGTACGAGGCGCTGCCTCGCAATCTCGTGCCCGGCGGAAATCCCCAGCTCCTTCGCGAACAGCCTGTCGAGGCGCAGCCGCGGGCAGCCGATGCCGTCGGCTATCTGCGGCGCGCCGATCGGCTCCGACAGATGAGCGGCTATGAACGACATCGCCTCGCGAAGCACCGGATGGCTGACGGCGACCGTCTCGGTCGAGCGCCGCACCGTGACGCCCCTTGGCTCGACGAGGATTGGCCCTTCCGGCGGCGCGTCTCCGCTCATGAGCCTGTCCAGCAGCGCGGCGCCCTCGTAGCCGATGCGCTCCAGGTCGTGGTTGACTGACGAGATCGGAACCACCTGGTTCTCGCATATGACGGGATTGTTGTCCACGCCGAGCACCGCGACTTCGCCCGGCATGTCTATGCCCCTTTCCTGGCATATCGCAACGACGCGGCTCGCGTCGTAGTCGGAATAAGCGAAGATGCCGAGCGGCTTGCGCGATTCGCTGATGCGCGCGCCTAGCCAGCCGGACAGTCCGGACCAGTCGGCGCGCGAGGCGGCGGAGGCGCTTTCGGACCAGACGAGCCGCTGAGGCGGCGGTGCGTCCGGCACCGCTTCGCGCCATGCCCTTGCGAACGCCTCGCATCGCAGCTGCTGCACGCGCCCCCACTTCGATGAGAACCATGCGACGCTTCTGAACCGCCTGTCCGCGAAATGGTCGGAAGCAAGCGCGCCGATCTTTTCGTCGTCGCCGCAGACCGTGGGGAATTCATCCGACGGCGCCTGCCCCGTCACGTTCACTACGGGCACTCCGGCCGAGCGCAGCTCGTGCGCGAAGGCGTTCAGGCGGGACGCATCCTTCTTGACCGTGACTATCGCGCCAGCCCCCCGCCATCCGCTCGGCGGATGCGAAAGCTCGCTCTCGATCATCAGCATCCACGAACGTTCGCGCGCGTAGCGGGCGATTCCGTTGAGCCGGGCCTGGGACGCCGGCGAGACGAGTACTAGCACGCACTTTGACTTCATCTGCGGCTATTATACCATGTCAGATTGGCTGGCGCAATGGCGCGGCGGATACATTGCAATTGCCAATTGAGGGGCGAATCGTCTATAATTTGTCCTGCAAGGGGAGGCTTCGGCCAGACGGCTAGGCGGAATCCTTGCAGGGCATGAGGGAGAGTGAGCATATGGAGGAATGGGTTGATCTGCAGGTGAACGGCTACGCGGGCGTCGACTTCAACGCCCCTGGCCTTACTGTCGAGGCGGTGAAGGCCGTTTGCGTCCGTCTTGCGGCGGACGGGACCGCGGCGTTTCTGCCGACGCTCGTGACCGGCGATCCAGAGACGATTCTCGGCACGATCCGCACTGTCGTCGCCGCGCGTCGCCGATACGCGGAGTGCGAAAGGGCGATTCTTGGCTTCTTTCTTGAGGGCCCCTTCATTTCTCCGGAGCCAGGCGCCGTCGGCACGCATCCCGTCGAATGGGTTCGCCCGCCCGACCTCGCGCTCTTCGGACGGTTTCAGGACGCTGCGGAGGGCCTTGTCAGGATGGTCAACGTGGCAGCTGAGGTCCCCGGAATGCCGGACTTTGTCCGCGAGGTCTCCGGCCAGGGCGTCGTCGTTTCGCTCGGTCATCAGCTGGCGACGAGTCCCGCAGACCTGGAGCCCTGCCTTGCCGCGGGCGCCAAGGCGTTCACCCATCTCGGCAACGGCATCCCGAACATGGTGGGCCGCCACGACAACATCGTCTACTCCGCGCTTGTGGAGGACCGCGCCTCGGTCATGTTCATTCCCGACGGGCACCATCTTCCCGACACGATGCTGCGGCTTTACTGCCGCGCCGTGCCGACGAATCGCCTCATCGCCGTCTCGGACTCGCAGTATCCTGCGGGAATGCCGCCTGGCGAATATGACGTCTGCGGCGCGCACGCCAGGCTTGAGCCGGACGGACTGCTCTGGAATCCGTCACGAAACTGCCTTGTCGGCGCGACGGCCCCCATGTCGAAGATGATGGCGCTGCTCGCAGAGCGCGTCGGTCTTTCTCAGAGGGAGCTGCTGGCGGTCGGGCGCGAGAATCCGCTCCGGCTCATAGGCGGCCGCAGGCAGTGACCGTCGCGATGCCGGGAGCTCTACTTGCGCTCTACCATGTAGTGGATGCAGCGGCTGTTGCGATGGTTTAACCAATACGGCTTTCCGTTCTTGCCGAACAGCACTTTGCCGGTGAATGAAAGACGTTCGCCCGGCGTCCATATGAAGAGATCCTTGGCGTTGTACCTAAGCTCCTTGCCGTCGAATGGATCGCGCGGCACTTCGTCCATGAATTCCGGCACAAGATCCGAAAGGGCTTTCGGATATGCGCCGTGTCTGGCCTTGTAGGAACGGCAGGCCAGTGCGGTGGCCCGGGCAAGCATGTCGAAGTGGTGGCGGAAGAGGGCGCGGTAGACGGACCGACAGGACCAGCCTCGATCGTCTGCCAGGGCCTCTCCGAGCCAGTTGCGCTCAAACGGGTTCTTTCTCGCCTGCAATTCTCTGCGGGCGTAGGCGAGATCGTACTTCTTTTCGTCGAGCTTACGGATCATTTCTTCCGCGGATGCACGGTAGCCTTCGATATAGCGGTTTGACTGAAGGGCGTATCTTGCATATCCGGGGAAGACAAGCAGAACTGCGGCAAGGGGGTTCGTGTCTCTCGCGAGCAGAATGTCCCGCGGCGATTCCTTCGAGATGCTGACAGCTTCGGACACAAGGTCGCGCTTAACGGCGGCTTTCATGCGCTGATCGCCGTCGGCTGACAGCGTGAGGCAAAGTCCGCGCACCTTCTTGAGCCATGCCTCGTCCTCGTCGGGCGCAAACAGCGGCTTCGCGGCTTCGTCGAGGGCATTGATGCAGATGATGTGTCCGAAGGTCAGAGAGAACGAATATGGCGATTCGGCGTCCATGAGGACTCTTCCAATGCGATACATGTCCATAAGCGAGCTGCGCGCCTTCGCGATGTCGCCGCCGACAGCCTTGCCCCTTCGAGTTTCTCTTAACGGTAACGGCCAAATTCACTCGGCAAGGCGGCCAAATTCGCCATGTTACGCGGCCAAATTCCGTTTGGTCAGTGGCCATGCATGAGAAATGGCGCCATTACAAAGAGAAATGGCGTCATTTCACCATAGTAATGGCGTCATTTGTGTGGTGAAATGGCGTCATTTCTCGTGACTGTACCACATGGAGCTCAACTTTTGCCCATAAGGAAAACAAATTTGGCCACAGGCAAATATCGCTTCGGGTGCGACAGCTCGCCCCCTCCGCTCGCCGTCAACCGAAAGAGCGGTTGTGGTGGGCGGCTGGGTGCGCGTTTTGGCGATTTTTGGTATAATATTCGTCTATGAGCGAAGCGACTGGCGAGGTGGCGGAAGGGCACATTGCAGGCGGTGTGTCCGAAGACGTTAACATCGAAGAGGAGATGTCGAGGGACTACATCGACTACTCCATGAGCGTGATTGTGGGGCGCGCGCTTCCCGACGTGCGCGACGGCCTCAAGCCGGTGCATCGGCGGTGCCTTTTCGCAATGCACGAGCTCGGGAACGTCTGGAACTCGAAGCACGTGAAGTCCGCCCGAATCGTGGGCGAAGTCATCGGCAAGTACCATCCCCACGGCGATTCGTCGGTGTACGACGCGATAGTGCGTCTTGCGCAGGACTTCTCGCTCCGCATCCCGCTCGTCGACGGCCACGGCAACTTCGGCTCGATCGACGGCGACCCGCCTGCCGCGATGCGTTACACCGAGGTGAGGATGCAGCGCGTCGCGGACGAGCTGCTCGGCGACCTCGAGAAGGACACGGTGGACATGATGCCGAACTTCGACGAGACGCTCGAAGAGCCCACCGTCCTGCCGGCGAAGCTGCCTAACCTGCTTCTCAACGGTTCCGCCGGCATCGCCGTCGGCATGGCGACCAACATCCCGCCCCACAACCTCGGCGAGCTCTGCGACGGCATCGACTACTACGTGCGCCATCGCGAGGAATGCACGGTCGACGACCTCATGAAGTTCGTGAAGGGTCCCGACTTCCCGACCGGCGCGGTCGTCTGCGGCCACAACGGGATTGCCTCGATGTACAAGCTCGGGCGCGGGCAGCTCACGGTGCGCGGCAAGGCCGAGATACAGACCGACCAGAAGACCGGGCGCGAGAGAATCGTCATCACCGAGATCCCGTACGGCGTCAACAAGCGCGAGATGATAACCCACATGGCCTCGCTCGTCAAGGACAAGGTCATCGAGGGCGTCAGCGACATACGAGACGTCTCGGGCGGACACACGAGCGGCGCGGCGGGCGTCGCCTCCAAGAGCCGCAAGACGACCGACGACGACATCTGCATCGTCGTGGACGTCAAGCGCGACGCGGTTGGCGAGATCGTCCTCAACCGCCTCTACAAGCACACGCAGCTGCAGACGACGTTCGGCGCGATCCTGCTCGCGATCGTCGGCGGCCGTCCGAAGGTGCTGAACCTCAAGGACTACTTCAAGTGCTACGTCGACCACCGCTTCGACGTCATAACGCGCCGCACCCGCTTCGACCTCGCCAAGGCCCAGGCGCGCAGACACATCGTCGACGGCCTCCTTCTCGCCATTGACAACCTCGACGAGGTCGTGAGCATCATCCGCTCGTCGAAGACGAGGGACGAGGCGAAGAGCCGCCTCCAGAGCAGGTTCGGCTTCACCGACCTGCAGGTAAACGCGATTCTCGAGATGAGGCTCTACCAGCTCGTCGGCCTCGAACGCGACAGGCTGGCCGACGAGCTCGCACGCCTTCTCGCGGCCATCGCCGACTTCGAGTCGATACTCGCGAATCCCGAGCGGGTCTACGCGATCATCCTCGACGACCTTGCGGACATCAAGCAGCGCTACTGCCAGAAGGAGGGCGCCGAGCGCCGCACGGAGATCGTCGAGGACGCGAACGAGGTCTCGGTCAAGGACCTCATACCCGACGAGCCCTGCGTGATAACGCTTTCCAACCGCGGCTACGTCAAGCGCGTGCCGCTTACGGAATACCGCGAGCAGAAGCGCGGCGGCCACGGCGTCAAGGGCGCCCAGGTCAAGGAGGAGGACTTCATCCGCCTCGTGTTCGTCGCCGACACGCACGACGAGCTCATGTTCTTCACGAACACGGGCCGCCTCTTCGTCAAGGGCGCGTACGAGATTCCCGAGGCGCCGCGCACGAGCTTCGGCCGTCCGCTCATCAACCTCCTCAACCTGCAGGAGGGCGAGCAGGTTCTGCAGCTTCTGCCGATAAGGTCGTTCGACGGCGACGTGGACGTGTTCTTCGCGACGGTGAACGGCACGGTGAAGAAGACTCTCCTCGGCGACTTCAAGAACGTGAACAAGTCCGGAATCCGCGCCATCAACATCGAAGAGGGCGATTCGCTGGAGGAGGTCCGCCTCGTCAAGCCCGACGACGACGTGATCATGCTCACCAGGAACGGGCGCGCGATGCGCTTCGCCGCGACGGACGTCAGGCGCATGGGCCGCACAGCCACCGGCGTAAGGGGAATCCGCCTGCTCGAAGGCGACCGCGTCGTCAGCTTCGACGTCGTGGACGACTCGAAGACGCTCTTCATCGCGACTGCGAACGGCTACGGCAAGCGCTGCGAGTTCAAGGACTTCACGCGACACGGCCGCGGCGGCCAGGGCATGATCGGCATCAAGGGCGCCGACCGCAACGGCGCGGTAGTCGCGGCGCATGCGGTAAGCGACGACGAGAGCGTGATTTCGATCACGTCCGACCAGCAGATGGTGCGCAGCGCGGTGTCCGACTTCAGCGTGCAGGGCCGCATGGCGCAGGGCGTCAAGCTCGTCCGCCTTTCGGAGGGCGCGACGCTCGTGAGCGTGTCGGTTTGCGAGGGCGAGGACGACGATGACGAGCCTGCGGCGGAGGGCGCGCAGCCCGGGTCCGCCGAGCCTGGCGCCGCAGAGCCGGCGGAGACGCCCGCTGTCACTGGCGGCGATGCGCCCGTACCGCCCGAGCCAGCTCCTTGAGCTTGGCTTCCGCGGAACCGCCGCGGAGTGTTTCGACGAACGCCACGTCGCGCGAGCCGGCCGTGTAGAACACGGCCCGCTCGCCCTTCACGTCTATGTTGGTGACGCCAGATGCCGCGCACACAGCGCGCAGAAGGGCGATGCGCACGTATTCCGACGCTTCCGGCGGAGGCGGGCCGAAGCGGTCCGCCATCTCCCTTGCGAGGGACGAGACCTCCCTTTCGCCCTGCGCCTCGGCGAACCGCTTCATCAGCGTGAGCCTCTGGGCGTCCTCCTCTATGTACGTGAACGGCAGGCGCGGCGCGGCGAAGTCGAGGTTCAGCTTCACGTCTATCGCGTCCTTGACGCGCTCGCCCTTCATCATCGCGATCGTACGCTTGAGCAGCTGGCAGTAGAGCCCGAAGCCGACGGCGGCTATGTGGCCAGACTGCTGCGAGCCGAGAAGGTTGCCCGCGCCGCGAAGCTCCAGGTCGCGCACAGCTAGGTTGAAGCCCGCGCCGAGCCCGCCGTGCCGCCTGAGAGCCGCAAGACGCTCGCGCGCGTCCGAGTCGATGTCGCCCGAAGGCGGCAGCAGGAAGTACGCGTACCCTCGCCTCGACGAGCGCCCCACGCGACCGCGCAGCTGGTATAGGTCGGCCATGCCGAAGGAGTCCGCCCGGTCCACGAGAATCGTGTTCGCACGCGGAATGTCGATGCCCGACTCGACGATCGTAGTCGAAAGCAGCACGTCGTATTTGCCGCGCTCGAAGTCGCGCATCCTCTTCGCGAGGTCCCGCGCGTCCATCTGGCCGTGCGCGACTACTATCCGCGCCTTCGGGCAGAGCGCCTTGAGGCGTTTCTCCGCCTTGCCTATGGACATCACCCTGTTGTGCAGAAAGTACACCTGCCCGCCGCGCGCGAGCTCCGCTTCCACCGCCGTCCGCACCGCGTCGTCCGAGTCGCGCACGACGCGCGTCTCCACGGCGACGCGCTCTCTTGGCGGAGAGCGCAGCAGCGAGAGGTCGCGCGCGCCTGTCATCGAAAGGTAGAGCGTGCGCGGTATAGGCGTAGCCGAAAGCGTCAGCACGTCGGCCGTCGCCCTCAGCCCCTTAAGGAACTCCTTGTGCCTCACCCCGAAGCGCTGCTCCTCGTCGATGATGATCAGCCCGAGGTCGTGGAAGCGCACTTTCGGCGTCAGGATGGCGTGCGTGCCGATCACGATGTCGCATACGCCCATCTCAAGCCTCTTGAACGTGCCAGCATGGGTGCCGGACGTCTGGAAGCGCGAGACGGACTCTATCCTTATCGGCGTTCCGTCGAAGCGCGAGGCGAACGTCTCGAAGTGCTGCTCGGCGAGGACGGTCGTCGGCGCGAGCACCGCGACCTGCTTGCCGTTCATCGCCGCTATGAACGCGGCCCTCATCGCGACCTCGGTCTTTCCGTAGCCCGCATCGCCGCATATGAGCCTGTCCATCGGCTTGGTGGACGCGAGGTCCTTCTCCACCGCTTCGATCGCGGAGAGCTGGTCGGGCGTCTCGTCGTAGGGGAACGCCGCGTAGAATGCGTCTCGTCCGTCGCACTCGACGTCGTACGCGAAGCCAGGCGTCGTGTCGCGCTTCGCCTGCGTCTCGAGAAGCGCCGCGGCAAGGTCGGTGACCGCCTTCTGCGCGTCCTTCTTGTCCTTCTCCCAGCGTCTTCCGTCCAGCCTGTGCAGCTTGACCGCTTCGCCCTTGACGCCCACGTAGCGCGAAAGGAGATGCGCGTGGGCCGCAGGCACGTGAAGCTTGCCTCCGTCGGCGTACTCTACGGTGAAGACCTCGCTGCGCCTTCCGTCCACCACGATCTCGGACGAGCCGATGTACTTGCCGACGCCGTAGTCTACGTGCACCACATACTCGCCCGGCTCGAGATCGTCGAAGTCGCCTATCCGCTCTCCGCGCATCGCCGCCGCGACCGCTCTCCGAAGCCTGTGCGTCTTTTTCGCGAACACGCGGTCCGCCTTCGTGACGACGAGCATCCCGCCTTCGCCGCCGAGCTCGAACCCGCCGGATAGGTCGTCCGCCCGCACAACGAGGCACCCTCGTCTCTCCGCCGCGGCGACGTGCTGCTCAAGCCGCTTGCGCGCCGCGTCGAAGAGCTCCGGATGGTGCGCCTCGTCCGCACCGAGTTCTGCGAACCCTGGCAGCGGAGAGGTCTGGAAGCCGTAGCCGGCGACGCCTTGAGGCGGCGGATCGCCGGTGTAGACCGCGGACCTCCCTCCGATTTCCGCGAAGGGCGCTCCATCGTACTCGTTGTGCTCTATCGCGAGAAGGGTGGCGGCCTCTGGCAGAAGCCCGACTATGCCGGACGCCGCGCCTGCGTCCTCCTGGTCCCTTACGGGCAGTATCTCGCACCTCTCGATCCTCTCGACGGAAACCTGCGTCGCGGGGTCGAACCTTCGCAGGCTCTCCAGCTCGTCTCCGAAGAACTCGGCCCGGACTGGTCCCGCCTCGCCCGGACTCCACACGTCGACTATTCCGCCGCGCACCGAGCAGTCGCCCTCCTTCTCGACCTGCGCAAGCCTCTCGTAGCCGAACTTCGCGAGCGCGGCCTTTATGTCGTTGAAGCCCGCGGCGCCCAGCTCGAGTCTCAGCGGCGCGACTCCCTCTCTGACGGGCGCTACCACGGCCGCATACGACGCCACGACGACGCACGGGTACGGCCTCACGGCCCACGCCTTCAGAGCGGCGACTGCCTTGAGCCGTAGCCCGAGCGCGCTCTTGTCGTCGTCGACAGGGGACGGAAAGTCGAGCACTCGCACGTCCGTGTCGTCCGTTATTGCGCGAAGGTCGTCCGCGAGCCTGTCGGCGTCCGGCATGCCCGGCGTCACCGCGAGCACGACGCGCGGGCCTCCCTCCTCTGCAAGCGCGGCCGCGAGGAATGCGTCGGCGCATCCGGTGAGCGAGGGAACGGCCACCCGCCTCCCGGAGATTTCGCCGGGGGGTGCGAATCTGGAACCAAATGCCTTAAGGGCGGCCTTCATCGTACGAAGGCATATTATACCACTTCTTCTCCGCTCCCGCACGGGCTGCCCTGGCGGACGCCTGCGCTCACTGCTTCGCCGCCTTCAGGCGAATGGCCCGCTCCTCGCTCAGCGACCTGCCCGTCTTGCGGCGGAATATCCGCCTAAGGAACGACTCGCTCGGCCAGCCGCAGCGCCCCGCAATCGCCGATATCTGCACGTCCGGCCGCGCAAGAAGCTCGTAGACCGCCTCCATCCGCACGGACTGTATCTCGTCCGTGATGGTCTTGCCCGTCGCCGCCTTGAATCGCATTTCGGCGAGTCGGCGCGAGCAGTCGAAGAACTTCAGGACGTCGCTCGGCTTCATCCCGTCGCAGGCATGTCGCCGTATCGCCTCTACCGCCTTCTTCGCCGCCTTGTCGACGCGGTGGAAGATGCGGGACGACGAGCGCCGCACTATTCCGCCGGGCGGCACCGTGAAATGGCCCAGCGTCCTCTCTCCCGCAAGAATCCGCGAGAGCAGTTCTGCGGCCATGCGTCCGGTGCGCCGGTAGTCGAGCCGTATCGACGAGAGATGCGGCGTGGACGACTCGCAGAGCAGTTCGTCGTTGTCGACGCCAATGACCGACACGTCCTCCGGAATCTTCATCCTGTTCGCGCGCGCGGCGGCGAGCACGTGCGAGCCTATCTCGTCGTTCACCGCGAACACGCCGCACGGCCGCGGCAGCGTCTTGAGCCATTCCCTGAGCCCCTTCTGGAGGAGCGTCACGTCCTCCGACTCGCCCTTCGTCGGAATGAACTCGTATGTCGGACGCCCGATCCGCCTGGCCTCCGCGAGAAATGCCGCGCGTCTTGTCTCCGCCCAGTAGACCCTGCCGAACCTTCCGGCGATGGCCAGGTTGTTGGCGGGCGACAGCGCCGCGAGCTCCTGCGCCGCTAGCGCGCCTATTGCAGAAGAGTCGCTCGTGACGCACGGCGCGGCGTCTGCGACGGTGGTCGGGTCATGGCACTGATACACGACGGGCGTCGCTCCGAACGCGGACGGCGAAAGGCCCTGTGCGCCGCCGCTTCCCTCGACGATGCAGCCTGCGGGCTTCCAGAAGGAGAGTATCGCGCCGAGCGGCTGCTTGGCCGAGGCGTTCGTGATCATTCTTGCGTCCCATCCGACTTCATTGGCGAATGACGTCACGCCCTCGAACTTCTGCCGCGCGGTTTCTGAAGAGCCCGTCTGGAAGAACAATATCGTTGCCATACGACGTATTATATCACAGTTCACCGCCATTTTGCCGCAACAAGCCGCGTCCGTGTTGTTCTGTGGCCGCGCGTAAGCGCAGGCCTCCTTGCCGCTGCGAAGCGCCGAAGGGCTGTCCCCGTCGGATTATGTCTTAACTCCGATTCCATTTGCCGTTTTCTTTCCTCTTTGCATCTACCACCGCATTTATGTAAATGCGGTGGTAAGGCGAAGGGCGGAATGTTGCCGCGCCTTGACAGATCCATCTGCTTGTATTATAATCGGACTCAGGATAGTGAAGTATATTGTTTGAAGAGCCAAATTGCTATAATGCAAGAAAGGTACATATGTCCAGAACAACGCCTGTCTTTGTATTGACGATGGTCCTCGCACTTGCCGGCTGCAAGTCCACCCTCACGTCCTTGATGCGCGCCGATCCGGTGCCTCTGACGGACTTCCTCCCGCACCATGACACGCTTCGCCGCATGGACGACACCTGTCCGTTCCACTATTACTGGGCGGATATCGACGCGCTCATGGCCGCCGACATCAAGCACGTCTATATTGCGCCGGTGGATCTGGGCTATCTTCAGCAGGGCAATGCCTGGGACGAGTTCGCAAAGCGCATCACGACCGCCGAAGAGGATCTGCAGGAGCTGGCCGAGTTCGCGCGCAAGGCGTACTACAAGGCGTTCAAGTCGCAGGAGAAGGCAATCGGCGTGACCGTCGTCGACAGCCCCGACGTGCCGAACACGCTCGTTGTCGAATCTGCCATTGTGGCGTTCGCGCCGACCAAGTCGAGCGTCTATGCCGCCGGACTGGTCGGCGACTTCTTCGTGCCGTGCCTCGGCTTTGTCACGGGCGCGATCTCGTCCGGCACCATCGCCGTGGAATCCCGTGCGCGCCTCGGCAAGGACGGCAAGATCGTCGCGATGCTGGCGGACACGGAGAACGACCCCGGCGCGATCGTCTCGCTGTCGAAGTTCACCTGGACGACACCTGCGAAGATCAATCTCAAGCGCATCGCCATCCAGACCGCCAGCAGCTGCACAGTGGACAAGATGGAAGACCTTGACCGGGGCTATCCAATCGAGTTCTTCTCCACCTTTTCAGACGCCGATCTCGACAACATGTAGCAAGCGGCGGATGGAAAGAATGGGCGCGGGGCCTGTCCCTGTCGCGAATGCCGTGATATGCCGTAAACCTATACTCATCAACGAGGAAATAATGAACAGGCGTGATTTTGTAAAGTCAGTCTTTGCCGCGCCTCTGTTGGGCGCGGCGGCGCCGGCCGTCGCCGAAGGGAGGCTTTCCCAGGCGGTCGGGAAGCCGCTTCCGCCCTGGAAGGCCGGCGAGTTCCAGATCCATTTCATCTACACGGGAGTCGCGGAGAGTCAGTTCTGGATCATGCCGGACGGCACGACAATGCTCCTTGACTGCGGCGACCATCCGGCGTACACGCGCGGCAAAATGGCCCTGTGGCTGCTGCCGAACGGCAAGCGCCACGCAGGCGAGTGGATCGCCCGCTATGTCGCGCGCGTGAATCCGCACGGGACGGACGTCGACTACATGATGATTTCTCATCACCACGCGGATCATGCCGGCACTGACGGATGGGGCGGCTTCCTGCAGGCCGCGGAAACGCTCAAGTTCCGGCGCGGGTTCGACCGCGGCTGGCCCGACTTCGACGAGCCGATTCCGAACGAGAGGTGCGACAACCAGAGCTATCCGCACATAAGAAAGACGCTAGACTGCCTTGTCGAGCGCGACGGACTGAAGATGGAGAAGTTTCGCGTCGGCGCGGTCAACCAGGTCGCGATGCTGAGGAACGCGGCGGATTACCCGGGCTTCAGCGTGACGAACATAGCTGGCAACGGAAAGATACTCTGCCGCGACGGCGGCATTCGCGACCTCTATGCCGAAAAGCGCGGTGCAAAGCATCTGAACGAGAACGCCATGAGCCTCGGCGTCGTTGCGCAGTACGGCGCGTTTCGCTACTACACGGCAGGGGACTTCTTCGACAGGTTCCATCTGAAGGACGGGTCGGTGTGCAGGATTGAGGCGGAGCTGGCGAAGGAGATCGATCCCGTCGATGTCGCGAAGGTGAACCATCACGGGCACCACTCTATGTCTCTTCCGCTGGTCGCCGCGCTCAGGGCGCGGGTGTGGACGGCCTGCGTGTGGGATACGCTGCATGTGACGTCCGATACGCTTGAACGGCTTGCGAGCCGCGAGGCGTATCCCGGCCCGCGCCTGGTCGCCCCGGGCTTGTTCTCTCCGCTGCGGCGGCTCGAAGACGCGGGCAAGCCGTT
>JAEEZC010000163.1 GCA_016288465.1 Verrucomicrobiota bacterium | reverse complement strand
TCTGGCGGTCCAACGCAGGAGACTCCGCGATAAGGAGGCTTGCTCTGCGTGTCGGGCGCATTGACAGGCTTGTGCGCGTCGCGCGCGCGGACGAGGAGGGCCGTCCGGACGTCGTGGTTCCCGGCGACGGAGGCGGCAAGGCGCTTGAGTGGCTCGAGGCGGCCGCCCAAAGGCTGAGAATCGTCGACGAAATGCCGCGCCCGATACTGCTCGGACGCCACTTGATCGCGCTCGGCCTCAAGCCGTCCCCGAAGTTCGGCCAGTGGCTTTCGGCGTGTTTCGAGGCGCAGCTGGACGGCGCCTTTTCAGACCTAGACGGTGCAATGGACTACTTCCGCAGGACGTGCCTTCCTCCGGACAGTCCCTAAAACCGGCGCGACAAGGACACATCGGTCCTGCGAAGTGTCTCTCGTACGGTCCCGCCCACTCCGCTCGACATCTACAGAAAAGCCTCAAGAACGTGAGGGGTTGTCCTTTGCTTCCGTCTTCGACGCAGACGACTTGGGACGACTCTGGCGTAATGCCGCAGTCGGAAGGTTTTCTGTTGAGGGGACTGTCCCCAAAAGCCGCTTTGCGAATTTGGGGTTGATTTGCGAACTTGGATTTAGATGAAAGAGGCTGATAACTTGCCAAAAAGCACGTCGGACGCGAAAAAAGCTAAGAAATAGAAAGCCGGAAATCCAAGTTCCCCAACTTCCCATCACTTTTGCAAAAAATTGCGACCGAAAAATCGTGGGAACTTGGGGAACTTGGATTTTAGTGTCTTCGATAATAAGTTAAAATAATATATATTATTCAGTTTGTATTAAGTTATAAGCCGAATTTTTTTAAATCCAAGTTCCCATCCAAGTTCCCATCCAAGTTCACCGGCTTGCGAACTTGGATTCCGCCATCGCCCTGCCAGACGCCTGTTCTTCGTGTAGGAAAGTGAAACCCTCCGTGTAGGAAAACCGTTTCCTCCGTGTAGGAAACTCAAAGGGTCCGTGTAGGAAGGTCAAAGGGTCCGTGTAGGTGGGCTAGCAGTTAGCAGTTAGCGGTTAGCAGTTAGTGGCTAGTTGCTAGTGGCTAGTGGTTAGTGGCTAGTTGCTAGTGGCTAGTGGTTAGTTGTGACTGGAGGCCCCGAACGTTCTTCCAACTCAAAACTCACAACTCCTAACTTACAACTAAACTGACGTAACAGGAGGGTCCCCGAACGCATTCCTTGGCTCGGACGTAGAGGTTGGCTAGCGCGGTCTGAGGGATTGTCTCACGCGAAGTTCGCGAAGTCCGCAAAGTTTCAGCCGAATCCTCCTTAGCGTTCTTTGCGGACTTTGCGTGAGGTATATTCGCCACGGAACGCCTGCGGGGACAGTCCCCAGGCGTTTTAAACCACTAGACTTGCGGGGTCTTGTGCGCTACGCGCGACCACGAACCACGGCGCAAGCGAGCTACGTGTGAGGCAGATCGCATTAACCGTACGTTCGCGTACGCCACCCGACAAGGCTCGCTACGTGGGCGGTATCGCCCGAACCGTTCGTTCGAGGATACTACCCGACATGATTTTGACGCTCGTGCTTAGCACTCGCCTGTTACCATGTGTCGTCAAAATCACGTCGGTTCCTCGAACTGCCTCTCGTGCGATTCCACCCTCTCCGCTCGACATCACATAGAAGCGGTGATTACGTCGGTTCCGCGAACGTGTCTCTAACGCGACTGCCCCCCACTCCGCTAGACATCAACAGAAACAGGACAAGAATCGGTCTAAACGCCGACGCGTCATTCCAGCCTTCGGCTCTCGGCAAGCCCCGTGACGAGCGGAGCGGGCGGGATCGCACGAGAGGTAGTTCGCGGAGAAGTCGATCAAAGTCGTCTGCGCAACGCGCAAGCAACCATCGACTGCCAACTAACCACCAACCACCTTTGAACTACATTTCACCTGCCGCATCCTGCGAGGCTCCCACGACCCGAATCAAGGTATGCGCCGAGGAACGAAAAAACAACTGGCAAGGCCGTAGACGTAAAGGACAGATGATGCCCGCTGGCATTGTCGTCAACACCCCTCAGCTCCACGTATGTATGGGCGACCTTGTTGTCCGCAAGCAGCTTGTGCATACGTCTGTTCGGATCGAGAAATATGTCCGACGTGCCGATGACCGAGACAATCTCGATTTCTCCGTTCTTCAGCTTCGCAGCCTCGGATATCGCGGAATGGGCCTTCCATCGTTCCGGGAATTTGTCGCGCGGACCAAGCCGCCTTGCTATCTCCCATCCGTTCGGAAACGGGGTGAGATCAACTGCGCCTGCAATCAGCCCGACAGCGCCGAAGAGGTCCTTGTGGCGGAAACCTATCCTGCAGGCGCCATGGCCGCCCATGGACGCGCCCATGACCGCGCGCTTGCCACGGACGGGAAAAGTTGAGTAATGCGAGTCGACCCACGGCACAAGCTCCTTGACGACGTGTGTCTCGTAGCGGCACGACGGATCAACGGGCGAGTCGAGCCACCAGCTCGTCTTGTCACCGTCGGCGCACACTATCACGACCTTGAACCTGTCCGCGAGACCAGGCAGGCCCATATCCTCGTCGATGTACCTTCTGTGCGAGCCTCCTGCGCCGTGAAGGATGTAGACAACAGGCCAGCGGTTTGTCGTCCCGGCGTCGTACCCGTCCGGAAGGATCACGCTCGCAGGAACATTCTTGCCCATGGACGCGCTGGGAACCGAAACTTCCGAGACGATGCCGCCAAGCGCGGCAAAGGCCGAAAATGCTAACGCCACAAATGAAGCTGTCTCTTTCATAGTTGTCCGAAATGCCCTTGTGTCAAAAGCCGGCTGTCGCTGATCTAAGCCCAACGGGCGACGGATCTGAAAAGGACGACGGAACCCAAAGCGCATGGTCGAGCTTGGCGTCCGGCGACTTCTCGCTCCCGAATATCGGACGCACGGACGTGACCACGTCGATCTCAAGCGGAATGCGTCTGCCGACAAGCGACGGAGGAATCTCCCAGACGAACGGCGCCCAGCCCTTCGCGCCAAGGTCCTGGCCGCCGAGGCGCACGCGCACCACCGCATCGCCCGAATCGACCGTCAGGCGTTCGCCCTCGGCGAATTCCGCGTCCGCCCTGTATGTCGCAGTCCCCGCGAACGACGCAAGCCCCGCAGACGCCAGCGAACAGCACGGCGTGGCAGACGGAACCGCGCTGAGCTTTCCGTACTCCTTCTCGGCGAAGTCGCCGATCATCCACATCACAGGCAGGAAGAGCTTGCCGTCCTTTCCGCCCGAAAGCTCGAAGACATGCTCGCCCGGCGCAAGGGCAATCGGCGCCGTCTCGTCATAGAGTCCGTCGTAGGCGAAATCGACCGAAGAGCAGGGACGGTCGAATGCGAGCGGCTTGCCGTCCAGCGTCACGGAGAACCTCTTCTCCGCCGGATAGCGGCGCAGAGCCAGCTTCACCCGCCCGATCGGCTCAGTCACTACGATCTTTGCGAGATTGTCGCGTTCATGACGCGGCGCGGTCTCCACCTTGTCCTCACGCCTCAGCCAATCGTCCGTGGCGCGCTGCGCATCGGCCTTTTTCGTCCAGAACCAGACGCGGCGGCGAGACGGGCCTGAAAGAGCCAGCTTCCAGTCGTTCGCAACAGGACGCCCCGCCGCCTTCTTCGCGCGAGGACGCAATGCGCCGTCGTTCGAAACGATGACTTCGCCGCTGGCCGTATCGACCGCAACCGCCGATCCATCGGCGTAGGCGCGGGTCACGAAGCCGGGACGCGTCCTGCCAGTGCCGTCGACTACACGCGGACGCGCGGCAAATTTCTCGTCGAGCCATGCGGCGAGCTCGGCTGACGACGCGAAGAAGCGTCCACTGCGACGATCGAAAGGCCTGTCGGCCTTCCAGTCGACGACAACGGAGCAGTCGGTGGGCTCGTCCTCCGCTATAAGTTCGTACGTGAGCTGGCTCCAAGTCAAGTCGCGGCATACCTCCACAAACGCCTTGCCCGGACTGACCGCCGCGCCAAACGCCGCCGCCGCGCACTGGCGCTGCGGATAGACGACGGCTATGTCGCAGCGGAACGGCTTCGCGGCCCAGCGGGCGGCCTCCTTCGCCGCTTCGTGCAGGAGCGGCATCTCCCCGAACCATGGCTGCGACGGCGAGGTGAACATCGCCCAGGAGTCCTTGACGTCGAAGCGGTACGCCTTCGTGTGGTATGTGCCCTGGAAATACGTGTCGATGCGGTGCTGGGCGCACAGCCAGTAGAGCTTGCGCATCGTCGTGAAGCTGATGTCGCAGGGGCCGAGTCCGAAAAGCTCCACGATTCCCGGTCTGCCGCGCATCCTTGCGCCGGCCTGTCCGAAAGCAAGCGTGATCCACTCGAACCCGCGGTTCGTGTCGGACTTTATCAGGTCTATGCCTGGCTTCGAGAATCCGGCGAGCGTATTGAGCGGCATTCCGTTGACGCGCGAACAGCCCAAGGGCCCCTCTTCGCTGTACAGATGTCCGCAGGAGACGATGCCCAGCCTCTCGCACCACGTCCTGATAGGGTCGAAGTAGGTCTCCCTGTATCGCTCCGAGCGGATCTTCGTCCACGTCTGGAAGATGTCGGTGCCGCGAAGGCCGCCTTTGAGAATCGCGCTCGCGCAGTCGCCGCGGAAGTCGCGCCCCCCGGTCGCCCGTGCGTAGTCCTCCTCCATCGTGCTCCAGTACGGAACGCGCAGCACGGTTCCTGGCGGCGTCTTCAGCTTCCAGGCGCTGGAGCAATGCCCGGGCTCGTCAGAGAAGATCCCCGGAATCGTCGAGCCGAAGTAGCCACGGAACCTTCTTTCGTATTCATGGTGCGTAAGCTCCATGAAACGCCTGACGCTCGCCGCCTCGCAGTTGTTCCCGTCAAGGCAGTAGTTGTCGACGTTGGTCTCGCGGCTGGCGACAGTCTGCCAGTCGACGTCTCCGCCTGCATTCCTGACCGCGACGAGTTCACGGTAGAGACATGCGTCGTTCTCAGCCGGGACGCGTCCGCGCGCAGTGCCGCTCGGCCAGTTGAACTCGTCGTACAGCCAGACGCGCATGCCGCGTTTCTTCGCCTCGTCGAGGAACGCGGCGTACATCGCGAAGAAGTCCTCGCCGAGATACTCGTACTCGAGACCGGTGGACGGATAGACGAGGAACTGCCCAAAGCCCGCTTCGCCCAGCTTTTCCACGATGCCGCGAACTTCCGCCTCGTCTGGGCGCCCGGCTGGCACGACGAACGGGACAATGGGCGACTTCTCGGCCGCACCGCCGAATGCGGCGGCCAGCACGAGAAGCCCAAACAGTGCGACTCTTTGCATATGCAGGGAACTCACCTCACGAAAATGAGCATGCCTGCGGGACGAGGCGCCGAAAGAGTGCCGGAATCGGAGAGGACCTGCGCGGAGACGTTCACGACTTCGTTCACGGCCTCGAAGGCGCCGGTGCCGGAATTGCCGTAGAACTTGCCGTCGCACTTGTTGTAGAAGCCGACCTCGCCGTTCCTCATCGCGGGCATGAGGTCGAGGACGCGGGTGTTTTCCTGCGACATGACGCGCCACGCCTTGACGTAGCGGCACACGCCCTTCGCGAACGCGCTGACGCTCCCTGCGGTGTTGAGCCCGAAGACAGCCATCGGACACGGGGCTGTGAAATTGACCTTCTTGTCAGCCGGCACGGACAGGATCCTCTCGCCGTCAACCTCGATGCCAGCCACATACGTGTTGATGACGTGCGAATTGTAGTCGGCCTTGACGTTCGAGTTGTCGAGCCAGTTGGCGTAGTCGAAGCGGTAGCCGTTTGCAAGCGTGTGCAGGACCGCGAAAGAACTGTTGTTCGCCCCCTGGCGCGCACCGAAGATCGCCTGCGCGTCCTGTATCGAGTCAAAGCCGAAATCCACCATCACGTTTGCAGTCTGGGTGGGCGTGAAGTCCGTGAGCACATACTGCGTCCCCGTGGCGCGGATGCCCTCGAACTGGCGGTCGTATGACGTGGAGCCGTTGCGAGCCACGAGGAAGAGTCGGAAGTACCGCTCGGCGTCGCCGACGATCTGCCACGGGATCGTGGCCTTCATCGAAGTCGAGGCGGCCGGGACGGTCGCGATGATGGACGTATTCCCGGCGGGCCAGTCGGCAATGGAGGCGCCATGGTCGACGGAATCGTGCGCTGCGACGAGCGTGCAGTCCGCAAGGCCTGCGGTGAAGGCCAGGTCCGCCGTCGGCTGGCGGTGCTCACGGTAGAACCGGACGACCGTCATCGTGCGGTCCGTGCCGTACGGATTGCACGTCGCGCTGCTGTCCACGGGCGCGCCGCACGTTCCGTGCGCCTTCTCCGCGCCGCCCGCGAGCGTTCCCGTGACAAGCGTCTCGAACGTGCCGTTGACGCGGTTGTAGAAGCTGACGACGCCGTTCTTGCGGCAAGGGACGAGGTCGGCGGCCAGCGTCGTCGCCTTGCTGTCCGTGTCGCTCCACGCCTTGAAGGAATGGATCGTGGCCGTGGACTGGCTGCCGACGGCTCCGGCAGTGCTCATGCCGAAAAGAGTCATCACGCAGCCGGGCTGGACGGTCAGCTGCGAGCCAATCGTGGCGTTCTGCAGCAACGACCCATTGATTTTCAGCCCCCGATAGTCGGCCTCGGCGAGATACCGCTGCCCTGCCGCGGGATCAACGCCGCTGTTCTTCATCTGGCTGCCGTAGTCGAAGCGCCAGCCGTGGCCCGCGCTTCCGGATGGGACGATGGTCAGGAGGCAGAAGGAGTTAGCGCCTGCGGCTGAACGGCAGCCGAAGATCGCCTGGTTGGCGAATGCGTCAAGCGTGAGGTCGCAGCTGACGGCGGCTTTAGAGGACGGAGTGAAGCTCGTCTTCACGAATTGCGACCCATTGACCGATGCGCTTTCCAGCTCGACGGCGGAGCTGTCGGGAGCGATGCGGAACACGCGGACGAACGGGAGACCGGGGCGCATCGTCGAAACCGGTGCATCGCAGGACGTCGCCCCTGCGTCTACGTCGGCCAGCCAGTCGACATGCTCCCAGTTGCCGAGCGCAGCTCCGCGATCTGCCGACCCCCACGCCAGGAACAGCCGCGTCGGAGAAGCGTTCGCCGGGAACGACAGGCTAAGTGACGAGAGCGCGCCGTCTGTCTGCGCACTGCCCGTCACGGCGATGCCGTCGGCAAACGACGAGGGACATCCAAAGCACAAGACCGCACCAGCGACAAGCACCGCGCGAACGGTCGGCTTCACTTCGATAGGCTTTCTAAACATAGACGTCCTCCTTTTTGTGTTACACAGACCAGCTCAAGTTTCACACGTAAATATGATAGCACAAACCGCAAACAGACTGAATACCTTTATATAAAGGAAATTTCACGTCGAGCGGCCTTCGAACCATGCGTCCATTCGCGCGTCAAGCTCGCGCCTGAGAGGCGAATCGAAGCGGGACACGAGATCGGGCCGCTCCGAAAGAACCGTCAGCTCGTGGGCAATCGCGTCGCGGCACGACATGAAGCGAGACGGATCAAGCCCGGTTACGCGCATGACCTTCGAGAAGTCCACACGGCGGTCCAGATTGCGGTCCGTCCAGATCATCTGCTCGTCCATGTAGGTTCCGCAAGTGGCTATCCTGATGTAGTCTTCGGCGGGAATCCATTCGAATCGCGCGCCGGCGAGCTCTTCGTAGAACGCGGCGATGTCCGCCCACGTCAGTCCCTCGTCCGTGCCAAGCGTGAACGCCTCGCCCAATGCATCCGGCTTGCCGATGAGATGGGCGATCTGAAGCCCGGTGTTCCCGCCCCATGTCACCGCGCAGTGCTTATCGCGCACTTCGGCGGGAAGCGGTATCTTCTTCCCGGCGGCGGTGCGGAACAGAATCGCGTACGCGCCGACGGTCACCAGGTCAAGGCGATAGTGGGTGAACGATATGACGGGGCGTATGATCGTCCAGTTGCGCCGCCCGGAAGAAAGCAGGTGTCTCTCTCCCCGCGCCTTCGGAATCGCATAGTCGTCCTCGGCCAGCATCCGGTCGTTCGCAGGAGCGTCTATCCACTGCTGCGACGACTCCGTCACGACCTTGTCCCGCCCGGTGTACGTGCGGTAGCTCGACAGGAACACGAACTGGTCGGTGTGCTCCAGCATGAGGTCGATGCGCCTCCTTTGCGCCTCCGCGTCGGGCACGTGCATGAAATCCACGATGGCGCCGTACCGACGACCGTCGAGGAATTCCCGCATCCTCTCCGTGGACGCATCCGCCCTGATGAAATTGAGCCTTGGCGTCACGCTGGCGAAATCCTCCAGCGAAATCACGTCCACCTTCCAGCCGAGACGCATCAGCTCCCTGTATGTTGGGCCGCCCAGCGTGCCCGTGCCGGCAACCAGCAGCGCAGTTTTCATGCAGACTCCTTTCTTCTCCGTCATGGCCCAATGATACCAAAAACAGGCCTGCGAAAGGACTGCTTTATATAAAGGAAATTTCGCGGGGCCGCCCGTGCTCAGCGCGTCGTGGACTCGCGCACGACAAGGTCCGCGGCCACCATCACGCGGCGTTTCTCGGCCTCCGGATTGTCGATCCGCCAGAGAAGCGTCTCGAAAGCGGTGCGGGCCAGGGAGATGCACGGCTGGTGGACCGTGGTGAGGCTTGGCGACGTCAGGGACGCGAGCGACACGTCGTCGACGCCAGTCACCAGAACCTCCCGCGGACAGCGTCTGCCTATCTTCGAAAGCAGCTTGAGGACGTTGGCCGCAACGAAATCGCTCGCGCAGACGACCGCGTCCGGCAGCCTCCTGCGCCAGCGGCGCTCGAGCATGCCCTCGTCCTTCTTGAATATGTGCTTTCCGAGCAGCCTGGCGCCGCGCTTCTGCGATATGGCGGAAACGACTCCGTCAATGCGCCGCCGCACGTTTTCGTTCATGTCCGCCCAGCAGACGAAGGCTATCTCGTTCGCTCCGCGCTCTATGACGTGCTGGCCCACGAACCGACCGATCTCGAAATTGTCCACCCCGACGAAATCCAGCCTGTTGTCGCCAAGGGCGGGGAAAACGTCGGTGTCGAGAATGACGACGGGAATCCCCGATTTCCTGAACACGCCAAGGGCCTCTCTGTTGGCCTTGACCGCGCCGGTCACGAAATTGACTGGATGGTATATCACGCCCGACACGCCGCTCGCGGCCATGCGGCGCGACGTCGCCACGACATCGCCAGGCAGGCATTCGGCGCTCGTGTACGAGATGTCCGCGAAATCCACGGCGATTCCCTTTCCCTGGCAGAGTCTGGATATCTCCTGGCAGATCGGAGGATATATCTCGACCTGCTTCATCATCGGAACGAGAAGACCGATCGTCATCATCCTGCGCGAAACGAAGCTGCCGACGCCGTTGCGGGAACGGACAAGCCCCAGCTGCTTGAGCACCTCGATCGACTTCACGGCTGTGAGGTGGGAAACGCCGAACCGGCGGCATATCATCTTTACAGACGGAAAAGCCGAACCGGGCGCGTACTTGCCGGACAGTATGTCGTCCCTCAGCCTTTCAGCCACTTCGCGATACTTGGCCGCGCCTGCGAAGCCGACCGCATCGCAATCTATGCCGTTGCCTCCCACTGCGGCGATTATAGCAAAACTCCGCGCGCGCGACAAGCGGCGCATCATCTGATGCCATCCGCCTCATCCGCCTCATCGCGCATCGACGCCAAACGGCGCGTCGTGCCGGAATTTGCCGCGCAGGAGAGTCTTTTGCCGGCAAGGTCTCAGGGAACGGCCTTGAGCATGGCGAGTTCGCGGTTGAGACGGTCGATCTCGGCCTCGCGCATGTCCTCGTCCGCAGCTCTGCGGGAAAGGAGCGCCTGCAGCTCGCGTTCCTTCGCACGGCGCTGCTCGGGCTTCGCGGAACCTGCGGCGATCGGGCGCACAGGCGCGACATGGTCGCCGAAACTGGCCATCATGACGGCGTTGACTCTTGAGAAATTGCCGTCGCAGGAGCGGAAGAGATCGTTCTTCCACTCGCGCGCACCGGCGAGAACAGCCGCCCCCGCGACGCCTCAGCTGCCCAACCGGGCAAAAGGGCGAGACGCTAGGCGCGCCACCAGGAAAGATACTCGATGTTTCCCTTCTCCCTGCCGCGTATCGGAGACTCGGCAAGCCCCAGAAGCCCGAGCCCGAGCTCTTCCGTCGCGAAGCGCACGATTGCGTCGCGGGCCTCGATGCGCAGCCGCTCGTCGCGGACGAGGCCGCCCGGCGCGTTCCCCTTGCCGACCTCGAACTGCGGCTTTATGAGCGCGACGATCTGACCGCCCCGCGCCAGCACGGAGACTATAGGCGGCAGTATGAGCCTCAGCGAGATGAACGAGACGTCTGTCACCGCAAGCGCCGGAGTCTCGGGCAGGTCCTCGGGCTTCATGAAGCGCGCGTTGAAGTTTTCCCTGACCCAGACTCGCGGATCGGTGCGCAGCCTGTAGTCGAGCTGGTTCGTGCCGACGTCCACGGCCATCACGAGCTTCGCGCCGTGCTGAAGAAGGCAGTCCGTGAAGCCGCCGGTCGAGGAGCCGACGTCAAGGCACACGCTGCCGTCGGCGACGAGCCCCTCGCCTCCCCAGAGCGCGAACGCGCCCTCGAGCTTCTCGCCTCCTCGCGAAACGAAGCGCGGCGGCGCCTCTACCTCAACCTGCGCGTCGGCGTCGACCTGCCGCGACGGCTTGGTCTCCGTCTGGCCCCTGACGCGGACCTTGCCCTCCATCACGAGAGCCTGAGCGCGGGAGCGCGAGGCGACGAGCCCACGCTCGACCAGAAGCATGTCGAGCCGCTGTCTCACTTCGTCAGATACTCTATCTTGCGGACGAACCTGCGCGGGATCGGATAGTCCGTGCCGGGCTTGCGCTCGATCACGATGGTCGTCTCGTTCTGCGACTTGAACACGCCCCTTATCACCTCGGTCGCCGTCGTCACCTCGACGTCGGGGATGAACGACCGCTTGAGCTTCACGTTGTGCTGCCGCGACGTCTTCCTGGACTCGATGCGGATCGTGCGCGACACCTCCTGGTACCCGTCCTTGCGGACCAGCAGCACGTGCTCGCCCTCCATGACGTTCTCTATCGGGAAGATGTCGCTCGTCTCCTCCGCCTCTCCGCCCGACGCCTTTGAATAGCCCACCTTGTGGCCGTCCAGCAGAATCTCGGCGCCAGGCGGCGACGTGCGGACCTCGATGCGGCCCATCACGCTCGACAGCCTGAACTCCTCGCGCGCCGAGGCGCCGTTCCTGATCGTCACCGTGCGCGATATCTCGCCGTAGCCCTCCTTCTCGCAGCGGACCTCGTAGTCGCCGGGCTGGAGGGACGGAATGGACACCGGGCTCTGCCCGCGCGCCTCGCCGTTTACGTAGAACATCGCGCCTGGCGGAACGGAGATGAGGTGCATGGTCCCGGGATGTCCGACGAGCGAGACCGAAAGCGTCTGCCTGTCGCCCGCGTTCATGCGGACCTCGCGCACGTCCTCCTTGAACCCTTCGAGCCTGAACTTCACGGTCGTGGTTCCCTTCGGTATCTTCTCGACGGAGAGCGGAGTGCGTCCGCGGAGGATTCCGTTGACCGTGACCTCGGCGCCGATCGGGTCGGACACGAGGTCGAGCACGCCCGAGTCCAGCACGAGCTTCTCCTCCCTGACGAGCGGCTCGCGCCCGTTGAACCTGACGGATATCGTGTGGTCCTGGTAGCCGGCCTTCGTCAGGCGTATCTTGTGCACGTCCTTCGTCGTGAGGTTCGATATGAACATGGGCGTCTCGCCGATGGAGATGCCGTCCACCCTGATGTTGCAGCCCTCGGGATCGGTCTTGAGCAGCAGCAGGCCAGTCTCCGCCTCAAGCGTCTCGTGCCTGTCGACGCGGGAGCCGTCGTGCAGCACGAAGAAGCTGTCGGCGTCCACATAGCCGTTCATGCGGCACCTGAGCCAGTGGCTGCCCGTCGGCAGCCCGTACAGCACAAGCGGCGTCGCGCCGCGCTCCGCGCCGTCGACCAGCACGACCGCCCCCTCCGGATCGCTCGTCACGCTCAGACGCGTCTGAGCCCTCTCCTGCGCCTGCGCCGCAAGGCCGAAGAGCGCCGTCGCGAGCAGCACAGCCATAGGCCGAGTCGTAGTCATCACTTCGCCCCCCTCTTCTTGAGATTGTTCTCGGCGGACATCAGCTTGGCCCGCGCGTCGCGGTTGCGGTCGTCCCTGCGGTCCGGGACCATCTCAAGAAGCACCTTGAGCTCGTCGCGCGCGACCTCCCACCTCGACAGGTTGAGCGCCTTGTCGGCCAGGAAGCGCTGGTCGGTGTAGCGCCTCTGAAGCTCCTCCTTCGACCGCGCCAGCCCGTCCGCCGCGGCCCTGGCGCAATCCGGCTTCGGGCTGACCGTCTCGAGATAGAACAGCGCCTCCTGGTACGCCGCGATGGACGCGGCGAGGTTGCCGTAGTTGACGTCGCGGTCCTCCCACTTCGCGTCCCCGAGGCTGACGGCCTGCTCGGCCAGCTCCACCAGCTTCTCCCTCGGATATGCGATCGCCCACACTCCGAGCTCGCTCTTCGAGAACGCCTCCAGCTTCTCCCTCATCGCCGCCAGCTCGTCCGGCTCCTGCGTGTTGGCGACGCGCACCGTCTTCGCGCATGTCGAGTACACGGCCTTGAGCGTTATGCCGTCGAGAGCGGGCGGGTCGGGCTCCACTCCCGAATACGAGGAGTCGAAGTCCTTCATCGCATCCCACGAAAGCACCTCGCCCAGCTCCGCCAGCGCCTCCGCCGAGAGCGACTTCCTTTTCGGCGCCATGCGCCTGTTGTTGGACGTGTCGTCAATCTTCACCGAGAGCGCCCCGTCCTCCGAAAGCGTCAGCGCGTAGCGGTAGATGCCGCGCGAATCCGCCTTCACCCTCTCGTAGTAAAGCTCCCTGAGAACCGGCTTTTCGTCGGCCACGGGCGCCGGCGCGGGAGGCGCGTCTCGGTCCGCGGGAACGAGAAGGACGACCGCTATCGCGCCCAGCGCCGCCAGCACGGCGACCGCCCAGAGCGCGTTCGCAAGCGGACTGCGCCGCCTCTGCTGCGCCGCCGCCGACCCTCCGCCGCCCGAGGCTGAGCCTCCCAGTCCTAGGTCCACCTTGCCGACCGGAGCGGGCGCGGCTGACGCGGCAGGCTGGGCTGACGCGGCGGACGCGGCGCCGACGCGCACCTTCACGTCGCCGACCTCGATGATGTCGCCTTCCTTCAGCTCGACCGGGTCGACGCCGATCTGCACGTCGTTGACGAACGTGCCGTTCGCGCTTGCGAGGTCCGTGACGCGCAGCCCGCTCTCGCCGGATGTCTCGAACAGGCAGTGGTTGCGCGAAAGGCCTTCGTCGGGCACGTGGATGTCGTTCGACGAAGACCTGCCGAGCCTAAGCCCTCCTTCGCCGACCGAGAACCGCCGCCCCGCCAGTTCGCCGCTGACGATTATGAGCTCTGGTCTTTCCGCCATCAGAACATTCCTTTCATTGCCTGGAAGAGCACCGGGCCGAGCAGCACCACGAAGACGGCCGGGAATATGCAGAGCATCAGCGGCCCCAGCATCTTGACCGGAGCCTCCGCCGCTAGCCTCTCCGCGCGGTCGAACCTGCGGGACCGCATCTGCTCGGACTGTATGCGCAGTATCTCGCCGATGGAGACGCCCAGCTCGTCGGCCTGGATCAGCGCGTACGCGACCGATTTCAGGTCCTGCTGGCCGACCCTGTCGGCCATGCCCTTCAGGGCGTCGCGGCGCGACGAGCCGACCTGTATCTCCTTCGTCATCCTGAGAAGCTCCTCGTTCAGCGGACTGAGCTTGCGCGCCTGGCAGTTGCGCTGGAGCGCGCTTATGAAGTCCATTCCCGCCTCGATCGAGAGCGTGAGTATGTCGAGCACGAACGGCAGCTCCTTCTGAATCGCGAGGTGTCGGCGCCTGAGCGCGCCCCTAAGCCACATCGCCGGCTGGACGAACGCGAAAGCCGTCGGCATCGCCGTCACCAAGAGCGCGACGCCGAGGTCCATCTCGCCCGTCAGCGCAGGAACAAGCAGAAACGCCGCGGCCGCCGCAACAGGACAGACGACGATCGCCGTCAAGAGCTTGAGCGCGACGAGCTCGCGCCCCGAAAGCAGCCCCTCGAAGCCTGCCGAGACGAGCATGGTGTCGGCAAGCTCGGTCTGCGCCCTGAACGCCGGATGCGATATCAGCGCGTCGAAGTTGCCCGCGAAGGGCAGCAGCACCCGGTAGAGAAGCGGTATCGACCGCTCCTGCCGGCGCCCGTCGGCGAGGGTGACGTACGTAACCTCCCCCGCAACCGAGGCCACGTACCACGCGACCCCCGTCGCGCAAAGAGCCCACAACGCCGTGACTGCTAGACCTATCGCTAAGGATGACATTGCCGTTTGCATGTATTATAGCACAAAAAGCGCCGCTACGCCGCGCCAAATCAGCCTGATCCCGCATGACCGACCCGCTTGCGCACGACCACTAACGCCGACGATGCGCCGTATCTTCGCATCGCCGGACACGAACCGACACGAACCGTTCCAGCCGTCCGGCGCCATTCCGTCCCCAACGTCCCATATGTCCCCAATGTCCCCTTGCTCTGGCCGCGTGACCGTCGCGCCCGTCAATCGCCGCCTCGGCTATCCCCTGGCCTTTTGTGCGATTCCAGCGCGCTTTCAGTTGATGGCGAGCGTAGGGGGCGACAGTCGCACGAGAGACACTTCGCGGAACCGACATGATTTTGACGACCCACGGTAAC
>JAEEZC010000162.1 GCA_016288465.1 Verrucomicrobiota bacterium | reverse complement strand
TGCAAACGAACAACTTCGTCTTTCGATTCGTATGCAGGGAGAAGAACCGATAGTGGAATGGAATCGCACCAACAGCGCAGTTTCGGTCTATTCCCTTATGGGAAGCATAGACTTGTCCTCCTGGCATAAGAAAACATCGGGAGATCGGTTCTTCAAACTTCAGGTTTCTCTTCCGTAACAAATGATTGAACCGCTGAGAGATGACTGTGCAGAGCGACATTCGGCGTTTCGCCTAACATGGGCGAGACGTCTGGGTGGCGAAAGCGCATTGCTCAGGAAAACTCTCCTGCGGCAGCTGCGTCTGCGTCCAGACATCAAGCACGAAGATATCTGGACTGACGAGGCGGAACGCAAAATCGCTGCTTGCTGTCTGAGGGATTTTCAAGGAGTGCCTTGGTCTGCCAAACGAACGGCTAATTGCGGACGACCCGCTTGAGATGGTGGCATCCATTGACGATGAGGGCTTCGAAGACGCTTTGGAAGATCTTGAACAAAAGTTCAGGTTCATCTTCGACGAGGATGTCTGGAAGACGGTCAAGACGTTCGGGGACCTTGTTCGCTACGTTCGCGAGCGTCAAGGTTCAGCGGATCTTGCCGAGCTCCAGAAAAGGCATCGCATTGGATGGGGATGCGCGACGATTGGTTTGCTTGTCATTTTCGGAGTGATTGGATACTTTGTCTGCAATGTCATTGTGGTCGGTAGAGCCGTGGCGGGCGGCGGCGAATTGGGCTTCCGGCAGATAGTCGGACTAGTCTTCAGCTTGCTGTCATCGGGCTTTGTCATGTATCTGGCATACGCTGTCGTTGCCGCCAAGCGTGAAGAGCGCAGGGCGCTTCGCGAAGAGCGGGAAAAGCCAGAGAGCGGCAATCAAGGCGAAGCTCCGTAAACGCTAGGGAACTGCCGCTTTTAGTCGCGGCCAGGCCGGCTGACTGGCCGGCCGCAATTCTCATGTGTTCTCATTGCGTCTCAAAGATTGACGTGCAAATGTAGTGTTGCATGTGGTATAATCGTCGCGTGATGACATTTGAATACATAGGACTGGGCTTCGTGTCGAACGACCATCTCGCGGTGCTGCCGTTCATCCCGATGGACACGAAGGTTAAGATGATCTCCCATGCCATCCTTGGCGGCGGCCCTGCTGGCAACTCCACTGCAGGCGCGGCGGCGCTCGGCAAGAGAGCGGCGTTCATCGGCACGGTCGGCGACGACGCCGACGGGCGGATGATACTCGACACGTTTGCGCGGGAAGGGGTCGACACGTCGATGGTGGCCGTCCGCAAGGGCGCGACGAGCGCCATCGCGTATCTCTGGATAGAGGAGAAGACGGGCAACCGCTCCTGCGCATGGACGCGCGAAGGGCTGACCGAGCTGACGGCGGACGAGATCACTCCCGCGATTGCGGATGCGATACGCGGCGCCAAGGTGCTTCATCTGGATGGGCACAACGCCGTCGGCGCCATAGCCGCCGCGAAGATCGCGAAGGAGGCCGGTGTCACCATCATGTACGACGCAGGCACCCATCGCGATGGCATGGAGGAGCTTCTGCCTTTGGCCGACCTTCTCATCTGCTCCGAGGAGTTCATCCTGAAGCTCACTGGGCTCAAGGACGCGGAGGCGGCGGTTCGCCAGGTGTGGGAGAAGTACCGTCCGAAGGTCTGCGGGGCGACTATGGGCGTTCGGGGCTCGATGTGCTTTGACGGGCGGGATTTCGTGAAATGCCCTGCATTCAAGGTCGAGAAGGTGGTGGACACTACGGGATGCGGAGATCTCTTCCACACCGGCTTTGCCGTGCGCTGGCTCGAGACGCACGATCTCATGGAGTGCCAGCGCTTCGGCGCGGCGGTCTCGGCCATCAAGTGCCGCGGACTCTCCGGCCGTCCGCCCAGCGCGCCCACCAGGGAGGAAGTCGAGGAGTTCCTGAAATGAACGAGAGCAACGCCAGAGACAGAAGGTACAAGTGGGTGATGCTGGCGCTGCTCGCCTTCACCTACTTTCTCATGCACGCGACGCGGCAGGTGTTCAACGCGTCGCTGCCTGACATCAAGGCGTCGCTGCCTGGGACGAGCGACACGCAATGGGGGCTGACGCGCACGGCGTTCCTCTTCGCATACGGCCTTGCGGTTCCTCTTGCCGGCATCGCGGCGGACATGATGCGGCGCAAGTGGGTCGTAATAGTCGGGGCGTTCCTGTTCTCGGCAAGCGTGCTCGGGACGGGGTTCGTCGACGGCTTCGTAGGGATGCTCGTCATGTACGGGCTCATGAACGGCATCGGACAGTGCATGATACCGGCTTCGGCGAGTTCGCTTATAGCGCAGTACCACCACGAAACCCGTTCGACGGCGCTCTCGATATACCAGACAGGCCTCTACTTCGGCATAATCGTCGCAAGCGCCCTTGCCGGATGGCTGGGAGGCATCTCGACCGAAGGCTGGCGGTATGCGTTCTGGGCGTTCGGCGCAATCGGCGTGGTGTGGACGTTCGCGCTCGTGTTCTTCCTCAGGGACTCTCCGCCGCTGCTTCAGAGCCACAGGGCCGGTGAGTTCGAGAGGGCGAGCTTCAAGGAGGCCGCGCTTGCCATGGTCTCCAAGCCGTCCGCGGTGCTTCTGACGGTCGCGTTCGGCATGCTCGTGTTCGGCTCGAACTGCTTCCGCACGTTTCTGCCGCTCTTCATGCGTCAGGGCCCGGAGCTGGGCGGCTTCGCGCTCTCGCCCGCATCCGCCGCGCTGCATTCCGTCGTCTGGTTCTATATAGGCTCCTTCATCGGCATAGGCGCTGGCGCGCGGCTTTCCGACAGGTTCGTGGGACGCTTTCCGGCGATTCGCATCAACATGCTCTGGATCGGCCTTGCGATATCTGCGCCGGCCATGGCGGCGATGGTGTATATGCCGAACCTGTGGCTTTGCTGTCTGATGACGTTTGTGTTCGGCGTGGGCGGCGGGCTCTTCGACTGCTCCCTCTACTCTGGGCTTTTCGAGGTCGTGGCGCCTCGCTACCGCGCCGCCGCGATGGGCGTCTATCTCTGCGGCGCGTTCCTGATCGGATGCCCGGCGACAGCGGTGCTCGGATATGTAGGGGAGCACTTCTCGTATCAGCACGGAATCGCCATTTTCGGCGGGACTTACGCACTTGGCGCCGTCGCGGTGCTGGTGGCGAGGTATGTGTTCTTCGCCCGCGACCGCGTTGCCGACGTGAGGACGCCGGGGTGACGGGCTTCCGGCGGAGACATTTAAGGCATCAAACCCAACAAAAAAGGAAAGCAGGGAACAACATGTTCAAAATCGGATATCTGCCTCTCAGCAAGGTAAACTGGACCAACGACACCCTTGAGGCCGCGCGTGCGGACGCGATCAAGTTCCTCAAGACGCTCCCCGACGTCGAGGTAATTGCGCCCGACCACATGCTCGCGCTCGAAGGCGAGGCAATCGAAGTCCTCGAGCAGTGGGAGAAGGACCGCCCTGACCTGATCGTGGCGCATTTCCTGACGTTCTCGCTCGGCGTCGTGCCGCCGATGTTCGCACAGCGCCTCAAGGTTCCGATTCTGCTCTGGTCGCAGCCTGAGCCCGATCCGAAGGGAGGGCGCCTCCAGAACAACTCGTTCTGCGCGGCGAACATGAACGCCCATCACATGTGGCGCCTGGGCATTCCTTACTTCTACGTCCACGCGCAGGCCGGGACGAAGGAGGCGGAGGAGGGGCTCATGAGGCAGATTCGCGTCGCCCAGGCCATGAAGGCGCTCGGCCGCATGCGCATCGGGCTCATCGGCGGAAGGGTGCCCGGCTTCTTCACGAGCTGCGTGGACGAGATGATGCTTCGCCGCACGCTTGGCCCCGAGGTCAAGATAATCACTGAGCACGAGCTCTTCACCGTCGCCCAGAACCTCTCCAAGGACGAGATCGCGAAGGGCATGGCGATAATCGACGGCGACCTCAAGACGCATCCCACGGACGGACCGCGCGGCGACCAGAAGGAGAAGTCCGCACGGCTCATCGCGGCCGTCATGAAGCTGAAGGAGAAGTTCTACGTCGACACGTTCGCGATGCGCTGCTGGCCCGAGGTGATACTCAACGAGTTCTACGGAATCGCGGTCTGCTCGACGCTCGGACACCTCACGAACCACGGCTATCTCACGGCATGCGAGGGCGACGTCTACGGCGCGGTGATGATGCGCATCGGAGAGATCATCTCCGGCGAGCTGCCGTTCTTCTGCGACCTCATCATCTGCGAAGGCGACCACGGGACAGTGTGGCACTGCGGCGCGGCGCCGTGCGCTCTCTGCAAGAAGGGCTACCAGCCCGAGCTGCACTGCTCGGCGACGGTCGAGGGTGGCGGCGTGAAGGGCTGCACGGGCGAGTTCCCGCTGAAGCCCGGCCGCGTTACCCTGGCGCGCCTTGGCGAGAAGCGCGACGGAACGGGCTTCCGCATGCTTGTCTGCCCCGGCACAGGAATCGACACCGACCTCTTCGTGAGGGGCACTCCGCTCAACATCAAGTTCGACGCCGGCTGCGAGGCTGTCCGCCGCGAGGTCATGGAGAACGGCTGGGAGCACCACTATGCGCTCATGTACGGCGACCGCGTAGACGAGCTCACGGCGCTCTGCCGCAACATGAACATCGAAATGCATTTGGTGAAGTAATGGGGAACGGGGAATTGGGAACGGAATCAAGGAGAAAGAAAATGAACCTTAAGATTGCGCTGAAGCCTGAGCAGGGCTACAACAAGATATTCGATGTCGGCGAGTACGGGATGAAGCTCACCAGGTTCGGGCTCGTCAAGCTCGCCAAGGGCACCTCGTACGAGGGCGACACCGCCGAGAGCGAGGTCGCGCTCGTGCTGATCGGCGGCAACTTCGCCGCGAAAGGCGACGGCTGGGCCTTCGAGGTGGCCGACGGGCGCAAGTCTCCGTTCACCGGCAAGCCGCACTGCCTCTATCTGCCGCGCCACACGAAGTATGCGATAACCGCGCTTTCGAACGTGGAGCTCGCGTACAACGGCTCGCCCGCGACGCGCGACACCGCTAAGCCCACGCTGATCAGGCCGGAGGACACGCGGCACATTGCGCTCGGCAAGGACAACTGGACGCGCACGTCGGAGATAATCCTCGACGAGAAGTTCGACTCGGAGCACTTCTACATCGGCGAGGGGATGATTCCGAGCGGCAACTGGTCCGGCTACCCTAGCCACCGCCACGACGTGAACAATCCGCCGAACGAGCTGGACATGGAGGAGACGTACTTCTACCTCTTCGATCCGCCGCAGGGCTTCGGATTCCAGAGCGTGTACAAGCCGGACGGCTCCCTGAACGAGGCATACCGCGTGCAGAACTACGACACCGTCGCGATTGCCGAGGGATACCATCCGCTAGTCGGCGCGCCAGGCTACCAGATGTACTATCTCTGGACGATGGCCGGTTCGCAGGGCCGCGGTCTCATCTCCTCGATGGACCCGGCGCATGCGTGGGTGAAGAAGTAATGGCTCGAACCGTCAGCTGAGGAGGATGAATCCGCAATGATCGCACTTGCACTTTTGGCGGCGGCCTTCGTGGCCGCGGAAGGCGGGGAGGAGCTGAGGCTCTTCCAGACGACGGAGGCGAAGGACTTCCGCGAAATCGCAACAAGCGGCTTTACGATTCATCCATATCCGGCTGTCGAGGCCCTTGACGTCGACGCGGCGAAGGCGGGGCACGAGTTCCTCGCCCTCGGCGCGTCGCTTACGGATGCGTCGGCGTGGGTTCTCGCGAACATGCCGGCCGACAAGCGCGAGAGCCTGCTCAGGAAGCTGTTCACGCCGGAGGGATGCAACCTCGGCGCGATACGCCTCAACATCGGAGCGAGCGACTACTCCACAGGCCTCTACAGCTACAACGACACGCCGGGCGACGTGGAGATGAAGAACTTCTCGCTTGCCCGCGACGACGAGTTCCTCGTTCCGATGGCGAAGCGCGTGAAGGAGCTGAGGCCGGACGTGTTCGTTTTCGCCGCGCCATGGAGTCCGCCCGGCTGGATGAAGACGTCCGGGATGATGATATCCGGAAGCCTCAAGGACGAATTCATGCCGGCCCTGGCGAACTACTTCGTCAAGTACGTGCAGGGCTACGGGGAGCGCGGCGTCGCCATAGACGCCGTGTGCCCTCAGAACGAGACCATGTGCGATACGCATGGGCAGTATCCGTGCTGCGTGTATCCTGCGGCGCAGGAGGGCGCGTTTGTGCGCGACCATCTCGCGCCGGCGTTTCGCAAGGCGGGTGTGGGCTCCAGGATATGGGTGCACGACCACAACCCGAACGCCAGGGATCTTCCGCGCGCAAAAGAGCTTCTTGAGATGCCTGGCGTTGTCGACGCCATAGACGGCGTTGCGTGGCACTGCTACTGTGATCCCAACGAGGCGACGAATCTTCCTCCCCTCAAGGCCAAGTACCCGCAGCTCGGATTCTTCCACACCGAGAACGGTCCGCATGTCGTGATCAAGGATCGAACCGAGTTCTGGTGGTCGGCCAGGGTCTTCGGCATGCTGCAGAATGGATGCGGGATGTTCACGACATGGAACCTCTGCCTTGACGAGCTCGGCACGCCGGCTACAGGCGCGCACCTCTGCGGCGGATTCGCAGTTGTCGACTCGGAATCGCATGACGTGACGTTTTCTCCGCAGTACAGGCTCTTCCGCCACATAGGCCCGTTTGTGAAACGCGGCGCGCGGGTGATGGAAGTCTCGGGGTCTCGTGACGGAACGAACACGATTCTCTTCAGGAATCCCGACGGACAGTATGTGCTGGTGGTGGCCTGCGACGGCACTCTCGTTCGCAAGATACAGCGCCGGAGACTTGTCGTGAAGTACAAGGGGCTCTACAAGACGCTCCCGATGCCAGGAGGACAGTGGTCCGTGTCGACGCTGGTCTTCAGGTGATTACAGCCGGACCAAGATGATTCCAATGTTCCGGCGCCGCTCGCAGTGAAGGGGGAAACGCCATGGGAAACGAGAAAAAGCGCAGAAGCGTCCTTTTCCTTCAGTATCCATGGCGTTTGTGGCGCACAAGGCTCGCCGGGATATACCGATACGCCGCGAAGGTCGGATGGAACGTGCAGATAGCCGAATTTGGCCTCACGTCGATGCCGATAAGGCGCGAGCTTGCGTTCTGGCGTCCTGACGGATGCATAGCCGAGGGAATAGTCACAGAACGCTACGGCAACAGTGTCAGCGACTTCGGCAGCACGCCGGTCGTTTTCTGCGACGCAAACAAGGCGAAGATGCCGCGGCGCTACTTCGGCGTCGAACACGACTCGGAGGCGACGGCGATGTTGGCCGCAAAGGAGCTCTTCTCCCTCGGATTCCAGAACTATGCATTCGTCGGCAACATTCGTCCGCGCGACTGGTCGCTGCAGAGGCAGGAGGCGTTCGCGAAGGCGGTCGCCGAGGCGGGAAAGACGTTTTGCGCGTTTGCCGTCGAAAGGGACCGTTCCACTACTGAGTTCTTCGAGAGAATAAGGCCGTGGCTCAGAAGCCTGCCCAAGCCGTGCGGCATAATGGCCGCGAACGACATATCCGGCGACCTCGTCCTTCAGGCGTGCAGGATGGAGCTCATTGACGTGCCGGAGGAAATATCTGTCGTCAGCATTGACAACGACGAGCTGGTGTGCGAGCACTCCACTCCGCGCCTGACAAGCGTCATGCCCGACTTCGAGCTCTCCGGGTACATGGCTGCGAAGATGCTCGACGATGCCATGTCGGGACGCGGCGCTCCGCATGTCGTAAAGTTCGGCGCAACCCATGTCGTCAGGCGCGGGTCGACAATCAGCCTTCCGCGGCGCGACGACGCCATTCATCGCGCGATCGACCGCATCCGCCTCGACTCCTGCAACGGACTCACCGCGGCAGAGGTGTGCCGCGACATCGGCGGAAGCAGAAGACATGCGGAGTCGCGCTTTCGCAAGGCGACCGGCCAGTCCATCGGCGAGGCCATCATGGCGACGCGCATCGAGCGCGCGAAGGGCCTGCTGCTCAATCGCGGCATACCCATTGACTCCATATTCTGCGAATGCGGGTACGACAGCCCCGTGTCCATGCGGCGAGCGTTTCGGAACGCCACCGGGCTCTCTATGCGCGAGTGGCGCAGCAGCCAGAACAGTCTGTGATGCGAAGTTCGCAATCAGCTCGATAATTTCTGCGCAATTCGTTCGCTTAATGTCTTCATGTTTGGTATAATATGGGTGTAAAGGATGTTCCTCCCGTACATCAAGGAAAGGATTCGCATATGAGCAAGTTCATCGGTTACAGTTCAGCGATGGCGTTGTCTTTCGCTGCGTTGGCGTCTGCCCATGCCAATACCATAGCCTGGTGGCACTTCGACGAGTGCGAACCCGGCACGACCGCCCCCGCGAACACCGTTGCGAGCGACCAGGCGCCGACGACGTACGCCCATGTGTATACAATCGGCACCGCTAATGCCATGTCAACCACTGTTGAGAACGGTGGCGACTATCTGCCGACATACACCAAGCCATTCCACGGACTCGCCGTCTACGATCCGGTTTCCGGCATCACGCGCACCAACAGTGCCGCGATGAAATTCCGCGTTGATCGCGGCGGATCCACTCCGGACTCAAATAACGGACGCGCACGCTTTGGCGGCGGCCTCAAGTTCGATGGCGGCTACGATCTCTACCAGCCGCTCTATGAGAAGAGTGCCCTCACAGTCGAGGCTTTCGTCTGCACCACCGGCGGCGTTTACAATACCTTCGCCCCCATCGTCGGCAGCGTCGACGGAGCGAGCTGGACATCCGAGCGTTTCGCGATTTACATGGAAAACAACGGTACAGTTGCCGTGCGCTTGACGGCAGATAAATCGACTGACGTCTGGTACAGCGGGAACGGCGCTGGCGGCAAGTACAAGGTGAACGACGGCGCCTGGCACCACGTGGCATTCACTTACGATGGCGAGAGAGTACGCATATACGTTGATTACGTCCTTGACAAGAAGTCCTCCGATGATTCCGACCGTGTTCATAGCAAGACAGGAACCATTCTCGCCTATTCCAACGACAACGCCACCTGGATCGGTGGCTACGCCTATGGCGACGCCAACAATGGTGGCCGCAAGTATCCCGGGTTGATCGACGAGGTGCGTGTCTCAGATGCAGTGCTCACTCCCGACCAGTTCCTGCGGATGCAGCCATTGGACATGGATCCGGACGAAATCGCGCGCGTTTCTTTTACGCCCGACGAATACAGGGTGCTGCTGAAAAGAGACTATGCGGATATCGGCGACGCGCTTCGACCGAACTGCCAGGATATTGCGGTGTTCAGGAAGGTTTCCGGTGCGGGATCGTCCGTCTATGACACCGAGACGAAAGCCGGTGCCATCATGGCCGCCAAATCCGAAACGGATTTCTGGATCGATGACGTCGCGTCGTTCTATCAGGAAACGAATGATGTCGGCAAGGCCAACTACGTCCAGATGCCATACATCTCGAAGTTGATCCGTGGAAATGACGGGGCGGCGGCGAGCTACACCACTGAAATGTTCTACAAGACGCGGAAGACGGTGCGCGGCACGACGGACAACCGCCAGGTTCTGATGAAGTTCGGCGGGGACGGGTATTTCAATGTGCTTTTCGACGCGATCAGCTCGAAAATGCTCTATGTGAGCAATACGGACGGGGTGACGCATTACGATACTGCATCATCAAACGCGGACGACGGCAAGTGGCACCATGTCGCTGTCGTTGTCGATGGCACGGCAGGAACCGTGAAGTTCTATTTTGACTATGTGCTAGCTAAGTCAAGAACCGGCTCTCTCGTCGATGTCTCAACCGGAAAATCCCTCTTCTTCGGCGCGAGAGATGGTGGAACGCAGTGTTTTGACGGTTGGATGGACGACATCCGCGTAACGCGGCGCGCGCTGACGCCCGACGAGTTTCTTACCACGCATCCTGTCGGCACTGGCGACACCTCGATGATCGCTCTCTTCGAGCAGAACTACGATTTCGTTTCCCCGGAAAACGATGCGCTCACCGTTGGAGGCATCGGCGAAGCCCGCACGAGCGGCAATGCGCCGACGTTCGTGAACGAGTCTCGCGGCAAGCTGATTCTTGACGGCACGAACGGCACGAAGGTCGTCGCCAACGCGTATTCGGTCAGCCTGAACGCAAGCCGCGTCGTTGCCCCCGGCATCCCGTTGTTCGAGCAGGACTCCTACACGGTCGAGTTCTGGGCGAAGTTCGACGGCATTGTCGATGGCAACGGTCCTGTTGACGCAGGCTCGACGAGCCTTGCCCACCATGTCCCGATCATACGCCTCTCTCAGATGGAAAGTTCCGATTACGACTGGTACGTCTACAGACTGAAAGACAATGCAGGCGCCATCCAGATGTCGATCGGAGGTCAATATCCTGGTTGGGCCATTCCGTCGAATAAACTGGTTGTTGACGGCAGGTGGCATCACTACGCAATCACGTTCGAGCCCGCCAACGAAGGCACGAACACGCTGGTCAAGCTCTTCTACGACTACAAGAACGTCAAGTACGGCGGCCAGAGCATGAATGGCGCCACGCTGGGCTTCCGTCTGCCGAAGCGCGTTGCCGGCCACCGCCTTATGCTTGGCGAAGGCTCCAACACCCATCCGAACATCGTCGGCAAGTTCGACGCAGTGCGCGTCTCCAAGGGCGTCCTCACTCCCGACAAGTTCCTCGGCAGGATCGGGAACGGCATGATGATTCTAGTTCGCTAAAGAATGAAAAAGCGTGAATTCTGCCACTTGGCCGTATTGGTGCTGCCTTTGTGCGCAGCGGCGGCGGACGTGACTCTCAAGCCAGACGGCTCTGTGCGTGTCGGCGGAAGCGAATTGAAGCCCTTTGTCGCTCTGGCCGGATGGCAGGGCGCGAAGCTGGTAGGCGGCTATGAACTTGGCAAGGACAACCTTGCCAGGTTCAGGGCAGAAGACCGCGGCGAAAAGATACTTGATGCCACCGTATCGCTTGCAGATATAGGCGAAGGAAAGGTCCGCATCGACTATAAATTCGCCGCGGCAGCGTCTTTCGCGGCAGAAAGCGTCGGCTGTGCAATGCACCTCCCGATCGACAAGACTGAAGGACGCGAGTGGCGCGCAGGGACGCGTCAGGGAGTGTTCGATCGTCCTAAAGGCGGCGGAGTCCGCATTGCCGAAGGCAGGCTCAGCTCTCTTGCCTTCCCGATTCCCGGTAGCGGACTTTCGGTCGCCTTCGCTACGACAAACGAGGTCAAGTACCTGATACAAGACAGCCGTCGGTGGAATCCGGTTTTCACTGTCAGGATGGGAAAGCTTGACAGGGGCTCGTTCTCGAAAGGTGACGTTCTGTCGTTTTCCCTTGTCGTCTCGGCAGGCGAGAGCCTTTCCGCGAACTATCATAGGCCGTATGTGATCGCTGCGGGCGAAGAGTGGATTCCGATCGACTATCACCGCGACATAGTCGAGGGAAGCGCCCTTGACTTTTCGCAGATGGGCTTCACTGACGCTCCCGCTGGCAAGCATGGGTGGATCAGAAACGTCGGCGGCCATTTCGAGTTCGAGAACCTTCCCGGCAGAAAGCAGCGTTTCTATGGTGTCAACCTCTGCGGTGACGCGAACTTCCCTGATCACGCGCTTGCCGATGCTCTCGTCAAAAGGCTGAAGCGCCTTGGCTACAACGCCTTGAGAATACACCATCACGACGCAGGCACAGTTGCAGGGAGCGACGACGGCCTCACTCTCAGCGATGCCAACATGGATCGTCTTGACTACCTAGTCGCGGCGGCCATTCGCGAGGGAATATACATCACGACCGATCTGTTCGTCTCGCGCACCAGAGTTGTCAAATGGCGTCATATAGGCGTCGACAGGAAGGGCCTCGTGGACTGCCAGCTTTACAAGGCTCTTTGCGCCGTATACGACCCCGCGTTCGACAACTGGGCGGCGTATGCGAGGAATTTCCTGCTCCACGAGAACAAGTACACAGGGCGGCGCTATGTCGACGAGCCCGCGCTTTCACTGATATCGCTTATCAACGAGGGCGGCTTCTTCATGGGCTGGTCGCGTGGAGTCAGGGACGACGAACGCATCCTCGCCTCGTGGCGCAAGTGGCTGGAGGCGAAGCGGGCGCGCGATCCGTCATTCGCGTCCGGCCTGAGCGCGGACAGGCTTCCGTCGAATTTCTGGGAGGGAGGCGTTTATCCGGCCATCGCCCAGTGGACCGGCGAGCTTGAGGCCAAGTTGGCCGCGAGAATGAAGGCGTACGTCCGTTCCCTCGGCTCGAAGGCTCTTCTCACGAACGACAACTGCGGGCCTCATTTTGCGTCTCTCCAGCGGGCAAGTGCGGAGTACGACTATATTGACGACCACTTCTACGTCGACCATCCGACCTTTCCGGGAAAGCCCTGGTCGGTCCCGAGCGTCTGCCCCAACAAGAACCCCATTCTCGACGGTTCGCGTCTTGCGCCAAGTACGCAGGCCTTCGTCCGCATGCTCGACAAGCCGTTCACGATTACGGAGTGGAACTTCTCGGGTCCGGGACGCTACCGCGGCGTAGGCGGCATCCTGACCGGCGCAATGGCGGCTATGCAGGACTGGGACGGCCTCTGGCGCTTTGCATATTCGCATGGCCGCAAGGGCCTTGGCGATGCGGATGTGCGCGGACCGGGCTACTTCGACCTCGCCACGGATCCTCTCTCCCAGGCCGGTGAACGCGCCTGCCTCTGTCTGTTTCTTCGCGGCGACCTGAAGCCGCTGACCGAGGGATTCGCGTTCTGGTTCACCGAGGAAAGCGCCGCCGCCACAAACATGACCTATCATGTCGCGCCGCCGTGGCGCCAGGTGGCGTGGGGCGCTCGCATAGGCTCCTGCCTCTCGCCGGAGTCCGCAGGCGGTCTTCGTCTCGTTCGCCGCGAGGAGGCGGCCGAGTTCGAAGCCGAGATGAAGTCTGCTGCGGAAAGAGGCCCCAAGTCTCTTCGTCTGGATCATGCCAAGGGGACGTTCGTAATCGACACTCCGCGCACGTGCGGCGGTTTCGCGACCGAGGGCCCGATAGACGCCGGATTCCTCAAGGCGGAGGTGTCCGGCGCGCCTGCGACGGTGTGGGTCAGCTCTCTCGACGGCGCGGCCATCCCCAAGTCGCGGCGTCTTCTGGTTACGCACGTCACCGACGTGCAGGGCGACGGAGCGAAGTACACCGACGAAGCCATGACCACGACGCTGAGATGGGGCGTTCGCCCTCTCATGAGAAACGGGGAGGCGAAAGTCGCGGTGAAGATGGACGATCCGTCTCGCTGCGTCGTGTACGAGCTTGCCACGACAGGACGGCGCATGGGAACCGTCGAGTCCGGGGAGCGCGATGGCTGCCTCGTGTTCACTGCGTCCGTCGCCGGAGCCAGCGGAGCGCGCATGCTGTACGAAATTGCCTGCGAGTAGACGCCGTCTCAGTTCCTCTCATGACTTTTCATTCTTTTTGGCCTAGTTCTCGTCAGCGTTGTGCTATAATGGCGGACGAGACATCAGAGCGCGGGCTCTATTATGCACAAGGCAAATATGAACACTAGACTGATGACATGTTGTTCGGCTGTCGCCCTTTGCGCGTCGGCCGCGTTGGGCGCCACCGAGAAGCTGGCGCTGAAGGAAGGGTGGCGCTTCGTCAAGGCCGATGATCCGTCTGCAGGCACAAACCTCACGCTTCAGGCGATGAGCGCGATTCTCGACCGCGCCGACCGCGGCGACACGTCCGGCGCTCCGTCGTTTGGCTGGGCGGAGGCCGGCTTCGACGACTCGTCGTGGAAGCAGGTGCGCGTTCCCCATGACTGGGGCGTTGAAAAGACGTTCGACTGCACGCTCCCTTTCTACGACGCTTTCCTCGACGTCACCGGAGTCGGCTGGTACAGGCTTGCGCTCAAGGCTTCCGGCGGCAGGCTGACGTCCGGCGGCAGGTCCGTCGCCGTGCCTCAGAAGGGCCGCGTGCTGTTCGAGTGCGACGGCGCGATGAGCTATGCGATGCTCTATCTTAACGGCAAGTTCCTCGGCGGCTGGCCATACGGCTACACTCGCTGGCGCATTGACCTCACGGACCATCTCAACCTCAATGGCGAAAACGTAATCGCCATACGTTGCCACAACGTCAAGAACTCGTCCCGCTGGTATACCGGCGGCGGACTCTATCGCGACTGCAGGCTTCTGGTCTGCCCTGAAGACCATGTCGTGCCCGGCAGCGTCTTCATAACGACTCCGGAGGTTACTGCGAAGCGGGCCAAGGTGCGCGTTCGTTACGAGATGTCCCTTGGAGGCGCGAAGGAGCGCGTGTTCTTCGTCGAGAACCCTCGTCTCTGGGATGTCGACGACCCGTATCTCTACACGGTCGACGTCGAGGGCGACGCGTACAAGTACGGCATTCGCACCAGCTCGTTCAGCTCGGACGAGCGTCGCTTCCAGCTCAACGGACGCACGGTGCCCCTGAACGGAGTCTCGATGCACCATGACTTCGGCGTGCTCGGCGCGGCCTGGAACCGTGCGGCGCAGCGCCGCAGGCTGCTGCTCTTCAAGGAGGCCGGCGTGAACGCCGTGCGCTCTTCCCACAATCCGCCGGACGAGGGACTCCTCGAGCTCTGCGACGAGCTTGGCATGCTGGTCAAGGACGAGGTGTTTGACGAATGGCGCAAGGCGGGCGCGTCTGGCAAGCGCAAGAACGGCTACACAAACCTCTTCGACACGTGGCACGAGCGCGATCTGCGCGCGTGGGTGCGCACCGACCGCAACCATCCGTGCGTCATCATGTACTCGGTTGGCAACGAGATATGCGAGGGCTTCGCGAAGATCGCGCCGCTTTCCGAGTTCTCCGCGATAGCGCGGTCGCTTGCCCGTTCGGTCGCCGAGGAGGACCCGACAAGGCCGACCGTCACGGCGAACAACAACGCCGCGAACTACACGAACGACTTCCCGACTGTAATGTCCTTGATGGGCTGCAACTACTATCCGTGGCAGTATCCCGCTCTTGCGAAGAAGTATCCCGACGTCCCGTTCTTCGGCACCGAGACCGTGTGCATGAGCTCGACGCGCGGCGAGTACAGATTTCCGGTCCTTCAGACTTGGGCGAACCCAAAGGTCGCCTTGAAGGACTCGTACAACTCGTCCTACTGCTGGGAGGCCGTGGGCTGGACTCGGCTGGACACGAGGTGGGCCTGCTCGCCCGATGCGCAGTGGTACTGGATGGACAAGGTCGGCACTTGCATGGGCGAGTTCGTCTGGACGGGCATCGACTATCTCGGCGGTCCGTTCTGGTGCGAGGACTGGCGCAAGACGCCGAAGTTCAGCGACCCCGCGAAGCAGGCAGAGGCCCTTGCCGAGGTGAAGGCCAGAGGCAGGACGCGCGCCGCAATCCACACTTGCAACACGGGCTTCCTCGATCAGGCCGGCTTCAGGAAGGACGTCTTCTACCTCTTTCAGGCACGCTGGCGTCCCGACCTGCCGATGGCGCACATACTGCCGCACTGGAACTGGAAGGGACGTGAAGGGGAGGTTACTCCCGTCTACGTGTTCACCTCTGGCGACGAAGCCGAGCTGTTCCTGAACGGACGCTCGCTCGGGCGTCAGCGCAAGCTTCCCGGAGTCTGGGACCGCGCCTACCGCCTTCGCTGGGACGATGTGCGCTACGAGCCGGGCGAGCTGAAGGTCGTCGCCTTCAGAAACGGCGTTGAATGGGCGCATGACACCGTCCGTACGACCGGCGCCGCCGCATGTCTCGTCCTTGAGCCTGAGACTTATTCGATCATGGCTGATGGCGAGGACGTCTGCTTTGTGACTCTCAGCGTATGTGACGAAGCGGGCTTGACCGTGCCGGACGCGAAGATCCCCGTGAGCTTCGAGATAGAGGGGCCCGGCACGATTGTCGCGACGGACAATGGCGACGAAACCGACTTCGGCGACTTCCATTCGCCGAACCGTGTCACCTTCAACGGCCTGGCGCAGGCGATAGTCCGCGCCGTCCCCGGCTCGTCCGGAACGATCACGGTGAAGGCGTTGTCCGAAGGCCTGCCCATGGCCTCCGCAAGCATCGCAGTGCATGCGGGCAAATAGGCCGGCCGTCGTCTGAAACTTGTTTTATTATTGAGGACTCGACATGAAGATTCTGCTTGGCATTGACTACGGAACCGGCGGCTGCAAGGTGACCGCAATCGGAGAGGACGGCTCGTTCGTCGGAGAGGCGTCAACGGAGTTTCCGACCCACCACGACCATCCAGGCTGGAGCGAGCAGGAGCCGCAGGACTGGTGGAACGCGCTGAAGTCGTCTCTCTCCAGCCTTTCCGCAAAGGGAGTCGATCTCTCGCAGGTCGTCGCCTGCGCGCTTGACGGTTCGACGCACAACGCCGTTCTTCTTGATGCGGAGTTCCGCCCGGTCCGACGCACGATAATGTGGACCGACCAGCGTTCGACCGCCGAGTGCGACGCGCTTAGGGCTGGCTGGGGTGAGAAGATATTCTCGACCTGCTACCAGATGCCCGCGCCGACCTGGACGCTGCCGCAGATGATGTGGCTCAAGGCAAACGAACCTGAGACGTTCGCGAAGACGAGGCATGTGCTCTTCGTCAAGGACTACGTCCGGTACCTGTTGACCGGCGAGGCCGCGACGGACCGCATAGAGGCGCAGGGGACGCTTTTCTACGACATGAAGGCCTGCGACTGGTCGCCCGAGCTTGTCGAGCTTGCCGGACTGACGCTGGAGAAGCTGCCTGCTTTCATCGAGCCGACCGACATCGCCGGACGCGTGACGCCTGAAGCCGCCGCGTTCACGGGCCTGCCTGCGGGAATGCCAGTGGTCTGCGGGTCTTCCGACAGCGCCGTCGAGGACTATGGCGCGGGCGCAGTCGAACCCGGTGACCTCATTCTCAAGCTCGCGACCGCCGGCAACGTCAACTCCATGACGTCCGCTGCGCATCCCCATCCGAAGACGCTTACTTATTCGCACATCGTGCCTGGCATGTGGTATTCCGTCTCGGCTACGAACGCCGCCGCGCTCTGCATGAGGTGGCTGAGGGACACGTTCTTCTCCGACATCGCGTCCGCAGGAGACGGACGCGGCCTTTATGCGAGAATCGACGACGAGGCGGCGTCCTCGCCTGTCGGCGCAAGGGGCGCCTTCTTCCATCCGTATCTGCAGGGCGAGAGATGCCCGTACTGGGATTCCAGCCTTCGCGCCTCGTTCACAGGCGTCTCGATCGCCTCCACGCGGGCTGACTTCTGCCGCGCGCTGATGGAGGGCGTTGCCTTTTCGCTTCGGGACTGCTATCGCACTCTTGAGGAGATGCGTCTGCCCGTGAACCGGATATTCCTCATCGGCGGAGGCGCTAGGTCGAGGGTCTGGAGCGGCATTGTCGCCAACGTGTTCAACCGTCCTGTCGCGGTGCCGGTGCCTGGCGACGCCAGTTTCGGCGCATGCCTGCTGGCAGGTGTCGGCACCGGAGTCTTCTCGGACGTCAAGGACGCCGTGGCCAAGTGCCTTCGCGTCGACCGGACGGTCGAGCCCGATCCGCGGCAGGCCGCAGAGTACGAGCGTCTTTTCAGCTGCTACCGCCGCATACACGACGCTCTCGCTCCGGTGTATCGTCCGCTTCGCGGATAATCCCCCGTCCTGCGCCGGAAATGTGGTCGCCATTAACAATCGGATAACAATTGTCTGCTACAATATAGGTGTCGAATCGAGAGGAGCGGCCAAAACGGAAGGAGGAACCGGCGCAGCAACTTTCACAAGCCCGAGGCTAGTGCCCCGGGCTTTCGCTTTGCAGCCATATCCCTGTCGGCTTTTTGCGCTTAACTCCGATGGTTTGGGCTCTCCCGCAGACGCTTGCGCGCTCTGCGGGTTCGGCTTCGGTTTTAACTCCGAGCGGTTGGGCTCTCGCTAACGCTCCGCTGAATTTGAAGGGCTTTGCGCTTTCAAATTCTCTTCAAACCGACTTGTTGTCTTTATAGCTGCCTTCGGCAGAGGAGGTCTGGAAGATACTTCCTCCAGATAACAAAGAACACATAGGCTTTGTGGCCTTTGTGCACTTTGTGGCTCAACCCCATTTGTTGTCGGAGCAATAAGGCCCTGCCGCCGGGCATATGCGCGGCGGTTGCGGTGCGGAGATGGTCCTGCGGCATGGCGTTGACAATGGGACGGATGATTGGGTATACTGTGGGCCACATGACGATTGACGCTATAGTCGCGGGCGCCGGCATCTGGGGCTGCACAGTGGCGCGGCGCCTCGCGGATGCCGGCCGGCGCGTGCTCGTGCTGGAGCGGCGCGCAGCGGTCGGCGGCAACGTGCGCTGCGAAGTGGACGCCGAGACCGGCATCGAGGTGCATCTTTACGGTTCGCACATATTCCACACGCACGTCCCCGAAGTCTGGAGCTTCGTGAACCGTTTCGTGCAGTTCAACGGCTACCAGCACAAGGTTCTGGCCTCCTACCGCGGCAGAATGTACTTTCTGCCGTTCGGCCTCGCCCTGATCAACAAATTCTTCGGCGTGGAGCTCAGGCCGGACGAGGTCGCGGGCTTCCTTGCCGACGAAACGCGCTCGAAGGCCGTGTTCGACGCGTTCTTCCGCGGATACACGTCCAAGCAGTGGGGGCTTCAGCCGGAGGATGTCGACGAGTCCGTCATAAGGCGCGTTCCGGTCCGCTCCAGCTACGACGTCAACTACTACAACGACTACAACCAGGGAATTCCGCTGACCGGATACAATTCGCTCTTCGAAAGGCTTCTGGACAGTCCGGACATATCGGTCCTCTGCAATGCCGCGGTCAGGCTGGAAGGCGGCGCGTTCAAGGTCGGCGGCGACGTGCTGCCGAACGTTCCGGTGTACTATTCGGGCCCTCTGGACGAGCTGTTCGGCTTCAAGTTCGGGGCGCTGCCCTGGCGGACGCTGAGGTTCGAGTCCGAGAGGCTTGGCGTCAGGGACTTCCAGGGCACGGCGGTCGTGAACTACACCGAGGCGGAAGTGCCGTTCACGCGGATCCACGAGTTCAAGCACTACCATCCGGAGAACGCGGAGGTGATGTCGCGCCCGAAGACGATCGTCATGCGCGAGTATCCTTCGGCGTGGAAGCAGGGCGACGAGCCGTACTATCCGGTGGACTGCGCCGCGTCGCGCGAGCTGTTCGCGCGGTACCGCGGCGAAGCGGAGGCGGTCCCCAATCTCGTCGTCGGCGGACGTCTGGGCGGGTACAGGTATCTCGACATGGACAAGTCCGTTGAGGCCGCGCTGAAGCTGGAGCTTTTGCCGTGATGCCGGGGATGGTGCGCTATGTAACCCGAAGTTACGGACACGCGGGCCTAAAATATGATATACTACGCACAAATGAAACTTAGGCTTATTCGACTTATTCTCGGACTTAGCGGGTGCGGATCCGCTGAGTCGGTTCGGTTTTAACGGAAGAGCCGGTTCAAAAGCACCCTTAACAAAGCGGATCACCTTGTGCGGGCGGTCCGCTTTTGCGTTCCGTCGGCGGTCTGGAGCTTTCAGAAACATCTTACAATCAACGAGGAGTCTTTGACATGAGTACGGATATTGGAGTGACCGAGGTTTCCGGTGCGGACGGCAAGGCGGGTGCGAGGATCCGCGCGTACAGGGAGCGGCACGGGTGGAGCGTCGCAGACCTGGCTGAGAAGTCGGGCGTGGACGCGGTCGTGGTGAACGCGATAGAGAAGGGCGACGTGATGCCGGCGCTCGGCATTCTCGTGAAGCTCTCCCGCGCGCTCGGGCAGAGGATCGGCACGTTCATGGACGACCAGTTCAAGCCCGACCCGATCATAACGCGCGCGAAGGACATCGAGGCGAAGAAGGTCGCCGACGAGGGCATGAACGCGCTCGGCTACGCAAGCCACTCGCTCGCGCTCGGCAAGCCGGACCGCCACATGGACCCGTTCAGGATCGAGTTCGAGGCGGACGGCGTCGACGCGGTCCAGCATCACGAGGGCGAGGAGCTCATCATCTGCATCTCGGGAGAAGTGGAGCTCACCTACGGTCCGAACAAGATCGTTCTCAAGGCGGGCGACACGGCGTACTACAATTCGTGCGTCAGGCACGGCCTCAGGGCGCTTGGCGGCAAGCCCGCGTCGGTCTACGGCGTAGTGTTCATGCCGGCGTGAGGGGGAAGGCCATGTTCAAGCTGACAGATCCTTTTGGCACGGCGCCGAGGGAGGCGCCGTTCACGCAGAGCGTGTCGACGGGCGTGCCGTGGCACAACCTGCCCGTGACGAGGGAGTACACGCTCGGGCAGCTTCTCGACCAGACGGTCGCGAGGTGCGGCGAGAACGACGCGGTGGTGTACGCCGACCGCGACTACCGGCTTACGTGGTTCGAGTTCTCCGAGGAGGTGGACTACGTCGCGAAGGGGCTGATGGCGCTCGGCGTCAAGCGCGGCGAGAAGGTGGCGCTCTGGGCGACGAACGTTCCGCACTGGGTGGTCCTTATGTTCGCGACCGCGAAGATAGGCGCGATACTGCTGCCTCTCAACATCAACTACAAGAGCCAGGAGATCGACTTCGCGCTCAGGCAGTCCGACGCCGAGAACCTGTTCGTGATAGACGGCTACCGCGACTGCGACTACATCGAGGTCATAAACTCGCTCATCCCCGAGCTCAAGGAGTGCCCGCGCGGGGCGCTTAAGTCGAAGAGGTATCCGTGCCTCAAGCGGATGTTCTACCTCGGGCCGAAGAAGCACCGCGGCATGTACTCGCTCAACGAGGTGAAGTCCCTCGCGTGCGAGACGACGCAGGACGAGTACCTCGCGCGCCAGGCAGAGGTGGACGTGAACGACGTCGTGAACATGCAGTACACGAGCGGCACGACGGGCTTTCCGAAGGGCGTGCAGCTGACGCACCGCAACATCGCGAACGACGGCTTCTGGATCGGCGCGTGCCAGAACCTCTCGTCCCGCGACCGCGTGTGCATACCGGTTCCGCTCTTCCACTGCTTCGGGTGCGTGCTCGGAGTTATGAGCTGCGTGAACCACGGCTCGACGATGGTGTTCCTCGAGAAGTTCGACCCGCTGCAGGTGATGCGCTCCATCGAGCGCGAGAAGTGCACGGCGACGTACGGCGTGCCGACGATGTACATCGCGATGCTGGACCATCCGCGCTTCGGGGAGTTCGACTTCCGCTCCCTCCGCACCGGCATAATGTCCGGCTCGGCGTGCCCCGTCCACCGCATGCAGCAGGCGCAGGACCGCATGTTCATGAAGGAGATCACGAATCCGTACGGGCTTACGGAGTCCGGTCCCGTGATGACGATGACGCGCTACTTCGAGCCGTCGGTCGAGCGCAAGTGCCAGACGATAGGCCAGGCGCTGCCCGGCGTGGAGGTCGCGATCATCGACCCCGAGACCGGCGACCTCGCGCCGATCGGCACCGACGGCGAGATATGCTGCCGCGGCTTCAACACGATGAAGGGCTACTACAAGATGCCCGAGCAGACGGCGAAGTGCATCGACAGGAACGGCTGGCTCCACTCCGGCGACATCGGGCGTATGGACGCCGACGGCTACTACTACATCACCGGGCGACTGAAGGACCTGATCATCCGCGGCGGCGAGAACATCAGCCCGAAGGAGGTGGAGGACTTCCTCGGCACGATGCCCGGCGTGAAGGACGTGGCGGTCGTCGGGTGCCCGTCGAAGAAGTACGGCGAACAGCCCGCGGCGTTCGTGATTCCTGCTGACGGGGCGGAGCTCAGGGAGGAGGACGTCGCGGCGTTCTGCAAGGACCGGATAAGCTGGTTCAAGATACCGAAGTACGTGCACTTCCTAAAGGAGTTCCCGATGACGGCGTCGCAGAAGATCCAGAAGTACAAGCTCAGGGAGATGGCCCACGAGCTCTGGCCCGACGCATAGGGCGAAAGGCTTAGGGGGACTGTCCTCGTCATGACCAGGGGACTTGTCCCCGCCATGGCCTTTCGTTCCTTTCGTTTTCTGGTTGTTTCTCGGGTCTCCGTCAGTTGGCAAAAACATTTTTGCCGGTTGACGGAAGGTGTCTTGCCGGTTGAAAAATTTCGTCAAACGGTCGCACCACATCCGCGCTTTCAGTTGACGACGAGCTGCGGGCGGTATCCGCCCGCAGCGAGATTTGTATCCGTGAAGTGCGGTTCGGGCGAGCTGTCGCACCCGTAGCGAGATCAGCATCCGCCCATAAGCGCCGCGATTGCCGCGGCAAATAGAAGTCAGTTCCATTTCGTTGCTCTCCTTGTGTTTGTTCAGGCAAGGGGGCGACTGTCGCTCGGGAGCCGTTCCCGCAATCGCATCACCCCTCATAATATATTAGAGACAGCCCTCGGCGGAAATGTCCTCCAGCGCCGAGGAAGTTCGGAATCGCCCCGAAGCGGCGAATGTTGTAAAACAAGAAAGACATGTCTCTATATATTTATGGGGGGATAAAGGGGGGCGAACCCTGTTTATGAAAATCACATGGTTATGGGCTATATATATATGCAAACGGCCAGCCCCTGACGGGCTGGCCATTAAGACTCTGGTCTGCTTATAAGGCAAAGGGGGCACCGTCGAGCTACGGGCCGACCGGAGTTCGGCCCCTACCGCCATTCCGTCCCCAGCTCTTCAAGGGGGTCTTGTCGGGTTAGAAAGACGTGTCTCTATATATTTATGGAGGGGTTAAGTTCAAGGGGACGGCTGAGCTTTCGAGGGCCCTTTGTCTCAAAGACCTGTCTAGACACTACTACACTCCGCGCGCAGGATTTGGTAAAATATGCGGCATGGTTAGTTCTAATATGCAGGGAGGGCCTGTCCGTTTCGCCGGCAGATGTGCGGCGCTTGTCGTCGCGGCGGCGCTTGTTGGGATAGGGTGGTTTGCGAGAGACGCTGTTGGCTTCAGGGCGAAGCCTTCGGAGGAGCGCGCTCCAGAGGCGCCGGCCGTGACGCTTGTCTCGGTGACGAACGCGGCGTTCAATCCGCCGGCCGAGTACGTCGGCCACGTCGAGCCCGCGCAGGTCACGGACATCCTGCCGCAGATCGACGGGTACATCCGCCGCGTCTGCTTCACAGAGGGCGCGAAGGTCGAGAAGGGCGACCTCCTCTTCGAGATTGACGACGAGCAGTATGTCGCGGCCAGGAACCTGCGGTACTCCGAGGTCGCCAGCGCGGAGGCGAAGGTCACAGTGACGCTTTCCGAGGTGGACCGCGCCGAACGCTACTTCAAGCGCCTTTCGTCCGCAGACGAGCGCGGCGTGACGGCGACCGAGCGCGACACGGCCGAGACGACGCTGGCCTCGGCCAAGGCCGCGCTCAACGCGGCGAACGCGGCGGTCGAGCAGGCCAAGGCGTCCGCGGCGATCGCCGACTTCAACCTCAAGCACACGAAGGTCTACTCGCCGATCTCCGGTCGCATAGGCAAGGCGCTGCACCACGTCGGCGACTACGTGTCGCCGTCCAAGAGCGCCCTTGCGCGCGTCGTGCAGACGGATCCGATCCGCGTGGTCTTCCCGATAAGCGACCGCGACTACGACGCATGGCAGGCGGCGGCGGAGCGGGGCGGCCGCGAGCTCAAGGACTCGCGCCGTCTGCGGCTGAGGCTTCCCGACGGGACGGTGTACGGCTGCGAGGGCGTGATAGACTTCGGCGACAACGAGATGAGCCGCGAGACGGCGACGCTGAAGATGCACGTCAGCTTCGACAATCCGGCAGGCCGTCTCGTGCCGAACGCGTTCGTGCGCGTGCTCTCCGACGAGCGCAACCCGCCGGCCGCGCTCGTGGTGCCGACCGCGGCGCTTGTGCGGACCGACGAAGGGCTGCAGGCGTGGAAGGTCGACGCCGAAGGCAGGGCGCATCCGGTCGCCGTCGAGACTGACGGGGAGTGGAACGGCGTCTCCCGGATATCCGCGGGCCTTGCCGACGGAGACAAGATTGTCGGGCTCGGTGCGTTCAAGCTCAAGGACGGCGCGGCCGTCAAGGTCGTCTCGCCGTGAAAGCGACGGAATTTCTTGTGGCGCGTCCGCGCCTTGCCGCGGTAATCGCCCTTGTGGCGACGCTTGTAGGCGCCATATCGGTGCCGTTCCTGCCGGTGGCGCTCTATCCGACTCTCGCGAGGCCGGCGATATCGGTGTCGTGCTCGTATCCGGGCGCGAGCGCGGCGGAGGTGATGAACACGGTCGCGGGGCCGATAGAGGAGAAGGTCAACGGCGTCGAGGGCATGGACCGAATGACGAGCAGCTGCTACGACTCCGGAGCGTACTCGCTGACGGTCAACTTCGAGGTGGGCTACGACCGCGACCTCGCGCTGATGAAGGTGCAGAGCAAGGTGCAGCAGGCGCAGTCCCTGCTGCCGCAGGAGGTGAAGAACACCGGCGTCACGGTCGAGAGCGGCACGACGGAGGAGCTCGGCATACTGACGCTTCGCTCGCCGGGAGGCAAGCTGACGCACGACCAGGTCGCCGACTACGTGTTCGGCGTCGTCAACCCCGCGATTCTGCGCGTCGGCGGCGTGGGCAAGTCGACGGTGCAGGACGACAAGATCGCGGTTCGCGTGTGGATGAAGCCGGAGCGCCTTGCGGCGCTCGGGCTGAACACGGAGGACGTCGTCGCGGCGATCAAGGCGCAGAACGTGCAGGCGTCGCTCGGCTCCGTCGGCGCGCGGCCTTCCGAAGACCCGACGGCCCGCGTCATCTCGCTGATATCCAGGGGCCGCCTTTCGTCGCCGGAGGAGTTCGGCGAGATCATCGTCGCGACTGACGCCGACGGCGGACTCGTCCGCCTCAAGGACGTCGCGAGAATCGCGAAGGGTCCGCAGGGCTTCTCCTACTCGTCCCTCTACGAGGAGACTCCGGCCGTGTACATCTCCATCTACCTTCTGCCGGGCGCGAATCCGCTTGAGGCGATGGCGGAGGTGAAGAGCGAGCTGAAGAAGCTCGAGCCGTACTTTCCGGCGGACCTGACGTGGGACATGACGTACGACACGACGGAGTACATGGTGAGGACGCTGAGAGGCGTCGCAATGGCGCTTGCCATAGCGCTGCTGACCGTGTTCGCGGCGATTCTGCTCGTGTTCAGGTCGCTCAAGGCGGCGCTCCTTTCGACGGCGTCCGCGCTTGTCGCGACGCTTATAGCGGCGACGGCGCTGCTGGTCGCCGGGATGCAGGCGAATCTTCTGGCGCTTTATGCGCTTCTTGCGTCCGTCGCGTTTGCGGCAGGCACGGCCGCCTGGTCTATCGCGGCAGTGCGCAGGGGAAGGCTGCCGGGCGTTGAGCAGATTGCCGCCGGCGCGGCAGTCGCGTTCGCGGCGCTGCCTCTTGCGTTCGGCGGAGGCGTGCAGGGCGTGCTGTTCCGTCAGTTCTCGGCGGTGTTCGCGGCGATGGCCGTCTCGTCCGTGTTCTGCTCGCTCCTTCTTGTCCCGGTCGCGGCGAAGAGGCTGTTTCCCGCCGCGGAGCCCGAGACCGCGAGATCGGATCGTCCTTTCTTCGGCGCCTTACCAGGTTTTCTGGTTGCGATGGTGCTGGGGGCGTTCTGCATTGTCGTTTCGTACGTACTTGCCGGGCGGCTTCCGCAGGAGTTCGTGCCGGACGAGGACATGGGCGTTCTGTACGTAGACTGCAAGACGGCCGAAGGCACGTCCATGGAGGTCACGAGCGAAGTGATGAAGCGCGTCTACCGCGAGGCGCGCGCGCTTGGCGGCATCGAGAAGTGCGCGACGCTGCTCGGCACGAGCATAATCAACGGCTCCGGCGAGAACCAGGCGAAGATGCTGCTCGTGCTGAAGGACTGGAGCGAGCGCGGCGCGGGCGAGTCGTCGTACGAGATCGGCAAGCGCATCCAGAAGATCGCGGCGGACATCCCTGAGGCGGAGCTGTTCGTGCTGAGGATTCCGCCGGTGAAGGGCATGGGCTCGCAGGGCGGAGTGTGCGTGCTGTTCCAGTCGATCGGCGACAACGACCCGGTCAAGTTCTCGCGCGAAGTGCTTCGGATGCGCGGGGAGCTTGCGAAGTCGCCCCTTGCGGAGTCGGTGACGGGCGGGTTCTACACCGACACGCCGCATCTGAGGGTCTCGGTGGACCGTGCTAAGTGCGAGCTGATGAAGGTGCCGATGTCAAGCATATACACAGCGCTGCAGCACAATCTGGGCTCGATATACGTCAACGACGTCAACCTCGGCACGCAGGTGAACCGGGTCACGGCGATGTCCGAGTGGAGCGGGCGCGCGAAGCCGGACGACATACGCGGGCTTTACGTCAGGTCGAAGACCGGCGCGATGGTGCCGATCGACACGCTCGTCACCTGCCGGGAGGAGCTTGGGCCGCGCTCGTGCTACCGCTGCGACCAGTACCTCTACTGCACGGAGCAGTTCATTCCGAAGCCCGGCGTCTCCACGTCGGAGGCGGTCGCCGAGGTCGTCAGAATCTGCCGGGAGAAGCTTTCGCCTGGCTTCCGCAACGACTGGGCGGGCTTTACGTACGAGTCGCTCAAGACGAGCGGCGGGGAGAACTGGCTGGTTGTGCTCGCGGTCCTTTTCGTCTACCTGGTGCTTGTGGCGTACCGCGAGAGCTGGCGCAACGCGTTCCGCTCGTTTCTGCCGTCGGTGACGGCGGTGCTGGGCGCGCTTCTGGCCCTTGGCGTTACGGGCGCGGCGCTTTCGGTGTATTCGCGCTACGCGATCGTGATGCTTCTCGCTACGACGACGGCGATGTCGCTGCTGCCGGTCCGCGGCTCCGGGGCGCGCGCCAGGGCGCTTCTGCCGCTGCTTGCGGCGCTTACCGCGCTGCCGCTCGCGTTTGCGACTGGCGCCGGCGCGGCGGGCAGCCGGTCGCTTGGCATTGCGCTTTGCGGAGGGTATCTGGGATACGCGCTGTTCGGCGGGCTGCTGGCGTCCCTTCTGCGCGGGCGGCGTCCGGGAAAGGCTGACGAGACGGCCTCCGTTTTGGTATAATAGAGGGTGATGAGAGAAAGCGCCGAATGGTATGTGAAGGCCGAGGACGGCAACGTCTACGGTCCGGCTTGCGTTGCATCCCTTGCCGAATGGGCCAAGGAGGGCCGCATCCAGCCCACAAGCTCGCTTTCCCGCGATCGCGTCAAGTGGTTTCCGGCGCCGGCCATGCCCGAGCTCGAGATGAAGTGGCTCGTCGAGCCGGAGCCCGGCCGCGTCTTCGGTCCGTTCAACCGCGCGTTCGTGATACGCCTTTTCAAGGACGGGTCGGCGTCGCCTGACGCAAAGGTCTATTCCCTGCACGAGCTGCCTGTGGACGAGGATCCGCCGCCGAAGGTCGTCGAGCGGGTGGTCGAGAAGGAGGTCCGCGTAGAGGTGCCGGTCGAGCGGGTCGTCGAGAAGATCGTCGAAGTGCCTGTAGAGAAGGTGGTTGAGCGGGTGGTCGAGAAAGAAGTCCGCGTCGAGGTGCCGGTCGAGAAGGTCGTGGAGCGGGTCGTCGAGAAGGTGGTGGAGGTCCCTGCGCCGCGTCCGCGGGCCCAGTCCGCCCTGGCCGTAGTGCCGGAGGTGCTCGCGCCGGCGGCTCGTCGGCCCCTTGCGAAGATGCCCGGCGGGATATTCGCCGGCCTCAACCGCGCCAGGCTGATGGCCCTTGAGGCCGCTGCCCAGCAGGAGCTTGCGAAACGTCGTCGGTTCGGTCTTGTCGGCAGTCTCTTCGGGAGGAAACACTGATGGGCGAAGCTAAGTGGTATTTGCGGACGCAGGACGAGACATTCGGCCCCGAGACCGAGGCGAAGCTCGTCGAGTGGGCGAAGCTCGGCCGCGTGCAGCCGGGGCAGGAGGTGTCGGACGACAACGTCGTCTGGACGCGTGTCGAGGAGGTCCCGTTTCTCGACATGCGCTTCTCGATCGACATAGGCGACGGCAATCCACGCGGTCCGTTCAACAAGGCGGCCGCGGACGCTCTTCTTGCGAGCGGGCGGCTGCCGAAGACGGCTAGCCTGGTGGAGGTGCGCCCTCCTTTTGAGCCGCCTGAGCCGGAGACGCCCGAAGCGCCCGTGAAGGCGGAGGGGCCGCAGCCTTCCGACGACAAGAAGGAAGACAAAGGGAAAGACGAAGAGAAAAGGCCGGATGCCGCCGAGAAGCCGGAGGTGCGCGTCGTGGAGAAGGTCGTCGTGGACGATACGCGCGTAAAGGAGCTGGAGGGCCTTCTCGAGGAGGAGCGGCGGCATACGGTCGATCTGCAGCAGCGAATGGACGACGCGATGAAGACGGCGTCCGCGCTGAAGGCGACGCTTGTCGAGCGCGATGCGCAGCTGAAGGCCAAGGAGGCGGAGGCCGCAGAGAACGAGAAGCTGTTCTACGAGTCCGACGCGGAGCTGAAGGCCAAGACGGCCGAGATCGCCGACAGGGAAAGGACTCTTGCCGAGCGCGACGCCGAGCTTAGGTCCCGGGTCGCCGAGCTCGCGGGGAAGGACCGGATTATCGCCGAGAGAGACGCGGAGATCGAGGCGAAGAAGGCGGAGCTGGCCGAAAAGGAGCGTCTTGTGGCCGAGCGCGACGCGGAGCTCAAGGTCAGGACGGCGGAGTCGGCCGAAAAGGACGGGATAATCGCCGAACGCGACGCGGCGCTCAAGGATGCGGAGGCGAGGTCGGCGAAGCTCTCCGAGCAGGTCGTGGCGCTGGAGGACGAGCTGAAGAGGCTTCCTGCGGCGGCGAGCGAGGTCGCAGACATCCAGGCCGCGGTCTTCAAGATCATGCAGGACGAAGCCGCGGTGATAGCGGCGACGCTGGAGCGCGAGAAGGCCGAGTTCGACGAGTGCCGCAAGCGCTATCAGGTGCGGGAGGCTTATCTGCAGGAGTGCCGCCGCGGCATACTCAAGATGAGCGGACGAGACCTCGAGGACATGACGAGAAGGGCTCTTGTCGAAAGGCCGGAGGACCCGCGCACCACGAGACTGAGGCGGGACTACGAGGAGCTCCAGCGCGTGCACGAGAAGGCCATGCTCGACAACGACGCCAGAATGCGCCAGCTCTCCGACCAGGTGCGCGAAAGCCGCGCCGAGTGCCTTCGCCTCGGCGAGAGCATGAGGGACGTGACGCAGCTTCGCGCGGAGGCCGAGAGGCTTCGCGAGGCGCTGCAGCGCGCCGAGAAGGACCTTCTGTCGGAGCGCCAGCGCAGCGAGGAGCTCCGCCAGCGGGAGGCGATGGGCAAGCAGGCGCTCATGGCGCGGCTTGCGTCGCTCGAGTCTCCGTCGATCGGCACTGTGTCTTCGATGGAGACGAACCAGAGCCGCGAGGCCAAGATGGTCAAGCTGCCGAGTTGGATGAAGCTGAGGCGATGACAATGAATCTGTTTGCAGCGATACTGGCGGTCCTTTCCATTTGGGACTATCCCGCGCGTCAGCCGCAGCACGAGCGGCTGCGCGATCAGTTCGTCCTTGCCGTGAGACGCGGGAAGACCGCCGACATGGAGGCCATATGCCGCAGCGGCGTCAAGCTTCTGCCGGACGATCCGACGTGGCATTTCAACCTCGCCTGCGCGCTTGCGTACTTTCCGAAGAGGAAGAACGAGGCCCTGGACGAGCTGGAGCTCGCGATAGACCTCGGCTTCAGAAATCCCGAGGCGATAGCGGCCGACACCGACCTCAAGCGGCTGTCCTCCGAGAAGCGCTTCAAGGAGCTCGTGGAGTACGCGAAGTACATGCGGCCGCGGCCGATGATATCCGGTCCTCTTTCCACTGTCGACGCGACTGGCGTATTCGGCTCCGTCGTGGCGCTCGGCGAGCAGAATCTCATGTGGGACTTCGATGTCGGCTGCTTCATTGCGAGGCTGAAGCTCGCCGAAGGCGGCGCGGATCGCTGGACGGGCGATCTCTACATGAACCGCGACGGCGGCCACTCGCCGAAGGGGCCCGAGGCGAAGAAGAAGTTCCTGTCGGAGTTTCCGGGGATAACGGAGGTGAAGTTCGATCCGGACGGCCAGGGCCGCGGACTCGACCTTAACGTGCCTAACGTGATATTCCCGTACCCCACGTTCGGCAATTCGTCGATGGCGTTTGTGCAGAAGCCGTTCTGGCGTTCGATACCGAGGGCGATTCTCACGACGGAGGTGAACAGGCTCAAGGCGATGGAGCGGCTGTACCTTTCGAACCAGGTGTGGGTGTTCCCGTCGAACGCCGACACTCCGCCTGTGGGGACGAACGGCGACGTGTTCGCGTCCATCGCGCCGTACTGGCTTACGACCGCTGGCCGCAGCTGGTCCGACCTGCCGTACCTTAGGGCGTCCCTTCTGGCGTCGGCCTCACTTCGAAAGGAAGTGAAGCGCGAGGCCGTCAGGCGGGGCCTTCTCGCTCCGACGATCATGACGCTTCTGCGAAAGAGCCTGCGCGGCGTTTCGTCGGAGGACGAGTACACGTCCGTCCGCGCGCATCCGACGGCGATGCCCAGGGACGGCGTGGACACCAACAGGCTCATGAAGGCGGCCGCCGAGCTGCAGGTCTCGGCGATTCCGCCGATCGTGCCGATCACGGTTGAGGTGCAGCCCCCTCAGGAAGCGCCTCCTCTGCCCGAGCTCACGTACCGCTCCAGCTGTGCGTGGGCCTATGTGCTGCGGTCCGACGACGTGAAGCGCGTGTTCACGATACGGGCGACAGGGGCCGCGGAGTACCGTTTCGTGAAGACGCACGGCGCCGACGTGGACGTCAGGATAGAGCCTGTCGGCGCGGACGCCGCGCGCGTCACGATCGACCGCACCCGCATGTCGCCCGTCAACCGTGTGGACATCGCGGTCTTCGGCCGCGCAGACGGCACTGGCTGGGGTGTGCCGAGCTATGTGTCGTTTGCCCGCATGGATCGCTCCGCGCCCTACTCCGATCCGGCGCTGACGCCTCCGGCGGGTCTGAAGCCGGTCTCTGGCAAGGGCCGATGAAGTTCGTTCTCGCGCCTCTCGCCGGGTTCACCGACGCGCCGTTCCGCCGCCTGTGCCGAGAGGGCGGCGCGGACCTCGTGTACACCGAGATGGTCTCGGCGGCTGGGCTGGCCCACGGCTCGGAGCCCACTCGGCGGCTGATGGAGACCATGCCTGGCGAGGGCCCGACCGCCGTGCAGCTGTTCGGCGCCAAGGAGGATGAGCTTGCGTATTCAGTTAGGACGATTCCTTCCGGCTTTGCCGAGATTGGCCTGAACGCGGGCTGTCCGATGACGAAGGTCACGCGCGAGGGAGCCGGCGCGAAGCTTGTGGAGGATCCTGAGAAGATATACCGTCTGCTGAAGGCGATGACCGAAAACACGCCGCTCCCGGTGACGCTCAAGACGCGCCTTGGGCCGCGCCCGGGCTGGACAACGGTCTTCGAGATCGTGGATGCGGCTGAAAAGGCCGGCGCAAAGGGCGTCGCGGTTCACGCCCGCTATACGTCGCAGATGCACGGAGGCGAGGTCCATCTGGACACGCTTGCCGAGGTCGTCGCTCGCTCCCGCATCCCCGTTACCGGCAACGGATCCGTCGTCAGTCGCGCCACGGCCGATGCGATGGCCCGCACAGGCGTAGCCGCGATAATGATCGGCCGCGCGGCGCTTGGCGACCCCGCAATATTCGCGAAGCTGAAGGGCGCGCCGGTCACGCCGACTCCGTCGGTAGATGTGGCGGAACGCCATCTTTCCTACATCCTCCAGTTCCGCGAACTGCTCGTGAGCCGCTATCCTGGTGCACGCCTTCCGTCTCCTGACGGATACGCCTCGGTGAAGATGCACACGCACCTCTTCCGCTATTTCAGCGGGCGTCCGGGCGCGGCGGCTCTTCGCGCCCGCCTCAACACAGTGCGCACCATTGCCGAGATAGAGTCGGTCATTGCGGCCTGCCGCAGGGGAGACGCTGTCGCATGACGGTCTGGATACAGTCTCCGTTCGACAACCTTCCGGCCGAAGGGTACAGAAAGCAGCGCTATTGGCTGATGGCGGAGGCGTTTGCCGCCGCAGGGTACAGGGTTGTCTACTTCACCGCCGGCTTCAATCACGTCGCAAAGGCGCCAAGAGCGCTGCTGGCCGAAAGCGCGGAGGCTTCGGGCATCTCCACTGTTGTGGTGCCGGTTCCCGCCTACTCCGCAAACGTCTCCGTCAGGCGCGCGTTTTCCCATGCAGTCTACGCGCGCAGGCTGAAGTCGGCTGCGCTGGAGCTTGCCGCCTCCGAGCCGGCGGCGCGTCCGGGCCTTGTCGTCTCCGCGACGCCCACGCTTGGCGCCGCCTCGTCGATGATGGGCCTTGCGCGGCGGTTTGGCGCGAAGTTCGTCTTGGACGTGCAGGACGCGTGGCCGGAAACCTTCGGGCGGCTTCTGCCCAAATGCCTTGGACGCGCCGGCGACGCTCTTCTCGCCCCGATGCGCATTGCGGCGCGGCGCCTTTACCGGGAGGCGGACGCCGTGACGGGCGTGAGCGAGAGATACCGCGGCGTATGCGGTCGCGAGGACTATAGGCTTTTCTACCACGGCATTGAATCCGCGCGTCCTTCCGACGTGCGCCCTCGGCCGGACCGCGAGCGTACTCGGCTCGTCTACATCGGGAACATTGGCGAAGGCTATGATCTCGACACAGTCGCGGGAGCGCTGGCGCTGGACTCTCGCCTTACGCTCGATGTCGCGGGCTCGGGGCCGCGCGAGGCGTCCTTCAGGCAGACTGTCGGGCGGCTTGGCCTAGGCGGAAGGGTGAGGTTCCACGGCTATCTTGGCGCGGACGAGCTTCGGAGGCTCCTGGCGGACTGCGACATCGGGGTGATCCCGATGAGGGACGACAGCTGGGTTGGACTGCCCTACAAGCTGGGCGACTATCTTGCGGCGGCGCTTCCCGTCGTCAGCTCGCTGCACGGCGAATGCGGCGCGTTGATCAGCGAGTTCGGGCTTGGGGCGACATACGACTTCGGCTCGCCCGAGTCGGCGGCTGCGGCAATCCGCATCCTCGCGAGGCATGGCGCGGTCTCGTTGCCGGACTGCCTCAGGGCCGAGGCGATATACCCGGCCTACGTCGGCTTTGCGGCGTCCGTCTGACGGGCGCGCTTGCGCCAGACGTCCGGCGTCGTCCCGAAGTGCGCCGAGAACTGGTGCGCGAAGTACTGCGCAGACGGGTATCCGCAGTCCGCCGCAATGTCGGCGGCCGTGCGCTTCGTCTCCTTGAGCAGTCTGCATGCCATTTCACGGCGCAGACGAATGATCACCTGCTGGACGCTTGTGCCGAGCTCCTCCTTGAAGACCTTGCCGACCGTCGTGTGCGAATAGCCAATATGGGCCGTGACGTCCGCAGCCGAGACGCCCTTGCCCAGATTGCGCCTAATGTACACGAGCGCGTCGGAAAGCCAGGGCGTCTTCGTCGGATAGAACTCCGTGGACGTCCGTTCGACGACGCGGCGCGGCGCGTGGAGGACTGCCATGGGAGGCTGTTCGTCCGGCGACGAGATCTGCGCGTTAAGCATTTCTGCGGCGCGCATGCCCAGCGAGAAGGGGTTCGTCTCGATGCTGGAAAGAGGCGGATTTGCGAAGGTGCACAGCACGCGGTCGTTGTCGACGCCCAGCACGGCCACTTCTTGCGGCACTTCGATTCTCTCGTCTGAGCACGCCTTCAGCAGCTGGAACGCCCTTATGTCGTTGCAGCAGAACACGGCAACGGGCTTGGGCAGCGCGCGGAGCCAGCTGCGGAGGCTCTCATCGTCCATTATGCGGTCCATTCGCTCCTCCCGGACGAACGTCTCCTTTAGACGGGCAAGCCCTCCGTCGTAGGTCGTGCAGGTTCCGCCGCCGAGCGCGATGTTGCGGGCGAAGGACTCTCCTCGGGCGTCCGAGAACCGCAGCCCGGAGAATCCGCAGTAGGCGCAGCGCGAGTATCGGTGCTCGGCGAAGCAGCGAGCGGCGCATGCGCCGATGGCGTCGTCGTCAAGGCGGATGTATGGAATAGGGCTTTTGTCCAGCCGTCCGTATACGTCGACAGTCGGACGCTTGGCGGCGACGAGCGCGTCGGCGGTCGTGTCGTCCATCACGCGCACGATGAGGCCGTCGAAGCCGCCTGCGCGCGAAGGGTCGGTGAGCAGGCCAGGCTCAACGGGTTCGAGCCGCCAGTCCGTGTGTGCGAGCGCGTAGTCGGCGATCCCCTCAAGCAGGGCCCGCCCGTGCGCTCGGTTGGTTTCCACTTGTACCGCTATTCGTAACGCCCTTTTCATGCTGGAAGTATAGCACACGCGGCGGAAAAGGGCAACTTCGCGGCTGCGCCGGCGGGTCCTAGCCTGCTGCCTTCGCATTTTCGACCCAACGCGATTTTCGATTCACTCGTTGAACACGTATGGAGGGTAAGCGTTGACAATAAGGAAAGGGAGTCAAATGAACGGAAAATGTTGTGCGGCGGTTCTCGCCGCGGCGGCGCTTGCCGCTCTTTCGGCGTCGGCGGAATTGAATGTCATCAAAATTGATGAGGCGGATAGATATGGCCCAGCATCAGAACTTAGTGGCGTTACCTATGTAGACTCTTACGAAAGAGACCTGTTTTACGCGGTGGACGACAAACAGGATGCGCTTTGCCGTCTCTACATTAAGTTCTATGATGATGGAAGGATCGACGGGGATGCTTGGGCAGGGGATGAAGTTGCGCTTGAAAATTCCAAAGGCGTTGACGTGGAAGGCTGCGCGTTTGATCCCGCTTCGGGTAATGTGTGGGTCTCGCAAGAGTGTCTCTCGAAAACAACACGCTCGCTTATTCGCGAATTCAACCCTGCCAATGGAGCAGAGCTCCGCTCCGCTCCTGTTCCTGTCATATTGAATCAAAGCGCTGAAAATTATAGTCTGGAGGCGCTTACAATCTCTGGCGATGGCTTGACCATGTGGACTTGCAATGAGGAGTCGTTGATGTGCGATGGCGAGCTGTCTGCGAAGGATGCCGGCTCCGTCGTACGTCTCACAAATTATCTCTTGTTGAGAGACCACGGGCGAGCGGAAGTTATGGTATAATACGCGGCGTTATGAGACATCAGCTCTGTAATAGAAATTCGCGGGTCAATAATCCCGCATGACGTTCCGGACCTCGGATTGTCCGGAATGCCGCGTCCCGTTCCGCAATCCACTTCAAGAGGTCCAACGATGTACAGCAGCTTCACAAGTTCCAAGACTAAGTCAAGGCAGTTCTCCCGCAGCGGCACGTTCGCCGATCTGCTGGTGCGCCATGTGCGTTCCCGAGGAGGCGACGCGCCCGCCGTCTACTCTGCCGCGCGGATCGACCGGCGCACGTACAGTTCGATCGTCTCGCATCCATTCCGTCCCGTCGCCAAGCGCACAGCGATCCAGTTCGCGCTGGCCCTGCGGCTCGGGAGGGAGGACGCGGACGAGCTGCTCAGGTCGGCTGGCTTTGCGCTTTCGCCGGCTATTCCGGAGGATGTGATATTCGCAGAGGCGATTGAAGAGGGCATTGGCGACTTGCAGCGCGTCAGCGAAAGGCTGCATGAACATGGAATGAAGGCGATTTCGTGAATTTCGGCAGTCCGGTGACCGAGTGGCCAGGTCGCGGTCTGCAAAACCGTGTACACGGGTTCGAATCCCGTCCGGACTTCCAGTGATTGGGTGTAGCACAATGGTAGTGCATCGCACTGTTAATGCGACTGTTGCAGGTTCGAGTCCCGCCACCCAAGCCAAACGACAAAGCGGTCGCGTCGTGCGACGCTAGTGTGCCGGAACCGCGCGTCTCTTGTGGACAGAAGGCAGTCCGCGTAGCAGAGCGAATTTGGCCGCCAAGAAGAGGAATTCGGCCAGTTTCCTGACGCGATTCGTATTGCCATACGGCTCCATGTTTTGGTAGAATATAGGGGCAACGTAAAACACAAAGGGAGGTTTTGTCCAGATGAGCAAGTCTATTGTCGCCCTTGTCGCCGCTGCTTCGGCGTTTGCAGCGGGGGCTGCGGATATATACGTGTCTGTCGAGACCGGCAAGAACAAGAACGAGGGGACGAAGGAGTCTCCGCTCAAAAACCTCTGGAAGGCGCTTGAGAAGGCCGAGGACGGCGACACGATCCATCTCGCCGAGGGCGTGTATCCCGGCAAGATGAAGCAGAACTGGTTCCTCATCGACAAGGCCGTGTCCGTCATCGGCGGCTATTCCAAGGACTTCGCTGCGCGCAAGCCCCTCGAGCACAAGACGATGTTCCAGGCCCTGAACGAGAACAACGACAAGAAGGGGGCGGGGCTCGGCGTCTTCACGATCGACTTCACGAAGCGTCCGAAGCATCCCGACGGCGTGGACATGAAGTTCGACGGACTCATATTCGACGAGGGCTTTGCGAACTCGTACCACGAGACGAAGGGCAAGCCCGAGGGCTTCGACACGGGCATGTGGCTCGAGGGACCTGCGATGAACAGGACGCGCGACAAGTTCCCGTCCCCCAACCGCTACCTCGTCTACTCGGCGACGGCCAATCGCGCGACCGGCAAGCTCTCGTTCACGAACTGCGCGTTCGTCAACTCGGGCAACATCGCGTTCAACGTAACGTGGTACCAGGGCGACGTCGTCGTGGAGAACTGCGTCTTCTGCAACAACCGCATGATCGGCGCGAACGTGCTGTGCTCGAAGGCTATTCCGCAGGACGGCCCGAACAAGGCGAAGGCGGGCTGGAAGCCCGAGGTCAACTGGCTTTTCAAGAACAACACGGTCCTCTTCACCTGGAGCCGCCTCAACGACCTCGCCGACATGGGCTTCGGCGTCAGGAACAACACTGGCGTCAACGCCACGATCAAGGACAACGTGATTGGCCTCAACGTTCTGACCGGCTACGACAACACGAAGGGCGCGGGCGGGCTCAAGAGGCAGTCCATCGACGGGAACGTCTTCTTCCTGAACCGCGAGAGCGACATCCAGATGACGGTCTCGCCCTCCATCGCGAAGGTGCGCGTCGACGGGTTCGAGGACCTTGAGGGGACCGACGGCATCGAGTCCATAGAGGACAACGAGGACCTCAAGGACCCTGCGGCGTTCAAGGGCCGCATCAACGCGAAGTACCTGAACTCGTTCCTCTCGATGAAGTACTCCGAGTCGACGAAGCTCGACGAGGGCAAGTGCAACGGGCTGAGGAGCGTCCTCGGGCTTCCGCTTCAGGGCACGATTACCACGAAGTGCGACATGTTCTGCAACCGCTATCCGCTCGAGGACGCGCTGAAGCTGTTCGGCGCGGTCTCCGGCAAGGGCGCGCAGGACGTCAAGTGACGCGCGGGGCGAGGCGCTTTTAAAACGGAAACATAACAACAAAGGAGCACCAAGACATGAAGAAACTGTTAGTAGCGGCCTTCGCCATGGCGGCGATGGCGTCTTTCGCGGGCGGGAGCGGTCTGCGCTATTCCATAATGGTCAACAAGTTCGAGAACAAGGCGAACTGGCGCGGGCAGTGGGAGCTTGGCGACGCGTGGGGCACGATCCTCACCGACCAGCTCGTCCAGTCGGGCCACTTCATCGTGCTCGGCGAGGCGGACATGCGCGGGGCAGCGATGCAGGAGCAGGACCTTGCGGCGTCCGGCAGGACGGCCGGCGGCAAGAAGGC
>JAEEZC010000161.1 GCA_016288465.1 Verrucomicrobiota bacterium | reverse complement strand
GCACCAGCGGCCGCAACACCTATGAATGCACGTCTAGTAGTCATCTCTCGTCCCTTCTTTCTACTTTTTCGCAGTGTCCACGCCCGTCTGCGGCAGGAATATCTTGGTGATCGGCTTGCCTTCCAGACCGAAGCACTCGCGGGGAACGGCTGTGAACCGTATCTGCTGCCCCGCCGCAAGTTCGCTCGCGAGGAAAAGGCACTTGCTGTCGACGTTCGCCATGTTCTCCGGCAGCGTAGAACCTACGGCCAGCACCTTGCGCTCCACGGGATCCTTCCCCGCCGTCTTAGCCGTCACGACGTAGTCGTACACCCTGCACGACTCGCCGGACCTCTTGGCCTTTATAGTCTTTGCGTGGGGTATCGTCACGCAGTAGCAGGGCTTGCCCTTTAACACCGGATTCAGTTCTTCATGCCCGTTCGGGCAGAACTCCACGGTCAGCCGCGCGTTGAACGCGAACTGCGGCGCGTTGCGGGCCGTCTTTCTCTTGTCGTAGCAGAACGCTCCTCCCGGCTGCGCCGGCAGCGGCACCTTCCACAAAGGACCAAGCATGTTCTTGAAGCCGCTTTGCGAGTGGAAGCGCTGTATCTTGATCTGGGTGTCAGTCGCCTGGACGAGCAAAGCCCCGCCCTGCTGCCTGATGCTTTCGTCAATCCTCATGACGTGCTTCTTGTAGGTCGGATGCCAGACCGAGGACATGTTCTCGTAGGTGAAGTCGGCGGACGACAGGTAGATGCTGCCCGCGCAGACATGCGTGTACGCGCCCTGCCAAATGGCGTGTTCATTCGTGAGCGCAATGTGCGAATGCCCTGACACTGCGACGGCGTTCGGGTACGACGAAAGGGCCCTGGCAATTGTCTGGCTGCCCTCTCCAAGATGCGGAAAACCGCATTTGACACCAGCAGGGAAGTAATGGCTGAAAAAGAAGAACGGCTTGTTCCCCTTTAGCGTCGGGCCTGCCTTGGCCATGAATGCGTCCACGTCTGGCTTGAACCTCGTTTCCTGGACGCCGATGAACGTATAGCCGTTGATCTCCTTCTTCCAGATGGGCTCCCATTCCTGATGAAACAGGCGATTCCACACCTTGCTGGGGTTGTCCTCGAACAAGAAGCGCGCGGCCTTCTGCTTTTCCTTGGGGACGTCCTTCCAGCAGTTCGTCCACCCGAAGGCGTCATGGTCGCCCGTGACGACCAGCAGTTCCACCTTGGAGCCGCCCTTGCCTCGCCCTCCGGGGAAGACCGTGTTCCAGATGTCGGCGAACTTCTCCAGCTCCGATATGCCCCCGGTGTACATTATGTCCCCGAGAAAGGCGACAGCATTGACGTCCTTGCTCCTGAAGAACCGCAGCACATCCTCGATCAATGCAGGGTTCTTGGGCAACGGCGTTCCTATCGTCGTCTCACTGACCACTCCGAACGTCACCCCGCCACTCGCCGGCCTCGCCGCCCACGCCCCAAGAGGGAACGCCGCAGCCCCGGCGGCAGCTCCGCCGATAAATGTCCTTCTCGTTGTCATCTCATCTGCTCCATCGTTTCGTTCCTCCTGCTTTCTTCTCTGCATCTCTGCAACTATGCCCTCGCCCCGGATGCGCCAGTCTGCGGCAGGAATATCTTGGTGATAGGCTTGCCCTCCAGTCCGAAGCACTCGCGTGGAACGACCGTGAAGCGGATCTGCTGACCCTCGGCCAGTCTGCTCGCCGGAACCAGACAGATTCCATCTGCATTCGCCATGCTCTCCGGCTTCGTGGCACCGGGCGACATCACGGTGAGCACAACAGGATCCTTCCCCGCAGTCTTCGCTGTCACCACGTAGTCAAACACTCTGCAGACCTCTCCTGATCGAGGAGCCTTGACCGTCTTCGCGCAGGGTATTGTCACGCAGTAGCATGGCTTGCCCTTGTACGACGGGCCGAGCTCCGGATGCCCGTTCGGGCAGAACTCGACGCCAAGCCTGGCGCCGGCCGCAAACTGCGGAGCGCGTCGGGCGGACTTGCGCTTCTCATAGTCGAAAGCGCCTCCTGGCTGCGCCGGTACGGACAGCTTCCACACAGGTCCGAGAGACTGCTTGCATGCGCTCGGCACGTGAAGTCTCTGAGTCTTGATCTGGGCGTCGGACACCTGGACAAGCAGGGCGCCGCCCTGACCGACAACGCCGTCGTCGATCTTCATTACGTGCGACCTGTAGGTCTGATGCCAGTCTGCCGACACATTCTCTCTGTTGTACTCTGCTGAAGACGCGTAGAAGCTGCCCGCGCAGATCGACGTGAACGCCCCCTGCCACACGGCGTGCTCGTCGGTGAGCGCAAGATGGGAATGGCCAGTGAGCGCCACGGCGTTGGGGAACGGGGAAAGCGCCTTGTTCAGCACCTTGTCGCCGGTGCCGAGATGTGAAAGCCCGCAACCGATTTTCGCCGGAAAAACGTGGTTGAGAAAGAAGAACGGCTTGTCCCGGCTGAGCGTCGGACCGATCTTCGTCATGAACTCGTCGACCTTCGGCTTGAACAGAGCGTCCTGTGCGCCAATGAACGTGTAGCCCTTGACCTCCCTCTTCCAGACAGGCTCCCACTCCTGGTTGAACAGGCGTTTCCAGATTTTCTTCGGATTGTCCCCGTACGCGAAGAACTCCGCCTCGGCTTTCTCCTTTGGCATGTTCTTCCACTTGCTCAGGCTCTTTGCAGCGTCGTGGTCGCCCGTCACGATCAGAAGCTCCACCTTCGAGCCGCCCTTGCCCTTCCCGCCTGGGAAGACTCTGGACCAGACGTCGGCAAACGCTTCGAGCTCGACAATCCGTCCCGTCTGCATGATGTCGCCGAGAAAGGCAACCGCGTCCACGTCCTTCTGCCTGAAAAAGCGCAGCACCTCTTCGAGACGCTTCGGAGTGTCCGCGAAGTTTTCTCCGAACCTCGTCTCGCTAAGCACTCCGAACGTGAGATTAGAAGTCGCCGGCTTGGCCGCGAATGCGCCAAAAGGGAACGCCGCAGCTCCGGCAACCGCAGCTCCAATAAAGTCTCGTCTCGTCGTCATTCGCGCAAAGAGCCTCCTTCCTGCGGTTATTATTATACCATAATCCCAGCAAATTTGCGTCTCCTAAGAGACGAAACGGGGCCTTAAGGCTCCCACGGAGTTATTTCCGAGAGGGTCGGATGGTGCATGTCCTTGTCGGACAGCAGATAGTCGCGCCCTGGCCAAGGCCACTTAACTCCTATGGCCGGATCGTCGAACCTTAGGCCGCGCTCCGACTCCTTGCAATAGAAGTTGTCGCACTTGTAGGAAAATATCGTATTGTCCTCCAACACCACAAAGCCATGCGCGAAACCGCGTGGAATGAAGAACTGACGACCGTTTTCGGCTGTTAGCTCGCAGCCAACGTGCCTGCCGAACGTAGGAGAGCCCTTTCGTATGTCAACGGCAACATCCCAGACCGCACCCCGCACAACGCGGACGAGCTTGGCCTGGCAATGCTCTCCAGCCTGCCAGTGAAGACCCCTGAGCACACCTCTCGACGAGCAGCTTTCGTTGTCCTGGACGAACCGAGCCTCTATTCCAGCCGCTACGTATCTCTCCTCGTTGTATGTCTCGACGAAGTATCCGCGGGCGTCTCCGTGCACTACGGGTTCGACTATCTTCACACCCGGTATGGACGTTTCTGTTACTTTCATGACTGCGTAGTATACCAAATTCCAGAGGCGGGGTGCCCGAACACAACGAATTTTTGGTATAATGTGGCGCGATGTCCCGGGAGATGATGAGCCTCAAACAAGCAGCCGAGCACGTCCACCTTGATGTGAACGAACTTCGGCATGTGGCCCAACGCGGTGAAATAGAGGCCGTCAACCGCGGCGACGACTGGCTTTTCCCCCATCGGGCGCTTGACGAATGGGCTCAGCGAAACCTTCTGTCCGCATCTGGTCGTGAGCTGAGGGAGCAGCACCGCGTCATGATGGACGAACATCGCCGAGCACATGTTCAGGGCTGGTGCGTGGCAAGTCTCTTCGATGCCGAGGCGATCGACCTGTCGGTGCCGGCCAAGGCGAAGGCAGGCATACTCAGAGACATGACGGACCTTGCCGGCAAGACCGGCAAGGTCTACGACTGCGAAGCGCTCTTCCACGAGCTGGTAGAGAGGGAAAACGCAGCCTCAACCGCGATTGGCGCCGGTATCGCGCTGCTCCATCCCCGCTACCACGACCCGTACATGTTTGAAGACACCTTCATTGCATACGGGCGCAGCGAACGGGCAATATTCTTCGGTGCTCCAGACGGCGCGGGAACCCGGCATTTCTTTCTGATCTGCTCCACTGACCACGAAGCGCATCTGCACATCCTTGCAAGGCTCGCCATGCTGGCACATGGCACGGATCTGGTCGAAAGGCTCGAGGCATCCGCCGACGTGGACGATGTGCTGAAGGCGATTCGCGAATGCGAAGGCGAATTCGCCGTTGGAGACTAGCGAAAGACATGAAATACTGGTTCTTCGACCTCGACGGCACACTGGCCGACACCGACCGCGACATCAGGGACGCATGGAAGGCCGCATTGTCGGATCTTGGCCTCTCATGTCCTGACTTCGAGACCAGATTCGTGGCAGGTCCGCCGATAGACGAGATGACGAGGATTCTGTTCCCCGACATCTTCACCCAGGAGCTGGCCGACTCCATCAGAACGGGCTTTGCGAGTCACTATGACTCGGACGGATTCCCGCAGACGAAGGAATATCCTGGTGCGCTTGACGCAGTGCGCAGGCTCAAGTCGCGCGGCGACTATGCGGCGATAGTCACGAACAAGCGATTTGCAGGCGCCACAGCCATGGCCATGCGTTTCGGGTGGGACTCCCTCTTCGACGGCATCTACGCCGGCGACATGTACGTGTCGCAGGGGGTGCAAGGCGCAAAGAAGCTGCGCAAGGGCGAGCTGCTAGCCAGGCTCATTGGGGGACTGGGAGCCCCGAAGCCTGACTGCGCCATCGTCGGCGACACGTCAAGCGACTTCGTGGCGGCAAGGGAGTGCGGCATCAGGTCCATCGGTGTGGCCTGGGGCTACGGTCGCCCCGACGAGCTCGCCATGGCCGACGCCGTCGTCAACGACGCCGCTGAGATCGGCGCATGACGCGCAAAAGCGTCGTGACAACAAGCACATCGCCACTGACGGTGCCTGACACGACCTTCTCGCGAAGGTCCAGGAACCTCGCCCTCGCAGCACGCAGCTCGGCCAGCTCCCAGTTCGCCGCAAAGCCGGAGCTCTTTCTCATCGCGTAGGGATTCATCCCGGCAGTGCGGCCCTCCTTGACGTCAAGCAGCTGTCTGAAGAACCTCTCTATCGCGCCGCTCATAAACACGGCGAAGCCGTTCTGAAGTTCGAATTTCTTAAGCGCCGCGAGAGCGGCGGCGACGTTGCGGGACCCGATGGCGTCCGTCACGTCCCAGACCTCGGCCTCGACCTTCGCGCCGGGGCTCGTCACCGCGGCGACGTCCTCGGCGGAGATGACGTTCCTCTCGCCGCCGATGTAGTCTCGCATCTTGCCGATTTCGCTCACAATCGAGCGAGCGTCCGTTCCTACGACCGCCACAAATCTCTCAGCCGCTCCCGGCGCGAACTTGAGGCCCGCCTCGACAGCCAGCTCGTCCGCTCTCGCCGCCGCTTCACGCGCCGCCTCCCACGGCTTGCCGGCCGCGAATGTCACGAACTGGGCTACGCCGGCAAGGCGCTTTGCGAACACGGAGGTCTTGAGGAGTCTCGGTCCCGAGATGACAAACCGCTGATTATCCGGCAGGTCGAGGGATGCAAGCTTGGCGGCGAACTTCTCCAGCGCGGCCTTGACGTCTTCGGACGCCTTGCCTCCGGGCAGAAAGCCCACGTTCTTCCACCACGTCGCCTTGCTGGGCTCCAGAAAAGGCGGCGTCGAGACGCTCTCGTCCGCCTTGCGCAGGTCGGCGAGCTGAAGTTCGGCGTTGGTCGAATTGACGGAATCCACGACCTCAACGGCCGCGCAGTCTCCTACGGCCTTCTTGGCCGCCTGGTCGACAAGGTAATCGTCCTCGCCGATTATAACATGAAGGCCCTGGGCGTTCATTTCGTCCGGGCCTGTTCCGGATAGGCCGCGAGAACCGCGTCGGCAAACTCGGCAAGGTCACGCCAGACGCCAGCCGCATAGTCGTCGAGCGACGTCGGCTGGGCGTTGACGATGTACAAGCTTCCTCCGGCCTGCAGTGTGATGCGCGGAAGTCCCGCAGCAGGGAACACCGTAAGCGACGTGCCAAGCACGAGGAATACGTCAGACTTCGCGGCAAGCGCCTGCGCCTCTGCAAAGGCCCTCTCGGGCAGCTGCTCGCCGAAGAACGTGATGTCGGGCTTGTAGACGCCGCCGCATCGGCATCTCGGAACCTCAGCCGTCTTGCGCATCTCTAGTATCTCTTCGAACGTCCTGCCATCCCCGCATCTGCGGCAGTGGTGCATAATAGGGGAACCGTGCACCTCGTAGACGTTTCCAGAGCCAGCCTTCTGGTGAAGCATGTCTATGTTCTGGGTCGCTATGCCGGCCAGCTTGCCGGCCGCCTCGAGCCGAGCCAGCGCCTTGTGTACGGGGCCAGGCTCGAACCTCCCGAGCCCGTATACAAGCTCCGAGCAGCCCCTGTAGTATATCGACGGGTCTCGGTCGAACCAGTCGATGTCGAATATCCTCTCGGCGTCCGGCTGTCTGTAGAGGCCCTGCGGACCTCTGAAGTCCGGGATTCCGCAAAGGGTCGAGATCCCGGCGCCCGTCAGGCATCCGACGCACTTGGCCCGCTCGATAGCATCGATCAGAGTTTTCATGACGCCCCCGATTATACCATAAATCCAGCGGTCGTGCCGCATCGCTTCGGATTCGGCGGGAAAGCCGGCCCCGAAGCTACTCCTCGACCAGCGGCGCGACGAGCAGCGAGACAACCTTCTTCGGCAGCACGAAGATCGCCTCAGCAGAGCCGATTGTCGCGTAGTGGCCGCCTTCCACCGCAGCGCCGATGAGAATGTTGCGCCGCACGGAGCTCTCCTTCTCCTGATCGACGGCAATCTGGTGGAAAGGCTTCTCTATGCCGTACCTGGCGAGGTCGGAGGCGGACGCCTTTAGCGACACCACATGCGACGCCTTCAGCGGATTAAGCGCCGAAAGCACGCCCTTGACGCCAGCCTCGCGTACGACCAGGTCCCGGCCTTCGTCGGTCTCGGCGCTCCAGACTCGGCGCTCTCTGGAGTACACAACGGAAACAGGCTTCTTCGGACTCTTCCCGCCAGGTATGGAAACCAGCCTCCGGACCAGCGCAGGATCTATTCTGAGTATCTCGCGCGAACGCAGGTCCTCCAGCCTGCGGCCTCCAAGCAGCCGCTGGGCGGAAACGGATATCGGAGCGCGATTGGTAGACACCGACACCTTCAGTCCGTCCGCAGATAGATCAGACGGAGTCAGAGCGAGAATCCGCCCCAAAAGCGCCGAGGCGAATTCGGCGTCGGCAGTGGCGGCAACCGGCGAATCAAGCCTCCACGCGCCCTCGCCTGCACGAGCGACAACGTACGAAGTGTCGCCGTCCGCTATCGTAAACGACAGAACCGCCGGTTCTTCCACCGGAAACAGCCGCGAATCGGAGAAGGCGCGAGCGTCCTGAAGCGCGGCAGCGCGCAGCCCGGTCTGCAGCGTGACAACGGCGCCTCCATTGTGGACAAGGGCATAGTACTTGCCGTCTCCGGCGTCGTTGCCGAGAAGTATGCGCCTGTCCGCACCGTCCCGGCAGTGGAGATTCACGGACATGGCGCTCTCGGGGTCGAGCCCGTAGCTGGAGAGAAGTGCGGCCGACGCCATGGAAGTCTCGTTCGAAGCCCCTACCGGCCACACGAAGTCCATTGCGCTCGCGTCCACGACAAGAGCCAGGAACTCTTTGACTTTCGACGCCGACGCCGTATTGTCGCCGACGCGCCATCCGTCGCCGTCCCGCGTGAAGACAAGAAGCGTGGAGTCCGCCCTTTTGAGGTCAAAGCCCGTGACGAAGTCCGGCTCATACGGGAAGATGTCGCGCTCGCGGAACGCCTCGGCTCTCAGGTCTGCGGCCGCCCGAACCGAAGACGGGACAACGAGCACGACGTCGGAGCCGCTCACCGCCGCGTACACGCCGTTTGAAGATGGCGTCGCCGAACCGAAGTACACAGACAGAGACTTCGCGCCGTCCTCAACCGCCACCGACAGCGCCGGCTCGGCCAGGGCGAAGTCGTCGCGAGTCCTGCCTAGTCTCAGCAGCTCAAGATCGGAAAGGGCGTCTTCGACTGCAGTGAACGAAAGCGCGTCCAGAAGCCGCAGCACCACCTGCTGGTCCACCTTGCCGGCAAAAGGCTCTACCAGCGCCCAGCGGTCCGTCCTCTCCAGCACAATCGGCTGCTCGCCCGCGCGCGAGATGGTGACTTTCGATGCCGTGAAGGCGGGATCGACGAGAGAATGCCTCTGCATGGAGCGCGCCGACGGCGCCCTCATGGAAAGCAGCACGTTCGCCGCAACCGCAGCCAGGGTGCCGGCCAGAAGCCAGAAGATAGCCCGCATGTTGCTCAACCACGCCTCCTTCTGCGCATCGCCACTGCGGCGAGAAGCAGAAACACGACGCCAGGCAGCCCCGCCACCGTCACAATGGCGAATCGCACCCGCGCGTCACGGTCCATCCCTGTCGAGAGGGCGTCCACCTCAAGTCCGCTGGAGCCGAACGTGTCAGCGCCGGAAAGATAGGCCACGGCGTTGAGGAAGAAGTCCCGGTTGGCATTGGCTCGGGACGCGAGCTGGCCGTTTAGCACGAACGACGGGTCTCCTATCGCCACGATTCTCGTCGGCCGCACCGCCAGGTCGCTTCCGACGGTTCCTCCGCGCTCAACAGCCGCAGCCACGGCCGACTGGCCGACGCGGGCGACCTGGGAGAACTCGAGCCTGTCGGCGCCAGAGCCGCTTTCGGCGACCGCCGACGACGCGAACGACAGGGGCTTCTCGAGCACGATGCGCGAACCCGCAAGCTGAGAGCCAATCGGATGGTCGGTGAAATCCGAGACTATGACGTCGGACCCAGACAGCGTCCGCACGCCTACCAGCGGCTGCACGACGGGACGAATGCCCCAAGAAGGGAGTATTGACGCCACGCCCGTCTCGCCCGGCTGGCCCATCATGACGAGCAGCCGACCGCCGCCTTTTAGATACGCGTCGATGCGGCCGAGCTCGGCTCGTGAAAACGACTCCTTCGCGCCGGCTATGACAATGAGGGCGCAGTCGGAGGGAATCGCCTTGTCGGCTGAGAGGTCGAGCGTCATGTTCCTGTAGCCGCTGCGCGCGAGTTCGCGCGCGATGTCGCTGAGGCCCCATGTTCCGTACGAGTCGAACGCCGCCTCGCCGTGACCGGTCGTCCAGTACACGTCGCGGCGCCTCGGCGGCATTGCCACGCGCTGGATGGCCGACGCGACCGGCCTGTCGCCAAAGCTGTCGTCCAGAGGCAGAACCACGGAACGGTGCCCCTTCTCGAAAACGACCGAGTTCTCCTTGGCACCGAGCCGCACCAGTCTCTCCGCGGCGCCAAGGTCCCACTTCGGGTCCACGAAGTACAGCGTCATGGTCAGTCCACCGGCGGAATCAGCCTGCCGCTTCAGAGTGCGCAGGAAGTGCGACACCGGCTTGAAGAGCGGTGCGTTGCGCGGCAGAAACGCCGTCACGGCCACCCGCCCAGACGACTCGGAAAGTATGTGCCTCATCCTCTGGGAAAAGGTCACGACGTTGCCGACGGGAAGATCCAGCGTCTCGTCCAGCCTGAACGCGAGAACCGAAACCGACACCGCAAGAGCTACCGAGAGCGCCATCGCCACCGCAGTGGAGAAACGCCACTTGCCGGAGCGCCGGCCGGAGAACCTGGTAAGGGCGACGCACTTTGCCGCGATGAACAGCGACATCGCGGTCAGCGCCGCGAAAGTGACCACCGCACCGGTCGAGACCACGCCAGCGGCGAAGTCCGCGACCTGCGCGTCAAGCGGCATCTCCCCGAACGCGGGCCTCCCTGACGACGACCACAGCATCGCCGCAGCCCAGAGGCACCGCGGCAGAACGGCCAGCGCCGTCACCGACGCGCATGCCGCCGCGAAGGCCCGCGAGAACATCGCGCTGAACGCGACGGAGGCGGCGCACCAGAGAGCGCTCTGCATGAGCAGCGCGAACATCGCGGGGCCGAAGGCCACCAGCCTGACGTCCGCAAGCGCCGACGGCGCGAAGAACGCAAGCGAACCCAGCGCGAACACAAGCGAAAGCGCCGCGGCCGCAGCGGAGGCCAGCCACACGCCAAGCGCCTTGCCCAGCACGAAGTCCCTCTCCCGCACAGCAGTGGAAAGCAGCAGCGACATCCTGCCCGTGCGGCGCTCGTCGCTCCAGACGTCCATCGCGAGGAACGCGGCCAGCACCGGCAGGAACGGAGCCGCGGAAGTCGCCCAGACGACCGCTATGGTCTGCCGAGTTCCCTCCGCCGCCTCAAGCCGGAACGCGAACAGTGCCGCGCTCGCAGCCGCGAACCCGGGCACCGCCAGAACCGTCGCGAAGAGGCTGCGCGCCCGGGACAGCGTGCGCCGGCATGTGACCGATATCGCGCTCATGACACGCCTCCGGCAAGCGCAGCCCGCACACGTCTTTCAAGCTCGTCGGCCGAGACGCCGGCCGCCTCGATCGAAGTCGAGATGATCCCGTCCCGCAGGACAAGGAACCTCGTCGCGCATTTCACAAGGTCGGATATCTCATGGCCTGCGACTATGACGGACGAGAACGACGCCGCCTCCGAAAGCACGCTTCCGGCGGCATCGCGCATCGACGTGTCCAGCCCGGACAGGAAGTCGTCCAGCAGAAGCACCCTGGGCCGCAGCAGTATCGCGTCCGCCAGGGCCACGCGCTTGCGCTGCCCGAACGAAAGTCTTCCTATGGCCGACCTGAGGAGCCCGTCGATCTGGCACATCTCCGAGGCTTCGCTTATGCGCCGCCTCACGCGCTTCGCGGGCTCGCCCTTGAGACTCGCGCGATACGCCAGATACTCCTTGACAGTCATGTCTTCGTAAAGCGCGGGATTCTCCGGCATGTACCCGAGCTGCCGACGGTAACGAAGCGGACGCTCGAACGCGTTGTCGCCGTCGGCCAGCACCAGCCCCGCATCCGGCACCGCCAGCGTGGCGAGTATGCGCAGAAGAGTCGTCTTGCCCGCGCCGTTGCCGCCCACCACCACTACCACCTCGCCCGGCGAGACTACAAACGACACGTCCCGAAGCACCGGGGCTCGGCTGTAGGCGAAGGCGAGGTTTCTGATTTCGAGCATTTCCGGATATTATACCAAAAGTTCGCCGAGATGCATCCCGTGCGAGGCCTTGAGAAGGACGAGGTCGCCGGCCGACACGTCGAGACGGAATTTCTTCTTGAGCGTCTTGAGGTCCTTGTAGACGAGATGGCAGAGGCACTGGGACGACATCTCGCCGACCCCGATGACAAGCGGAATGCCAAGCTTCATCGCATGGCCGAAGACCTTCCTGTGCAGCTCAAGCGAGCGCTCGCCAAGCTCGAACATGTCGCCAAGCACGGCCACGCGCTTCCCGTCGCAAGGCGTGCTGGCCAGAGTGTCCAGCGCGGCGATCATGGAGTCTGGGTTCGCGTTGTACGTGTCGTCGATGAACGTCACGCCCCACTTCTCGCTCTTGCGCCACCTCGCGCCCGGAAGCGAAAAGCCGGCGAGCGCGGCGGAGCAGCCCTCTTTCGTCGCGCCGAAGCGCTCCGCAAGGGCGAAGGCGAGACATGCGTTGGAGAGGTTGTGCTCGCCGGGGAGCACTCCCTCGAGCGCCTTCGCCATCCACTCCTGCCGCGGATCGGCCACGACGAGCTCCCCTCGGCACATTCCTCGCAGCATCTCCAGTCGCGCGTTCTCCTTCGAGACCACTCCGAACTCCCTGGCGCGCTCCAGAACGACGCCCTTCTCCCTCGCAATGCCGTCCTGGTCGCCGAAGAACTCGATGTGCGCAGTCCCGACGTTGGTCACCAGCGCACAGTCGATTTCGGCGACGTCGCAGAGATGCGCTATCTCGCCCGGATGGTTGGTCCCCATCTCGAGAACGAGAAAGTCCGCGTCCTTCGGACAGTTCAGTATGGTTATCGGCAGTCCGATGTGGTTGTTGTAGTTCCCCTCCGTCGCATGCACCTTGCCGACGGTCGAAAGGAACGTCTTCACCAGCTCCTTCGTCGTGGTCTTTCCTGCCGAGCCGGTTATGCCGACGACCTTGGCCTTGAGCGAGCGCCGGTATTCGCACGCGATCCTGTCGAGCTCGTCGTACCCGTCGATTATTCCTGCGGCGCCTGCGGCAAGCGCCTGAGGTATGTAGTCGTGCCCGTCGGCCTTGTCGCCCTTGAGGGCGACGAATAGCATTCCCGGCTTGACGCTGCGCGAGTCAAACGTCGCGCCGCTGAACGCAAGCCCCTCTATCGGATTTTCCGTCATCTTCCAGTCCTTCTCCCCGCGCCGATCAGCCGTCGCTCCAGATGGAACCGCATGCGCCCGTCAGCTCACGCCCCGCTGCGAATGGCGGTAGAAGGCCACAAGCGCCTTGATCTCCTCGAACTGCTCGACGTCGTTCTCGACGCGGTCCAGCGCCTGGGTCCGGTTGAGTCCGTCGCGGTAGAGAAAGCGGTGTGCCTCCTTGAGCGCGTGTATGACGTCCTTGGAGAAACCGCGGCGCGTGAGGCCGACGACATTGGGCCCGATGACCTTCATCGAGCCGTCCACCATGTCGCCGAGCATGTAGGGCGGGAAGTCCTGCCTGATCTTGCACATTCCGCCGACCATGGCGTGCGCGCCGACGGTGCAGAACTGGTGGGAGGCGGAGCAGCCGCCGATTATCGCCCAGTCCTGCAGGTGCACGTCGCCAGCAAGCTGCACGGAGTTGGAGCATATGCAGTGGTCGCCGAGGATCACCCCGTGCGCCGCGTGGCAGTAGCACATGAAGAGGCAGTCCGAGCCGATGACCGTCTTCTCGCCGTCCGCAGTCCCGAGATGGACTGTCGCGAACTCGCGTATCACCGTGCGATCGCCTATCTCGACGTAGCTCGTGGAGCCCTCCTTGTACTTCAGATCCTGAGTCTTCATGCCGATGCAGGCGTAGGGGAACACCTGGCACTGCGAGCCTATCGTGGTGTGCCCGTCGATTATCGCGCCCTGCGCAACGCGCGTCCCGTCGCCGATCTTCACGTCGCGCCCGATGTGCGCGTAGGGTCCGACCTCGACGTCTGCGCCGAGAACGGCTCCGTCCTCGACAATCGCGGTTGGGTGTATCTTAGCCATTATGCGGTCCTCCTGTATTGTCAGCTGTCACAGATGCCTCCTCGTCAGCTTCGCCGCCAGCGCGAAGCACGCCAGCACCGGCGCCCATATGAGCAGCTCCGGATGGATGGAGAAGTTCTTCTCGAGGGAGAGCATCAGTATCACGACGACGTAGTAGCCGAGCGCCACGGCAAGCGCGATCGCCATGCCGATGGAGCTCTCCTTGCGCTGCGAGTGTATGCCAAGCGGAACGCCCACGAGCACAAAGCACAGCGACGCCATCGCGAAGACGAACCGCTTCATGAGCTCCACCTTGAACGCGCTAAGCTGCCTCTTGGCGAAGTTGCGCTCCGTCCCCTTGGCTCCGCTCGAGCCAGACGACTCCGAGACCTTCCTGCGCTGCTCGGCAATCCGCCGCAGCATTGGCACGAAACAGAGGTCCTTCTCTCCGGGACGGTACTTTGCGTCGCCCAGCACACCCTTTATCACGTACGAGAAGCGGCCCAGCCTCGCCATCGCCGGATGCTTCTCGTCGAGCGGGTCGACCGTCATCTGGTAGAGGTCGAGCTTGATGTCCTTGCCGTCCTGCTCCACAAGCGCCTTCTCGGCGGTTATCATCCTGTCAACCGACGGATTCGAGTAGTCGAGCGCGACAAGATCGTAGAGCCAGTTGCCGTCCCTTGAGCCGAAGTAGAGCTTCACCTTCGGAAACTCGTCTATCACGCGCCCGGGCTCCAGGACGTTGAGCCCCGCGCCTACCGACACGCGGGCCTTGAGTGTCCGCCTGATCTGGTGGCCGCGCGGGACGATCTCGTTGTTCACGAACACGCCCAGCAACGTGCAGGCGAGGCCGAACAGCACCGGCCACTTCACGACGCGCATCAGATGTATCCCGCATGCGCGCATCGCCGCTATCTCCGAGTCCGCGCTCATGCGCGAGAACACCAGTATCGCCGAGACCAGCAGAGCCAGCGGTATCGACCACTGCAGCGTCTCGGGAAACGACACCAGGCAGAACTCGCCCACCAGCGACATCGGCACGCCGTCCATGATGTAGCCGACGATCTGCACCAGAAGCCCGATCGTCAGCACGAACGACAGCACCAGAAACGCGAGCACGAAGCTCGACAGAAAGGCCGTGAATACGTATTTCTCTATGATTCTCAAGGCGCAGACCCAGGGTCACGAGAACCGCAGGACGAAATAGTTCTTCTTTCCGCTCCTGAGGACGGCGACGCCGTCCCTTACGTCCTCGGCCGCGAATAGGCGGTCGTCGCCGACCTTCTCGTCGTTGAGCGACAGGCCGCCCTGCTTCGCCATGCGCCGCGCCTCGCCGTTCGACTTGAACATGCCCGCCGCGGCGGCGACGGCGAAGACCGGCTTGCCGACGCAGTCCGCCACAGAGACCGCCGCGCTCGGCACGTTCTCCGCCTTCGCGACATCAGCTGCCGTCTTCTTCGCGTACAGCGCCTCCGTCGCCTCCTGCGCCTTCTTCAGTCCCTCCTCGCCGTGGACGAGGCGTGTCAGCTCGTCCGCCAGCGCCCTCTGCGGTATCCTCGCCTCGGGACGAGCCTTCATCTCCGCCTCAAGCGCGGCGATCTCGTCCAGCGAGCGCATCGAGAACACCTTGAGGTAGCGTATCGCGTCCGCATCGGGCGTCCTGAGAAAGTACTGGTACCAGTCGAAGACCGGCGTCATTCCGCCGTCCAGGAAGAGCGCGTTGCCCTCGCTCTTGCCGAACTTCCTGCCGGACGAGTCGAGCAGCAGCGGGAACGTGAGGCCGTACGCCGTCTTGCCGCGCATGCGGTGGACGAGGTCCGTGCCCGCGGTGATGTTGCCCCACTGGTCCGCCCCGCCGACCTCCATCTGGCAGCCGTAGTTGTCGTAGAGGTGCAGGAAGTCGTTGCCCTGGAGAATCTGGTAGCTGAACTCGGTGAACGTAAGGGCGCCCTCGCTCGCCTCGAGGCGCTTCTTGACCGATTCCTTCGCGAGCATCTGAGGTACGCGGAAGTTGATCGCTATGTCGCGCAGGAACTCGATTGCGCTCGTGCCCTTGTACCAGTCGTAGTTGTCGACCATGATGGCGGCGTTGGGCCCGTCGAAGTCGAGTATCCTCGAAAGGTTCTCGCGTATGCCCTTCTTGTTCTCCTCGACCTGTTCGACCGTGAGCATGTTCCTCTCGGCGGACTTGCCGCTCGGGTCGCCGATGAGCCCCGTCGCGCCGCCGACGAGCGCGATCACCTTGTG
>JAEEZC010000160.1 GCA_016288465.1 Verrucomicrobiota bacterium | reverse complement strand
GCGACGCCGCAGCGCCATCCGTCTACGCCGGTCGCGACGGTCTCGCGCCGTCCGTCGGAATACGCGACCTCGAGCTCGCCGAGAAACGCGCTCTTGGAGCCGGAGAAGCCGCGGCTGGCGTCCTTGTGCGAAGGTGTGACGATCTTGTCGCGCCACCATCCCGCCGACACTTCCGCGGCAAGGACGTTCACCTCTCCCTTGCCGCGCCTGAGCATGCCCGTCACGTCGTAGCCGAACGCATACTTCGTCTTGGCGTAATGGGTGAAGCCAGGCTTCAGGAAGTCGTCGCCGACGCGCGCGCCGTTGACGAAGACCTCGAATACGCCAAGGCCGGCGACGGTCCACTTGGCCGAGACGATGTCGGCCGAATTGGTGAACGTACGAGCGAACCAGCTCGTCCCGTCCGCCGCGCGCGAACCGTCCCTGACAGGGCCAATGTAAACTGGCGCGTCCGGTACCGAAATCCACTCGCCTCCAATGCCTGCGGAGGCGCTCAAAGCCGCCGCCGATGCGGCAACGACGAAAGAACACAATGCCATACGATTTTTCATAAGGTGAGAATTATACCATATCCGAGGCGGTCGATGCATCTCATATGCGACATTCGTCTCGCTAGGCGTCCGCCTAGTCGACGCAGAGGACCACCGAAAGACAGATTCGCATCTCCATTCCGTCAGAAGCACCTGTTGGCCATGCTGGTAGCGGTGTTCAATGCGGAGCGATGGTCGGAAGGTGTCTTTGAAATCGGCGTGCGGACATTGGCGTAGTCAATCTTCCAGTGCTTGTTGCCCGACACGCACTTGAAGCCCAGCTTCGCCAGCGCGGTCATCGTGCGGGCGTCGACAAACGAACCGGTGTCCTTTATTATCTGCCGCAGCTCCTTTCGGCGGCGCTCAAGTTCGCCGCTCGGCCTGTTGACCGCAAGCACCTCGCCCAACACCGCCGACCGCCTCTCGCGGTCTGAACTCTTCGCCGCCTCAAGCGCATCCGCTAGCGCGGCAATGACGTGCTCCCTGACCTCGCCCGGAAACGCCTCCGACGTTTTCGGCGAACGCAGCAAGCCGTCGACTCGCACTTCCTGCACTGGCGCGGCCGTTGCGGACGGGGCCGACGGCGCGGTCAATGCGTCCTCCAGTTCGTTCCGCAGCCGCGTCACTTCGCCGCGCAGCCTGTCGCGCTCGGCCTCCGCAGCCTCCCTCATCCGCCTTTCGTCAGCCAAGAGCCGCTCAAGGCCGTCCGCTTTCCGTTCCGCTTCCGACTTCGCCGACTCAAGCGCGGCGGATTCGGCGCGCAAGGTCCGCACGTCGGCTTCGAGAGCCAGGATGCGTCCCTGCGCCGATCCGGAGCCGGACGCGCCGGACTGCACATTCCGTCTGTTCAGACCGAAGAACGACAGCGCTTCCTCGCCGCAGTCTGAAGTCTTCTTCGGCTGGGGCTTTATCTCCTCGACCGGGGCGCTCTTGCGAAAGAGCCCCTTTGAAAGCTGGGAGAAATCAGTGTATGTCTTGCTCATGCCTTGATCAGATTCTCGTAAACCGCCCTGTCGCCGCCGGAGAAGCAGCAGAACACTACTTCTATCCCGTCATGCGCCTTGAGAAATTCGGCGGTCTCGCGGACGGCGACTCTGGCGGCGTCTTCTATCGGATAGCCGTACACCCCTGTCGAAATGCACGGAAACGCAATCGACCTGCAACCGTTCTCCGCGGCAAGAGAGAGCGAGTTGCGATAGCAGGCGGCAAGCTTCTCCTCCTCTCCGTGCCGCCCGTCCCGATAGACAGGGCCGACCGTGTGTATGACGAACCTTGCTGGCAGCCTGAAACCCGGCGTGATGCGCGCCTCTCCAGTCGGACACCTCACGCCAGGTCTCACCTCAGGCACCTTCAGACAGGCCTGGAACAGATCTCTGCCAGCCGCGCGATGAATAGCCCCGTCGACTCCGCCGCCACCAAGCATCACCTGGTTCGCGGCGTTTACGATTGCGTCGACTTCAAGTTTCGTGATGTCGCCCTGAACAATCTTCATCATGGCCGCACCTCCGCAAGTTCAAATCTCTTCATTCGCCTGCCATCTCGTTCAACTGTCTCGAAGAACATCTTTGCAGGACGCACCCAAAGCCCGTGTTCGCCATACAAGGCACGGTAGACGACCATCTCCTCGAGCGTCTCGGAGTCCTTGGCGAAACCCTCAAGCCGATAGCGTCCGCCTTTGAAATGGACGAATTCACGTCCGATGAGATCTTGCTGCCCTTCTTCCGCCATTCACACCTCCACTCATGTCGGGACGATGCCGCCTTTGTCCTTCTCGTCGTCGGCATGCCGAACTCTTCAGTCCGCTGTAATTATAGCATATCCGGCATCACAATTGCATCACCGCAGCACGAAAAGGCAACTGCCGAATCGACAGCTAGCGATAGCAATCGATAGCGCTCGACTGCCGCCGCGACAGCGGACGACAAAAAGCGCAACACAACGGTTATTAACGCGTTTTCAGCATATTCAGTAGTGTTTTGCGCGTTCTCCACGCGTGTACGCGGCATTCCCTAACCGTGTACGCGGCGTTTGCTAGGCGTGTACGGGGGAGATTTGACGTCATTACACCATAGAAGTGACGTCACTTCAATGGTATATTGACGTCACTTCACCACTGAAGTGACGTCAAAACTCCTCCGTACACAGGCAGGGGATGCCGCGTACACAGTTAGGGAATGCCGCGTACACCGTAAGGAAACGCCTCGTACACAGGCAGAGCAAGGTCCGTTCACTC
>JAEEZC010000159.1 GCA_016288465.1 Verrucomicrobiota bacterium | reverse complement strand
TTCCAGGTGAAGCTGCCGGACGAGACGGAGACGATGCGCTCCATCCGGTCGCCCCTGTTCACGTCGAGGTACAGGCATATCGGCCCGAGCGGATGCGTCGGATACGAGTTGCCGTGCAGAGAGCTCTTCTTGGGCGGATTGCGGTTGCGGAACGAGTTCTCGAGATGGCGCTCGGTGAGATTGTGAATGTACGCGCCCTCGGCATGAGAGAGGCTGCCGAGCACGCCCTGATGGCAGAGGTTCCACGCGAGAAGCTCGTCCTCGCCGTAGCAGCAGTTCTCGAGCATCATGCAGTGGCGGCGCGTCGCCTCGCTCGTCTCGACGATGTTCCAGCAGTCGTCAAGCGTGTTCGCGGCGGGGACCTCGACGAGGACGTGCTTTCCGGCCTTCATCGCGTAGACGGCGATGCGCGCGTGGAGGTAGGCCGGCACCGCGACGTAGACGAGGTCCGCGCCCGGATCGTCGCATGCGCCCTTCCAGCACTCGCTTGAGCCGGAATAGAAGCGCTTCGCCGCGTTGTCGGGGCGGTTCTCCCTGAGCCACTTCTGGTTTGAGTCGACGGCCTCCTTGCGAAGGTCGCATATCGCCTCGACCACGCAGCCCGGGATTCTCGAGACCCGCTTCACCGCGGCGCTACCGCGCTCGCCGACCCCGATGAACGCGATGCGCACCCTCTCCATCGCCGGCACGGCGAAGCCCGCCATCGAAAGGCCCGCCGCAGGACGCTCTGCCGCGGCGACGCGGCCCGCGGCGAGCGCCGCAGCGCCCATCCACGCGGTTCCCCTGAGAAATTCCCTTCTTTGAAGTTCGTCAAACACTGGTTTTTCCTCCCGCTTCCGGCTGACGTGAGAATGATAACAAATTTCCTCTCGCCCGTGGAATACAAAAGGTGTCATTAATCTGCCAGGCAACTAACAACTTCCTGCAGGGGACGAGGCGTGCCGCAATCGGCGAAGTTGTGGTATAATGTGCGCATGAAGAAGCCGCGCGACGTTCTAATGCTCACCGGACCGTACCTCGAGAGCGGATACCCCGTAATCGCGGAATACGCCGACAAGCACAACTGGCAGCTCGAAATCGCCGAGCGGTTCAATCCGCCGCGCTACTGGAACGGGGACGGCGTGCTGTCGATGTTCCTCGACGAGCCTGTCATGAACTCCTTCCTCGAGAAGCTCATCAGGCGGAGGATCCCGATCGTCGACCTCTTCGGCATCAGGATGCGCAGGGGAATGGGAGCGGTGATCCACGACAACGAGGAGCTCGGCCGCCTCGCCGCGGAGCACTTCGCCGAGCGCGGCTTCAGGCACGCGGCCTTCTACGCCTTCGAGTGGACGCGCCAGCACGACGAGCGCTACGACTCGTTCGCCGCAGCATGGAAAGGCGAGCCGCCTGCGCGCTGGATCTGGCCGGAGGAGGCCGGCGGGCGCAGCGGACGCAACGCCCTCGTCGACTGGACCGTCCGCAAGCTCCGCAACGCGCCGAAGCCGGTCGCGGTCTACACATACAACTCGTACAACGCCGCGTTCCTCGCCCGCATCTGCCTCGACAAGGGAATCGCGGTGCCGCACAACGTCGCCATCCTCAGCGCCAACGACTCTTCCATACACAACTGCCGCAGGTCCATGCCGATCTCCGGCATCGACCGGGACGAGGAGCGGAAGTACCGAACCGCAGTCGCGCTGCTGGACAGGATGATGGACGGCAAGGCGAGCCGCGACACCGTGATCTCGATCAAGCCGAAGTGCGTGGTGACGCGCCGCTCCACCGATGTGACGGCCGTGGACGACGAGACGCTTCGCAAGGCGACGGCGCTGATTTCGCAGGACATCTCGTCGCACTTCGGCCCGTCTCAGGTGGCGGCGGGGCTCGGCATCTCGCTGAGGCGCCTCAACGCTATGTCGCGCAGCGAGCTGGGCCATTCGGTGCTGGACGAAATCGCGCGGCTTCGCATCGAGGAGGCCAAGAGGCTCATGATCTCGTCGGACGACAAGCTTTCGACCGTCGCATCAGTCACCGGATTCTGCAACGCTTCGTATTTCGGCAAGGTGTTCCGCCGGCTTACCGGCCAGACCCCACGCGAATGGAGGCTCCTCCACGGAGGCGACTCAAGGCAATAGCCCGCTCAGCTGACGCCCAACGCCTCTTCGGCGGCGCGCACCGCGTTTCTCACGCAGTCCTCGCAGCTGCAAAGCGGCCTGCCGGCGTCGACGCCCTTCAGCTCGCGGCATATCGTGGCGCCTCCGCACAGCTCCCTGAAGCGCGGCACTATGGCGCGCGAGTTGCTCATGGCCTCGCCCCTCTCCGAAACGAGCGACGACACCATTATCGCGCCGACGAGCGCGCCGCAGGTGCCCTCCATGGTCCCCATGCCGGAGCCAAAGCCGGACCCAATGCGAAGAAGCTCGGCTTCGTCCTTTCCGAGCACGTCGGAGAATGCGACCAGCACCGCCTGGCAGCAGTTCATCTCGCGCTTGCGCATCGCAGCGTATTCTACACGTCCTTCCATCGTCTGACCTCCCATGTGGTTGGTGTTTCCGTTGCATCTGAAAGCCGGACTGCGTCCGTGCTCAGCTCCGGCCCGGCACGAACACGGAGCCCTTCTTCGGCTTCGGCATGGCGACAAGTCGGCGAAGTTCGTACACTTTCTCTATGCCGAGCCTCTCGGCGCATACCGTGCCAGTGCGAACGCCCTTCAGTTCCGGAAACTCGTCGAGCGGGTACAACAGCCCGCAGTTGTAGTAGTAGATGTTGCGGCTGACAATCGGCAGAAGGCGCGTCTCCTTGACTCCGAATCCGAATCTGAACACTCTCAGCTTCACCTTGGCCACGTCGCGATTGCGAAAGCGGTCCGTGTTCGGCATCGCGGCGTCGCCCGACACGAAGAGAGCCCTCATTCCCTTCTCCAGGTAATACCTGTTTATGCACATCTTCCATGTGCGTCCCGCAGGCCCGAGCAGCGTCGCAAGCGCGTAGCGGTCGTTCGCCTTCGGCACTTCCTCGTAGGCGACGACCTTCACGACGCATGCAAGCGGCAGATTCATCGGCATGGTCTCGCCCTCCCCGCTGCGCAGGCGGTCGAGATATGCGATCGCGGCAAGGTCTTCAGGCGTCTTCTCGGGCTTCGTCCGCTTCTCCTTTGCGGGATTCCGCCCTTCCTCCTCGGCAATCTCTTCTTCCATCTCTACCGCTCCTTTCACCGCAATTCACTCCTTTCCGTCGACGTCCGCGCCGGCGGCGCGGCGCCGCCATTCCCGCATCGTGCATCCGAAGCGGCTGCGGAACAGCTTCTTCAGATAGCGTTCGTTGCCGAATCCGGAAAGCTCGCCTATGCGTCCGATGGACGTGGAGGTCTCGGCCAGCAGC
>JAEEZC010000158.1 GCA_016288465.1 Verrucomicrobiota bacterium | reverse complement strand
TCCGTTGCTGAACGCGTCAAGCGCCGACGCGCCGTAGAACTTAAGCGTGCCGTTGATCTTCTGTGCAACGGCGCCGGTGCGCTCAAGCGTGACGCCGACCGTCACGTTGTCGGACGCGACGTCGATGCGCGTTATGCTCAGTTTAGCGGACGCATCCTCGTTCATGATGTCGAGATTGCAGAGCCAGGCCGTCGCGAATTCGTCGGACGTGACGTTCGCAAGCCTGTCCCTCACTGTCGCGTAGTCGCCGCGCGCGTTCAGCCACGCCGCCTTTGCAGCGTCGAGCACCACGGTCGCATCCGCAACGGTGATCTCGCCAGGCAGAAAGCCGATCGCCTCGTATCTGCAATCGCCGGAAAGCGACGTGAAGTACGTGTCGCCGACGAATGCGACGCTGGTCATGCGGCTGGCGGAGGCGGCGAGGGGGATGGAACGAGTTGGGGTTTCGAGTTGGATCTGGAGGGGAACGAACCCCGCCGAGCCCGTCATGACTTCCACTTCGTACGTGCCCGACGCGTAGTCGAACGTAGTGCGCAGAGTGTATTCCTCACCGGAAACAGGCGTCACACCCTCGGCCTCGGCGTCCACCCAGCCCAGCTCGCCCGCTCCGCCGCTCACATCCCCCGACTGTCTCCTTGTCCACACCTGGAAGCAGCCGTTTGTCCCGAGGCGAACTGCGGCCTGCGCATCCGACTCTGGCGCATCGTCTTTGGAACATCCGCAGAACTGCGTCTTGAACTCGACCGTCACGACGCTGCCGGTCGAGGCGTGGTAGGGCGTAAAGGCGATATCGCCGGCGAGATACGCCCTGTTGTCTGCGCCGTATGTGACGTCCTGCGACCACACGCCCGTCAACTTGCTCGTCGCCGCGGATTCATCCAGCCATTTGACTTCCTTAGGTTCCTCCGCCGAAAGCGTCAGGTCTACGCCTGGATGGTTGGCGACAACGCCATCGGAGGAATGCGTCACTTTGTCCTCTTCCAGTTCTTCGGTGATGTGATTGGACACCGTGCGCTCGACGCGCACAGTAGCCCGCGCGAACTTTCCGTCCGACTCCGTCTCGATGTCGTATGAAGTCTCCGGCGGCAGGAGAAGCGCATATATCCCGTTCTCGTTGGAAGTGGCGCGGAACGTCTCGCCCGTCGTCCTGTCTCTCGCCGTCACGGTCTCTCCGGCGACAGGCGCGCCGTCATCGCCGAGGACCCGCCCTGAAACGACGGTTCCGTTCACGGCCGAACATTTCTCGGGCGTGCAGATGTTGTAGGTTATGCGATTGAGAACCGGATAGTCGCTCTCGTCTTCGTCCGGCGGAGTGTACCATGCCGTCGCCGCGTTGTTCTCCCAGCCGTAGTTGAAGTGGATGTAGAGCCGCCCCTCGGAATATCCGTAGCCGTCGCCCACGATGGCATGCCCGCTGATGCCTATGATGCTTGGAGAACCGAGATCCAGGCTCCCGATCATCGCGTTCTGCTGTTCTTTCGCAGATCCGCCGTAGATCACCTCAGCGTTCGCATAGCCGAACTGGTCAAGCAGGCGGAGTTTGACGCGCGCACCGACTGACGAGCCTCCGCCGCTGGCATATTTCATGTGCACCGAGATTCCGCAGTCGCGCGTGAGCTGCCCGATGGCCATGCGCTGTTCGTCGGTGATTCCGTCCGACTCCGGATTCGACGGCATGTTCGCCCAGTCGTAAGGCCCGCCGAACGCCGGACCTGCCGGAAACGCCGCGTTGTCGGCCACATCGAAAACCTCTCCCGTCGACGGGACCTTGCCCACCGTCCACTCTACGTTGCCGCCATCCTTGACGACCCATCTGTGGTACCAATGGTCGCCGGCCTCGATCTTCGCCTTGGGCCACTCGAAGTATTTCATGACCTGCGCCATCGCCGTGGCCACGCATCCGCAGACGTAGTTTTCCGGCGTGTAGTAGTTGTAGCACGGTCCGCCTCTGACGTTGCCCTGCCCCCACCGCGTCCCGCAGAGCGGCCCGACGCGCAGGTCGGCGACGGAAGTCTGATGCGTAAGCGACGCCTTCATCAAAGGCCTTGCCGGCGCGACAGCCGCTTTCCTGAGCCTCGCCCAGGCGGAGGCATTTGCGGAGTCTTCGTTTGCGCTCTTTGCACCATTGGACGCTTTCATGCCCCCTGATCTGCGCACCTGCGCATTTCCGGACTCCTCCAGCCTCATCGTGCGGCCTGCCACATCCTGCGTGAGCAGGCTCCAGAGCGGATTCTCCTCGCCCGCCACGAACTCGCCGTCCTTTGAATAGGCAAGGATCGGCACAACATCCGTGTCGCCCGACGTCACAGCATACCCGCCGCCCTCGAACGACACGACATGGAACTTGCCGCGTCCATCCGCCCCATCGTATGTGGCGATGCCTCCTATCGGGGATGTAAACTGCTCGCCCAAAGCCTCGCGAAGCGTCGCCCAGCCCTGGACCGCCTCTTGCGCCTCAGCAGAAGTGACCTCCGCAGAATAGGCAACTGTGGAAATATGCAAGCATGAAAACAAGCAAACTACAACCAATGCCTTCTTCATCACGCCGTCTCCTTGTTCTTATTATTGAAACTCGTCCGGGGAAATGTCATAGATTGAACCGCAGCACTCTTTTTTCAAGCATCAATTGCCAACAGGTGCCGCAGAGCCGTTCACGAGCGATTCCACCTCGCGGCGGAAGTCATGAAAGCCGAAGCTCGGATCGCGCACGGACTGGAAGTAATGGTAGCGCTTTGCGATATCAGCAACCTTCCCGGCAATGGCGCCCCCATTATCCGTCCCGCATTCCCGCAGGATTCTCAACTTCTCCGCCGCTACCACACCGGCGCGAAGGTCTATGAGGCGCTGCGAAAGCTCTCCTCCCGGATAGATGAGAAAAGTGTCGCCCGCCTTCCAGTCCTTGGTTCTGTACGATGCATCCTTGTACGGGTCTTTCGGCCATGAGTTCGCCGCCCAGCGGAGGAATCCGTCGAAGCCGATCATCACGGGATACGCACCCAGGTAGAAGCCCTCGTCCCGCGGACTTTCCATAAAAGTGTTCGGATGCGCCGCCGAGCAGCACACATAGAACGTCGTCTTATAGCCCTTCTCACGGCGCGGCGCGAGCTCTGGCAGGAAGTTGTCACGAAGATGGATAAGCCCCTGGCAGAAGTTCTCGATCTTGATTCCGGCGAATGCGGACGGTTTCGTCTTGCCGCAGATTGCGACCTTCATGCCTGGCGCATTCGCCTGAATCAGGTCGACGATTTCCTTGACGTCCTCCGGCTTGCGCTCGTCCATTGCAATGTACGAGTCCTCGAACCAGCCCTTCTCCTTCAGATGCGCGGCGAAGTCTACGAGGAACGGACCCCAGTAGTCCTTGAATTCCGGGGTCCCGGGAAGTATCTTCTCTCTCCGGTCGACAAGCCCGTTCCCCGTTCCCTGTTCGCCCTTCACCTCTTCCTTCCACGTAGCTCTGTATTTCCAGGGGCACATCGTGTAGCACGCGATGTCCGGCCCAAGCCCGCATCTGCGGCCGAACTCAACGTATTCGTCGAATATCCCGTAGTCGAACGTCCAGGAGCCGTCCGCTTTCTTCACGCGGCCAACCATCGAGTAGTATCCGTCGTAGCACTGGTGGTTCCAGGGCAGGTCAAGGAGCGTCGTCGTAAGCGCCTTGCAGCCGCTCTCCGCAAGCGCGCGGTAGATGGGCTCCATCTTCGCATAGTGCTCTTTCGAGAACGGCTTCACGCCGAAATAGCGCGAAACGGCCCATGGATGCTGCCACAGGTCGAGGAAGTACTTCCATTCCTTCGCCGGAGGCAGGACGCGGTCCGAAACCGAGACCTCCAGCGGACCGAAGCTGTATATGCCGGGCTTCGCGTCTGGCGCAGCTGTTACGCGGACGACTGTCGGCGGGCGAAGGCCATCCTCGCGGTAGACATCGGGGCGCTTGCGAACATCGACGCCGTTCGGCTGCATCTCGTACGCGACTTCGTCGTAATATCCCAGCGCAATACTGACCCCTGACTTCTGCCCACTGGTCACCAACTCCCGGCTCCTAACCCCCTCCGGTATATCCACATACGCCGTCTCGCCTCGCCAGACCGTCGCGTCGAAATCGGCTGCGTTGGCAAATGCGCAGACCGCGAGGCCCGCAACAAGGAGCATCCGCCTCGAACGAGATCCGCAGATTGATTTTGTCTTCATGTATTCTCCTCGCTCCTTAGCTGTCATCTTGAATGTCACACGCCCTGATGATTCCAGTGCGCGGGGTCGGAGTACCACTTGGCTACGTCGCGGCAGAACTCGAGCGCGATGCCGCCAAACGCGGACTTGTCGCCTAAGCCGGCCTGGCAAATGGCGGTGATGACGGGCCTGGTCACGCCGACGAGAACCCCTTCCCGCAGCGCATTGGCGGCTCTGCGGTGCACGGCAACAGCAATTGGCTCTGAACAGTACCCAGTCATACTATATCTCTATCAATTTTAACACCAAGATTTTACTACCTTTTCACCCGGAAATCAAGATACAGTTTACCGCTTTTTACCACTTTCGCGGATTGACAAGGACACGGAGTTTTGCCGTCCCGGAGCACCGCGTCCTAACCCACCTCGCAGAATGCCATACCCCTGGACTTTTAAAACCGGGCCGAGCGCGACACGCGCCGCAAATAAAACAAAAGAAACGGAGGGACTGCCGCAGCAACCCCTCCAAGTTTTTTTAGCCTTCCGTTCCCCTTATCTGATCCAGACCGTCAGGCCGAGCTTGTCCAGGGCCCTGATGTTGTCGATCAGGACGTGCGCCGGGTCGACGCCGAGCGTCCCGACGCCGCCGGAAAGCCCTTTGCCCGAGATGTGGATCGTCGATACGCCCTCGCCCGCGGCAAGCGCGTTCTCGAAGGCGACGCCTGTCGCCTCGGCCACGACTTCGCCGCGCCTGCTGCCAAGGGCCGGATGCTCCGCGCCCATGTCGAACAGCTGGACGTCGCAAAGGCCGCTTGTCGGATTGACGTTCAGGCGGAAGCGGTACCAGTGCGTCGTGTCGATCTCGGCGTTGAGCTGCGTCCCGCAGACCTGCGCCTTGCATCCGCTGAAGTAGTAGGGGCAATGCGAGGAGTTTGCGGTGTTGGTGCCCGTGAAGCCGAAGGAGATCAGCCTGTGCGCCGCATAGAAGCTTTCAGGCGCCTCAGTCTGGGCCATCTGCGAATCGCCAAGCGCAATCGTCGCCTCGCCGCTGGCCTCGGACCACTGCGACGGCGGACGGATGTCGGCCTCGAAGCGGAAGAGCTTCCTGAGCGAGACGCCGAGCGAGTTGCCGACGAGAATCGTCCGGCCCGCTTCCGCGGAGCGTCCGAGGGCGAGATACTGGTTTCCGTTGTCGTTGCGCACGGTCGCCCTGGCGTCGAAGCCGGCCGAGCCAGTGTAGTCGCGGCGCACCCAGTGGTCCTGCCCGCCGTCGAGGTTGTACTGAAGCGCGGCGATGTTGCCGGTCTCGCGCGTCGCTCCCGCAACATTGCGCGTGCGGGTCGTGAAGTCGTTCTTGTACACGAGGTCGGCGTTGTGGTAGACGCGGACGTTGTCGAAGCAGACGCGGCTGTTGATGTAGGATGCCGTCGTCGCCGCGCCGTAGCCATATCCGTAAAGGTAGAACGAGCCGATGTCTGAAACGTTCGCTGCGAAGGCGAGACCTGTGGCGGAGAAGATCGGCGACGCGGTCACGGAGTCCGAACCGGACAGCGTGAGGCTCGCCGAGCCGAGCGGCACGACCTCGACAGAATATGTCCGCGTGTCAAGATCGGCTTCGACCGTCATGCGATACCATGAGTTGGTCTCGGGTTCGCTGTAGGAGGCTGGATAGCTGCGGTTCGGCATGTCGCCGGACGTGTAGGCCGCGAGCGTATATGGCCTGCTGGAGCAGATGCCGGATGTCGCAAGGCGTTCATAGCCGATGGCTGCAACAAGCTGTCCGCATGCATCGGCGCTTGTCGCCGCCGAATCGTAGAGCGCAGTAGAGCCAAGGCCGATCGCCATGCGACGATGTTGATTCTCCGTTGCGAGGTTCTCTCCTCCCGGGAGTCGGGCGTCGACGGTTATCTTCACCTTGCCGGACGTGAATGACTTGCCAAGTGTCTGGCCCGTTGTGGAGATGTTCCCCTGGTCCCCGTATGTCACCATGTTCGTACCCACGCCGCTTGCATCGAAGGATGTGCCGCCGTAAGCGTGGACTGCAACGTTGCCGGCTCCGCCCGAATAGTTGCGGTACGGGAGTCTTCTCCAACCGTCCAGACCTACGGGCTGCAGCTCGCCCGCCGAGGCGACGTCTTTGGGAACCAGCATTCGCTTGTCAAGATTGCCGCTGAAGGACGGATAGCTGTAGGTGTCCGTTTCGTTCACGCTCGCAGTGGACTGGGCATACGAGCCGGTCCTTGTGACAGAAGGCGCGCAGATCGTCTTGTAGCGCCGAGACGTGAAGTCGTTCTCGTAGAAGACCTCGAAGTCGCTCGCTCCCGGCGCCTTCCACGAAATGCGGATGTTGTCGACGAATGGCTTGTTGGCCGCGTACGCTGCGGTGTTTTGGCAAACTGCGGCGTTGATTCCGACAGCAAAGCCGGATATGCCGCCTGTCGCCGCCGAGAGCGCCGCTCGCGCCGAAGCGCCGGAGAACGACCTGTATGCGGAGGCGTCGCTTGGCGTTGTGTCAAAAGAGGGATGCCCCTTGCCTTGCCGGAACCGGAATATCTCTCCGCCGAAGGTGTTGTTGTCGAGATCGTATGTTACGATGCAGCGGAACCAGTAGTTTGTCGGACCTTTCGAGTCACTATCATTGTTGCCAAGCTGCGTCCCGCTCGCAGAGGATGTGTTGGACCAGAACGGGAAGGATCTGACGAGATCTGCTGTGGAGTTTCCTGTAGTTCCACGGATTCCAATCTTGCCTGGGGTGAGATCGTCGATTGCCTCATGGCCTGTGCCGTTCCATTCAAGGATGTCCATGTACTTGCGATAGACAGGGAACACGCAGAAGCGGCCGTTTTTCGAGAACCACCTGACCGGAGCCTTCAAGTCCACCTGCATTCTCAGCAAGCCGTTGGTGAACTCGTTGTGCAGTGGATGTATAGCCGCGCCGCCTGTTGCTGTAGTCGAGTTGTACGACCAGGTCAACACTGGATTGTCGGCAAGGCTTCCTTCAAACGAGGTCCAGTAGTACGGAGCAAGTGTGTATTGCCCGATGTTCGGACTGAACCATCCATCTACGTTCGGTCGGCCATAGGCGGGATTTGCCTCTCCATCGAAATAGGCGGAAAGCGGGGCGGTTTTCGTGTAGGGGGCGTCGGCTCCCTTCACCCAGTAGCGAAGGTTGCCTTTCTGGGCGGGATACGGCTGGGCGGTCTGCCAGACGCCGAGGGCTGGGGTCGGCTCAGCCGACGTGCGGGTCTCGAAGTCGTTTGCGTAGAACGAGGCGTTTGCGAATGCGACCGACGAGGCCATGCCCAGTACAGACGCCAGAGGGACGGCTATACGCGCCCCTTTTGTTTTCCCGCATTTTCGTGCATTTATCATGGCTAACCCCCTGTTTGTTTTTGCATTCTCCGGCCAGTCGAACTCTTCGAGCTCCCCAACCATTCTGTGATAGTTATCTCGCATATAAGACAGAAAATCAACGGTGAGACAATCACGAATCAGTCCTCCGGATCACTCCGGCCCCTTCTTCGGCATCGTGTCTGGCATGCCTAGGGCGAGGTACTTTGAGCGGGCGTAGTCGAAGTATTCAAGATTGACTATGGACGGCTCCGGAATGCCAATGGAGTTCAGATAGCGGTGCCGCGCCGCGAGGTCCTCGCCATCTGTGCAGCCTGGCACGACAAGGCATCGCACTTCGAGCTTCGCCTTTGCCGCGACAAGGCGCTCGAGGTTCCTCCTGACGACGGCGTTCGTGACGCCGGTGCACTTGACGTGAAGCGCTTCGTCGTCCGCTTTGTAGTCGGGAAGCCACATGTCCGTGACGGGCAGCATCGCGTCGATTGCCGCGGCTGGCGCATAGAGCGACGTGTCGAGACAGGTGTGAAGCCCCGCCGCCTTGAACGCACTGAAGAGCTCCTTCGCCCATTCCCAGAAGAAGAGCGGTTCGCCTCCGGAAAGCGTGACGCCTCCGCCGGACATGTCGTAGAACGCCTTGTCCTCAAGCGCCTTCGCGACAATCTCTTCGATGGCCATGGTCTTGCCGTAGAGCTTGAGCGCCCGCGTCGGACAAGTCGCCTCGTCCATCGTGCACTTCTCGTGGCGCCTGCAGAGGTGCTGGAAACGCGCCCACTGCGCCTCGGCCTTGATCGACTCCGGATTGTGGCACCAGATGCACTTCAGCGGGCAGCCCTTCACGAAGAACGTCGTGCGGATTCCGGGCCCGTCCCAGATCGCCATGCGCTTTGTGTCGAGCATAAGGGGCGTCTTCATGTCAGTACCCCCGCATGACGTTTTCGGCGCGACGGATGTAGGCGTCCTGCTCAGCCTTGCACATGTCGTTCCAGCGCACGTTCCATCCGCATACGCGCACCTGCAGGTTCTCGTACCTTTCCGGATGCGCCTGCGCGTCGCGAAGCTCCTCGGCGCTGAACACCGTGAACTGGATCACGCTGCCGCCGTTTCTATGGAACATCTCGACAAGCGCCCGCATCGCCTTCAGCCCCTTGTCGCCATGGCAGACGGACGGATGCAGCATCATGTCTAGCGGGTAGTCGCCTGGCAGTTCGGTCACGTCGGACGATGCAAGAGTGTTGACGAGCGCAGTGGCGCCCTCTGTGTCCGCGCCCATCGTCGGCGAAATGTTCTTCGAAATCTCGTCGCCGGCCTTGCGTCCGTCCGGCGTCGCGCCCGTCTTCGCGCCGAGCAGGAGAAACTGCCGCGCACTGTGTCCGCAGGCAAGGAAGACTCCGCCGCGAGAGTTGGGCCTGCCGTTCAGCTGCGACGCGAAGCAGTCGATAAGCTCGGCGCCAAGCGCGTTCGCCTCAGGGTCGTTGTTGCCCCACTTCCGCTTCGAGCGGAGCATCCTGAGCCGCAGGGCCTCATGACCCTCCCAGTTCGCGGCCATCACCCCGCCGAGCTCCGCAAGCGACATCTTGCGCCTCTCGTACACGATCTCCTTGACCGCAAGAAGCGCGTCGACCGTCGTGCCGAATCCGGCGGAGAGGATGGCCGTGTTGTTGCCGCGCGGACAGCCGTTCGCAAAGCCGTCCCTGCGCGTCTTCAGCGCGTTTTCCGTCGCAAGCGTCATGCAGTTGGCCGGATTGACTTCGGCTAGGACCTTCTCGAACTCGAAGGCGACCTCGCGGCACCTTGCGGTCTTCGCGGCAAGGCGGCGGAGGTATTCGGCCTTGAAGGAGTCAAAAGTCGGGAGCTTCGCGGCCAGGGCTTCGCTTTCCGCCCTGCACTCTTCAAGAATCCTCTCAACGGGCTTCAGGATGTTCATGTAGCCGCAGCCCGTGCGGTTCACGCTGTCGCGCAGGTCGAATTCGTAGCATCCGCGAAGGACCATCGTGCGGCAGTCCTCGTCCGACGCGCCGTGCCACTTCTTCAGGGCCCTTGCGGCGGGCTCCTCTCCGATGAAGGATATGGAGCGGTGGCGACGCGCCATGTCGAGCATCTTGTCCCAGGCCCAGTCCGGAGTGTTCTCGGCGACCTTGACGAGGAACTTCGGCGTCGTGAGCGCGCATTCGTCCATTACGTCGAGGATGATCTTCGTGACGTGGTTGAACTCCGTCGAGCCATCGCTGCGCGTCCCGCCAATGCCGACGGGCTGGTTCCAGTAGTTGGCGATGGAGCCCCACTGCCAGAGAAAGTGCCTGAGCTGCTCGCGGAACTCCGCTTCCGTCGTGCGGCCCGCCGCGACGTCGGCGTCGTAATAGGGCGTGAGGAAGACGTCGAGCTCGGTCAGAGAACGGCACTGGATTCCGTCCAGATGCTCGGAGAACATGAAATAGAGCCACACGAACATCATCATGTCGTATGCGGTCTGCGGAGGGCCGCTGCGAAGGCGCTCAAGGCAGGCGACTTCCTTGGACAGCCGTGCAGAAGGTGCGGAGCATGCGGAAATGCTTTTCTTTCCCTGCGCTATGAAGCGGTCGATTCCCGCGAGCATCGCGTCCATTGCGATCGCAAGCCCTTCATAGAACGGATCGCCTTTCACTGCGTACTTCTCAAGCCGAGCCTTCATGCCCGGGAAGCCGAGCTCCATTATGACGCGCCAGTCGGGAACCGAATGGTCGAAGTCCTGCCACATCTTCCAGTCCCCTTCGTCGTTGCCGCGCCGCCATTCCTCGCGAACGCGGGCCGGCAGCATCTCCGCGTTGACGGCCCTCGCGCGCTCGTGGAACACCTTGTGGATCGGCCTGTCGTTTCTGTCCCATACCGCAATCGCGGGGAACCAGTCGAAGTGCGAAACGTCTATGGACTCCTGACATATTTGTGCCGCGAAGCACTTTGCCTTCGTGACGCGCCACGACTCGCCCGACGCCCTGCCGGCGGACACGATGTCCGCAAGAACCTTCTTGAGCGCCTCGGTCCCGAGACCTGTAGTCTTGTCCGTGACGTCCTGGCGGAACTTGCGCCGGAGATACGTGTCGACGTCCGCGATGTCCCCGACATGCGGATCCCACCATGTAGTGTCCTTGTAGTCCTGAAGCCTGCGCGCGGTGCCTGCGAACGAGGAGCCGCCGCACCACAGCGACGCCGTGGCGGCGACTCCCTCCAAAAACCGCTTTCTGGTAAGACTTGTCTGCATTGAATCCACCTGCTCGTTTGACTGTGACTACATTATCTCATATCCGCCAAGATGTTTATAGTATATTTCGCGCAGGGAAAATGTAAAATCCGCTTGCGGGATTTTACCCAGAGATGCTATAATTCTGACGTCATGACGCGAAGGGAGAAGAAGAAGATTCAGGCGGAGTTCCTGAAGGCGGCGGGTCCGAACGCGGCGACTTTCAAGGCGATGATGGACGTGCTGCCGGAAGTCGCGTTCTACATGAAGGACGCGAAGGGCCGCATCATGGCCCTCAACAGGCGGAACTGCGACATCTGCAACATCCACGACGAGCTGGACGCCGTCGGCATGCGCAGCGACGAGATATTCCCCTACGTCCTTTCGCGGTCTTACGTCTCGGGCGACAAGGCCGTCCGCAAGACAAGGCGCCCGCTCATCAACCAGCCTAGCAGCCGCACCAGCGACTGGTCCAACGACACGCACCTGAAGAGCATATTCCCGCTGTTCGACAGGGACGGCCGACTCATCGGCACCACCTGCCTCTACTACAAGACGCCTTCTCCCGACGGCGCGAAGGATTGGCACGGCGCGCTCAAGCCGGTTACGGAGTACATACAGTCGCACTATTCCGAAGACATCACCGTCGAGGGACTCGCTGCGATGATCGGCAAGTCGCCGTCAAGGTTCCGCAGCCAGTTCGGCCGCACGTTCGGCATCTCGCCCGGAAGCTACATAACCGCGACCCGCCTCAACGCCGCGCGCAGACTGCTCGAGACGACGGACAAGCTCGTCTCGGAGATCGCGGCGGCGACGGGCTTCTGGGACCAGAGCCACTTCACGAAGATATTCAAGCGCGAACGCGGCGTGACTCCCGGCGAATACCGCCGCAGGCACCGTCAGTCGTAGAGCGGTCTGCTATCTGAACTCGATCGACGCGGCGCGAAGCCCTTCGGACGACGCGACAAGGCGCACCGCGCCTGGGCCTGTCCTGCGGATGTAGAGTCCGGCGCGTCCGTTGTAGAGCGGATGGGAAGCCGTTTCCTTGAACGAATCGAGTCCGCGCGGATTGGAGTTGCCGACCGACACGATTGCGCCGCAACCCTCCACAGCAAACGACACGCGGCGGTTGTCGCGGGGCACCGGAACGTCATTCGCATCCGCCAGAGAGACGGCGACGAAGACAAGCTCCTTCGGGTCGTCGGGGAGCGCGTCGGACTCAGGCTTCAGAACAACGGCGGACGCCTTGCCGGCAGTGCGGACTACTTCCTCGCCGACGGCCTTTCCGTCCTTGTCGTATGCGACGGCCCTGAGCTCTCCGGGAGCGTAGCTCACGCCTTCCCAGACGAGCCTGTAGCGCCGCATGACGTCGTAGTAGCCGGTCGTGTACGTCGCCTTCGGGTCCTTGCGGCGACGCCCGAGAGAGACGCCGTTGAGAAAGAGCTCCGCCTCGTCGGCACTGGAGTACACATAGACCGGCATCTGCCTGCCGGCCTTTTCGGGGAAGTTCCAGTGCGAAGGGACGATGTGCAGCGTGAACGCGTCCTTGCGCCAATACGAGCGATAGAGGAACACGCGGTCCTTTGGCATGCAGAGGAGGTCGTAGATGCCGAAGTACGAGCTGCGGGCGAGGTCGCGCCGCGCCAGCTTGACGCCGTTCACCGGCGAACTCTGGAACGGAGTTGGCTCTCCGAGGTAGTCTGCTCCGGTCCACACGAACTCGCCCGCGACAAAGCGATCCCGCTCCATGCGCTCGAACTCCAGGTCGGGAATGTCGCTCCACTGCGCGGCGTTGCGGTCGTAGGAGTCCACGCTGATCGCCTTCGTGTCGTAGTCCGTCTTGTTCCCCGGAAGCTCCGCGGCATAATGCCCGTAGTCGGAAAGAGCGGACGCCGATTCGCTGTAGACGAGCGGCTTGTCGGGGTAGTGCTCGTGCATCTTGTCGTAGAGCTGGCGATAGTTCCATCCGGTGATGTCCAGCGGCGCGTAGTCGCCCCTGGTCGCGGCGTCGGGGAAGCAGGAGCCGATTCCGACCAGGCGCGTCCGGTCAAGCAGGAGAATCGCGTTGCGGAAGCGCGCGCAGCGCTCGGCGCTCGTCCCGAGGGCCGGGGAGCCGGCCCAGTGCTCCTGTCCGGGCGGACAGGCCTTTCCCGGAGATATCTCGTTGCCGATGGACCACACGAACACGCACGGATGGTTTCTGTCGCGGCGGACGAATTCGGAGAGCTTGGCCTCGACAAAGGGCTCAAGAGGCTCGTCGCCGCGTCCGCACGTCGCGTTCCATTTGTCGAAGCACTCGTCCCACACGAAAAGGCCCAGCTCGTCGCAGAGCTCGAGAAGCTCTGTCGAAGGCGGATTGTGCGACGTCCTTATCGCGTTCACGCCCATGTCCATGAGCGCGAGAAGCTCGCGGCGCATGGCGGAGCGGTTGAAGGCCATGCCGAGAATGCCGAGGTCGGAGTGAAGGCACGCGCCCTTGAGCTGCACATGGCGTCCGTTAAGGTAGAAGCCGGTCTTCGCGTCAAAGCGGAATGAGCGGAAGCCGGTCTTGACGGCCACCGAGTCCTTCAGCTTTCCGTCGGCAGACGCCACCGTCATCTCCACGGTGTATAGCGGGGCGTTCGGCTTCATGTCCCACAGCTTCGGGTCGCTGACGGAAAGATCCATCTCGAAGTCCCCCTTGCCGCTCGCTGCCACGTGCGCAGACGTGCAGCCTTCCGCGACGGAAACGCCGTCCGGAGCCCTGACGACAACGCCGATCTTCGCCGAGACGTCATGGAGAAGACGACTGGTGACGGCGCCGCTGACGCGGACTGTCCAGGCGCGCCCGTCGCCATTCTTCGGAATGGACGGACAGACAAACAAGTCGTTCTCGTCGAGATAAAGGGAGTCGGTCTCGACCATCCGCACGCGACGGTACATGCCCGCGCCAGGATACCAGCGAGAGAAGAGCTTCGTCGTGTCCGCCTTGACCAGCACGTCGTTCGTGCCGCTGAAAAGGTACGGGGTGAGGTCGGCCCTCATGCCGAGGTAGCCGTAATCCTGATGCGCACAGGGCTGTCCGTTGACGAAGACCGTTCCGTCGCACATCACGCCGTCAAAGTCGAGGAACAGTCTGCGGTTGCCGGGAACGCTCTCGATCACCAGCGACTTGCGATAGTATCCGACGCCCTTCCAGGGAAGCTTGCCCGTGTCGGTGTTGCCCTCCGGCTCGAAAGGACCATCGACGGCCCAGTCGTGCGGAATCTCAACCTTGCGCCAGTTCTTCTGGTCGTGAGAAAACTCCCAGCCTCCGCAGAAGTCCGACACTTCCCTTGCATACACGGCAACGCCAACGACAACGGCAAACAACGACGCGAATATTTTCATGCAGGGAATTATATCATAAGGGATAGGGAAGGGAAAGAGGGATCGATACTGCGTGTTCCCCAGTTTTTGTGCGGGCGTGCGCACAAGACCCTGCAAGTCTAGTGGTTGAATTGTGCGAAGCGGTGGAATGGTAATGAAACCCAACCATCGGAGTTTCTAACATACAAGATCAGAAGAGTGGCACAAGTCTCATTTCAAGCGTTCCTGAGCCGCTTCTCTTTTCGCGGCTAGTCTAAAATGAATGCCTCCCTAGTCTAAAATGATTTTCTCCCTAGTCTAAAAAGAGAGCCCCTCCAGTCTAAAAAGCCCGCCCGTACAGTGAAATATCTGCGCACCGAGGAGGAAACATGTTAAGCGATTCTATATTTGCCACTATTGGCGTCAGTATCTCCTTTTCTACCAATTTTACCATTCCAGCCCCCTTTCAAACGCAACGAAGACACTCCCCGTCAGTTCCTTTCAACGCAAAGATACGCCAAGCTCATTTGCGACCTTCGCGTCAAAACCCTTTGCGTTCTTCGCGTTAAATATAGGAAACGGGAATAGGGAACGGCTCTGCTACTCTGCGTCTCCGCCACTCTGCCTTAGAAACCCCCTCCGTGCCGCCAAGACTCCATCGCCTCCGTGTTTGAGCGCCGCAGGCATCTGATGATGCCAAGGCCCCAATACTCCATTAAGCGAGCAAAATAATGCTCATCAAGCGTCCCTTCTGGCATTTATCACCGTCCCTCGAAGGTTTTGTCCGTGTCCCTTCAGCGTTTTGTCCGCGTACCTTCACCAATAATGCGGCATTATCGGTGAAGGGACAGGCTGCTTTCTCTGAAGGGACAGGCAGCAAAGCCTGAAGGAACAGGTAGCAAAGACTCAAGGAACAGCCTTTCCCCTTCTCTCGCCGCGCCTACCTCACGCCATAACTGCCTGAATCTTGCGAAATGGCAGTGAGAACGCAGCAAAAGGGCTATACGGGACAGACCCCTCGCCTTTAAAAGAGAGCCCCCGTAAGATTTTCGAGCGTGTCAATCGCAGCTCCGGCAATCGTCTGGCCTTCATTCGATTTCAGCGCTCTTTCAGTTGATGTCGAGCGAAGGGTGGGGCATCGCACGAGAGTCACTTCGCGGAACCGACATGATTTTGACGACCCACGGCAACAGGCGAGTGCCAAGCACGAGCGTCAAAATCACGTCGGGTGGTATCCGCGAAGTGCGGATCGGGCGATACCGCGCCCGTAGCGAGCCCTGGTTCGTGGTCGCGCGTAAGCGCTAGTAGTAGGCAACAGGGACCAGGAAGACTCCGCGTACTCCGCGGCTCCGCGTGAGAAAACCGACCTCTCAACCAACTACCAACTACCAACTACCATTTGCCCATCGACAGCTCTGCCTTTGGCCTAAAGATAGCGCTGCCTTTCTCCGATGAACCGCATGGACCATTCGCCATTATTTCACGCATCTACTTTTACACTTTTTTCACCCTTGCGCATATTATTATATGCGCGTGTAAAAGTGAAAAAACTGCAAACATTATTTACAAAACAGGGTCGTGTAAATAATGTAAAAAGTGCAAAAAT
>JAEEZC010000157.1 GCA_016288465.1 Verrucomicrobiota bacterium | reverse complement strand
GAGCAGGTCGAGCTGCCACGGGGTGTAGATGAGGTAGGCGTCTTCCTCTGTGTCGCCGGAGCGGCCTTCGTTCGCCCAGTCGGTGTTGTTCCACGTGGCGGAGAGCGTAACCACGGCCCCCTGCTCGGCGGAAAGATTGCTGACGTTCGCGCCGTCCGCGTAGGCGGCGGAGCCTGGTCCAGTCCATCCCGCGAATGCGTAGCCGGGGTATGCGAAGGCGTTTGCAGCAAGAGCCTGGGTGGCGTCGTATGTCATCGTCTGGTCAGGCATGTCGCCTGAGCCTCCGTTCGCGTCAAAGTGGATAGTGTACGTTATCGGCGTCCAGGCGGCGTAGAACGTCTTCGGCTCCATGTCAGTGGCGGAGAACTCAGTTTGGGCACGAACCGTGCGCGCGGCGTCAGCGAACCATCCGTCGAACGTGTAGCCAGTGCGCGTGGGGGCGGCGAGCGTTATCGTGTCGTCTTCGACTGTGTAGCTCGTCGGGTTGGCGTTTGAGACGCCCGCAACGCCATTCGTCGCGCCGTCGTAGGCGATGGGATAGACGATGGGCGTCCAGACGGCTTTGTAGAATCGGTCTCCGTGGGCGCGCTGCACGACGACGTTCGTCGATGTTGAGGAGATGTCCGTGCCGGACCAGCCCTTGAAGTCGCATCCCAGTCGCACCGGGTTCACGAGTACGAAGCGCGGCGTGTCGTAGTTGTAGGTGGCGGGGTTTGACGCGCCCTCCGGCAGCGCTCCGCCTGCGAGGTCGTAGGCGATCGAGTAGTTCTTTGTCGTCGGGGCGATGGTTGCGTTGATTGTGCGGGCCACGGTTCCGTTGAACTGGTTCCCCGCAATGTCGTACACCGTGACGCCGTAGAGCGAGTTGATGACGAGAGGTGCGTTGTTTGTGGCAGAACCGGAGATGGTGTCGGTGAAGGAGATGACGTTTGCGCCCGTGTTGCCGACGTTCTTGAGTTCTCCCCACGATGTCACCAGTTTACCAGAGTAGTACTGGTAGCTCGGGACAACAGCTTCGCTGAATGCGATTGACACGGTGACGGGGTTGCCGCGGTGGTAGGGGCCTGGCGAGACGGACACGCTCTTGATGGCAGGCGCCGTGCCGTCCACCATCGCGAGTCTGACAAACAGGTTCTTGTAGCCGAATGTGTCGTCGTCGCTGCCGCCGCAGTCGAAGCGGGTGGTGACGTACTGGTTCGTCGGGGAGAGGACGAGCGAGCCGGAGTTTGCGGCGCGGAAGGACGAATTCTTGAACTTGTGTTTCCAGAGGTAGCCCTCGTCAAGGAAGAACTCGGTGTGGGAGGACGTCTGGCTTCCGGAGGCGCGGTCCGCGTAGTCGTAGCGGTGCGGGAAGAACTGCTTGCCCTCGCCGCTGTAGACGCCGCTGCCCTTCTTGAGCTCGAAGCAGGCCTTGTACAGGGAGTTAACCGGATCATTGACAGAACCGTTTGGGTCGTAGCCGGTGTCGTAGGCGGCGCTGCCGTTTCCGGCGAGTATCTGGACATAGGCGTATCCGTCGTTCTTCTCCTTCTCGGTGAAGCAGACCGTCGCGTACATCTTGTTGCCGATGGCGTCGTGGTACTGGCCAGACCCGCCGATGTTGGTGAATAGCGGGGACGTGGAAACAGTCGCAGCCTTTTTCGAATAGTCGTAGCTGTCGTCGATGAGTGCGTAGCCCTGGTACGTTCCGCTCGACTCGACGTCGGAGGACGGTGGCGTGTAGGTGGCATCGACGTATTTGGTGGATTCGAGGCCCGACGCATAGCTCGAGCCGTTGAAATAGACGAGGTCGATGTTGTCAATGTTCTTGGAGACGCGCCCGGTCTTGAGTTTGTAGGTGTCGCCATAAGTGATGACGCGGTTCGTCGACGCTACATTGAAACCGCCCTCGTCGAGCACTTCGAAGCGGTAGCTGCGCGACGCGTCGGTCTGGTAGCGATAAATGTGGTCGACGTTGCCTACGGCCTTCTCCGTGACGGCAACCACGTTGCTCGTGACGCCTGCTGCGAACGTGATCGTGCCTGAATTGCTGGTGAAGTTCTGGCCGGCGTATGCGCTCTGTGACACGGCGCGGTAGTAGACCGTCTCGGCGGTATTGGTGCCTTCGCCGCTGCGCAAGATTGTGAATCTGTTCCCGTTGTTGGAGACGGTGAACGTGGTGGCGGCGGCCGGGAGGATCGCGCTTGCCGCGACCGTAAGAAGCAGGGCAAGCACCGGGAGGGACGCGCTTGTCGCGTCCGAATCCGCACATGGGAGGGACGCGCTTGTCGCGTCCGCCACACTCGCGGCCGAGACGAGCTCGGCCCTCTTAGTCTGCCATTCCTTACTTGTCATGCCATTCGAGCACATTCAATACTCCTTGATAAGGCCAGTCCGATGTTTCTGTGACGAGTCGCTTACGGACAGGATTGCTACACATGTAATTGCATTTTTCAACATAGCTTTCACCTGTGCGCAGCTGCACATCCCAGCAATTCCTCTGCCACAATGGCGTGGCATGAGGCACAGGGAATGTTCGCGCCACGCGGGATTTCCATCTCTTCATCCACTCATGGAAATCCGGTGTCGTCAGGTTGCCCGGTGCGCAGCTGAAATGGATATGATCGGGCATGATGACATAGCGACCAACATTCCAGTCGCGCTCTTCCTTCCATGCAGCGAGAATACAGGCGACCGCCGCCGGATTATCGAATACGCATTGCCGTCTATTCGCATTGACCGAGACAAAGAGTATGATCGAACGGTTGTCAGGTCGCGTTATCACAGAGTTTTGCGAGGGACGACGACGAACCGGGAGGGACGCGCTTGTCGCGTCCGCCATCCTCGCGGCCGAGACGAGCTCGGCCCTCCCGGCACCCCCAGGGAGGGACGCGCTTGTCGCGTCCGCCACACTCGCGGCCGAGACGAGCTCGGCCCTCCCGGCATCCCCCCTCACGAGCGCTCCGAGGATCATCTGCTTGATCATCAGCAGTTCATCGAGCATGTTATGGTGATCTTCCGAGGGATAGACGAGCCCTTCGGCGAACTTGCCGGCGACCGAAAGAACTGCATAGAGCGTTCCGACGAAGAGCCGCCTCTCCGAGACGCGGATGTCGAGAGTACCGTCCTTCATCGCCTTCTCGTAGACGATGTGGAACTTGTGCGCGAAGACCTCGACCGCCTCGTTGTAGGGACGCATCTGCTCGGCCGTGCACTCCTGGTGCTTCACGTACGTGTCGAAGTTGCGGTTGAACTTGAGGACGTCCTTGTGGCTTCGGTAAAGCTCGATGATGCTGTCGATGAAGAACTCCATCTCCTCCGCCGCGTTCATCGCCGCGCCGCCGCGCGCGGCGTAGGCCTTCTCGACCTCGACATAGTACTTCTTCCAGAGAACTACGCCGAGCTCGATCACCAGGTCGGGCTTCGTCTTGAAGTAGCGGTAGAGCGTGACGATGCCGAGACCCGCGGCCTCCGCGATCTCCGTCAGCTTCACAGCCTCGATGGACCGCGCGGACATCAGCCGGAACGCCGCCTCCAGGAGGCGCACCCTTCTCTCGGCCTTCTCGGCCGCGTCTTTCTCCGCGTTTCTCATGGTCACTCCTGTTTCGTCGAAATGCGGTAGAAGAGGGTCGAAGGCAAGGAGGCCGGCGGGGAGACCGTGAAGGTTCCGGTGGCGCCGGTAATCGCGAGGTTGGTCGAGGCGGGCGCGAGAAGCGCCGCGAAATCCGGCGTGGCCGAGACGTCCACCGCGAACGTGGACGTCGATAGATCGCCGTCGCCCGCGAAGGTGATGGTCGCCG
>JAEEZC010000014.1 GCA_016288465.1 Verrucomicrobiota bacterium | reverse complement strand
TACCTGAGGCCGCTGATGGAGAAGGGCATGATAGAAAGAACCGATCCGGACAGTCCGAAATCGCCCAGACAGGAGTACAAGCTGGCATGAGCTACTGTATCAATAATACTATGTCAATAGGCTCTGACCCTTTTGCAATTCTTCGCATTATAGCGGAGATCGACCAGGGAGGGCAACGTTCAAGTGCCGAAAGACGCAAAATCAGCGCACGGGGTCGCGAGGGCTCGGCAGACCTCTAGAAAACTGGGGAACCTCCAAGTTGCACTGGCACTTGCAACGGACGATATAGTTTGGTATAATTTTGGCAGTCAAAGGCAACTATTTTGGAAAGTGAGGTCTAATAGTATGTTTATCAATACCAAAAACCTTCGTGTTGTCGGCACTGCGGTCTGTTCCGCTTTTTTTGTCTCAAGCGCATCGGCTGCGGTTTATACGCTCAACGAAAGTCTTGGGCATTCAAATCACGGTTCGGATTCTGACTTGATTCTTTTCTCGTCACCTGCGAACTGGCTGGTCGATGGCGTAGTCCCGTCTACAGGGCCTCAATCTGGCGACACCATCACATGGCCGGGCACAAGCACGTGGGGCGGCACGACGTATTTTGAACTTGATGGAGACTACGAAGTTGCCTCGTTGGTCGATAACTACAAGTGCTTTCACCTCTACAAGTCCCTGAGCGCGGTGTCGAGTACTGTGTCACTGACGTTTAACACGCAGCTTGGTGGCTCGGGCTACCAGTACTATTGGCTGCATGACGGCACTAAACTTGTCTTGCCTGTGGGTTCGTCATTTTTGTGTTCTCTAGGAGACCACGGTCCGACGACCATGCATATCGGAACGAATGCTGAGGCAGACATATACGGCGCGGTCCAGAGTCGTGTGCTGTACTTCAATGTGGCGAGCGGCGGTAAGCTTGTGTTTGCGCCGTCGGCTTATGTCGCGACCTCCAAGAACAATAGCTCGGACAATACGCTGCACGATCACGACGAGTTCAATATCGCCGGAGGCAGCGTCTACTTCCCCAACGGCATCAACATGACGGGGTCGTCGTCATCGTCTGTCGCCGAGACGATCAATCTTTCGGGCGGGACAGTAGAGTTCGGAGGGAATTTCCTCTCGACTGTGCCTTGGGCATTCTCCTGGAGTGGTGGTACTATAAGCGCGACTGCTGACGTTGAATTCGGTGCGACTGTAGCAGTGTCCGTTCCTGCATCCGCCAGTGTCGCTGTCGACGTCGCGGCAGGTGCGACTTTCGTCGCGAAGTCTCTCAGCGCCGATTCGACGGCTACAATCACCAAGACCGGCGCTGGCGTGTTCGCCATCTCCCCTGCTACAGCCGCCGCCATTTCGCTTGAGGCGGGCTCGCTTGCTCTTTCGTCCGCCGGAACATACGATCTCTCCAATGTGACGATCGGTTCTGGCGTGACGCCCTCCATCAAGTTGCTCGCCATGGGCGCGAGAATCGACACTTTGCCCTCTGACTTCTCTACTGCGACTTTTGTGGCCGACTTCACGGATGTCGCTGCTGGCACGGTCGTTTTCTACAGCGCTGACTCGGAATTGCTTGAACAGGTGAAAGTCGATCTTGCCCCGTTTGTGCCGTCCGGCATGACGTTGGCTACGAGTGGCGATGCTCTTTCCTTGGAGGTGCAGTCCTCTTATGCGTTCACGGCTTCCGGCAACCTGCTCGACGCAGGGAACTGGGGCGGATCGCTTCCGCCTGCGGGTGTAGACGTTTCCATTGAAGGAGCGGGCGTTATCGCAACGCTTTCCAGCGGCGCTCTGCCCGCCTGGAATTCCATAGAGGTGAAGAACGGGGCCACGCTTCGCATCTCGACGGACGCTACGCTGGTTCCTGTCATCCTGAACAAGAGCGCGACTCTCGAGATCGCGAACAATGCAACGGCGACGCTCGCAAGCGTCGGAGACCTGTCCGGTTTCGCCACGGCAAACCAGATTCCTGTTGTTTCCGTCGCTTCCGGTTCGACCCTCAACGTTCCAGGGGGGATGAAGTTCAAGAACGTTAACGTCAGTCTCGCCGGCACCATCGCCGCGACGACCGTTGGCGGGATAGTCTTCGGCTATGCCGAGGCTGGGGAGACGTCTTATATCGGGCTTTCATCCAACGGCGGCACGATTTCGATTGAGCCCGGTTCCGGTGACTACAACTCCTCGAATCTGCAGTTCTGCTGCCCGGCGGCTGGCGGCACGGTCAACGCCGTTGGCAGTCTTGTGCTCGCGAGCACTACGTTCCTGCCGAACTATGTCCGCGGAGACGCATTCCCTCTCACGACAGCCTATCAGATTGGATTTTACGTCGGCGTCAACAATCCGGCCAGCATACCTTTCGAGGTCTTGTTCGACAATTCGCAATGGGGCGTCATGGGAGGCTTCTACGTCAAGGGCGGAGCGACTTTCCGCTTGATTAACGGCGGCGCATACAAGAACTTCGAGTCCGTTGGATATTGGGGGCGGTATGCCCAGATAGCCGAGAACGGCAGAATCGTCGTCGGCAGCGGCGGCGAGTTCCGTATGAACGCGCTGGGCGACTATGGTACGAATCCGCTCGAAGTCATTCCGTCATCGTCTGGACATCAGTCGATCATCGTCGAGGCCGGCGGCATCTTCGAGACATACAGGTCCAGCGGAAACGGCAACGGCGTGTTCTCTGTCTCCAACGGCGTCTACACGATCTACCAGCCGAGCATCTACAACGAGCACTACAGCCAGTCGTCCGGGTCGACGACGATCTACGATACGACGAACATCCCGTTTGCGGGATTCCAGTCTGTCGCGCTTGGGAATGACTCCACGCTTACCTTCTCCACGCGCAACAAGGTGTTCTGGGACGCTGGACAGTTCGGCAACGAGGACGGCGATCGCGTTGTCCAGCTGGCCGACGTGCCGATTACCGGCAGCAATGCGTCCATCGCGCTTGACAATGCAAACGTGAACGTGTTCGGCGTAATCGTGCGCTCCGGCAGCAACACGGCTACGGGCACTGCGAGCGTCGTCGAACCTGCAGCCGGAGAGGGCGAAACGACTCTCTACTTTGCGGATGGGGCGAACTGGGCGGGCACTGTCATCTCGGACAATGTGGCGCTCACGAACCTTGTTGACGCTACTCAGGGCGTGTCGGTCACGTTCAACAATCTGCGCCTTCCGAGCGGCAACCTCGTCTTGCGCCAGAACGACACGCTCACCATCGACGGCGCGGTGCTGAGGCAGGGCGGTGACACGGGCAGGCTTATCGTCGAGGAGGGCTATGGCTCTCTGCGCGCCAAGAGCGCCGACGCCTTCGCGAACGCCAACATCAGGAACGCGCAGGGCAGAAGACTCGCGCTTAAGCCCTCCGCGACCGCTGACGCGAACGGCTACTACACATACACCGCCGCTGTGCCGACGGGCATTACGGTCATCATCAGGTGACGAAAGGTGCGGTGACGGTCATGATCGTCCCGCTTTTGATATCCGCAGCGCTTGCTATGGAGCCTCTCCCGGTAGCGGACGGGAGGGGCTCGAAGGTTGTCGCCGCGTCGCATGAAGCAGCGGCGAGCGCCCATGACTCCTCTTCGGGGGAGATGCGGTACGCATACAGTTTCCGGACGAGCGGCAACGTCCTTGACGCCGCGAACTGGGGCGGCTCGCAGCCTCCGGCAGGCGTCGGCGTCGTCATTGAAGGCGCTGGCGTCGTCGCGACTCTTTCCTCCGGCTCGTTCCCTGCATGGAGCTTCATCGAAGTGAAGAACGGTGCGACGCTCCGCATTTCGACAAACGCAACGCTGCCTCCGCTCACCCTCGACAGGAACGCGCGCCTTGAGATCGCGAACGGCGCCGTGGTCACGGTCGCGAACGTCGGGGACTTGGCCGGCATCGCGAATGCGCATCAGCTGCCCGTTCTCGCGATAGCCGCAAAGTCGACGCTTAACGTGCCAGGCGGCATGAAGTTCTCGAACGTCAACATTCTGCTTGAGGGCACGATTGCGTCCACGACGTACGGCGGCATTGCCTTCGGCTATGCGTCTGCCGTTGAGACCACGTATTTCGGGCTGACTTCCGATCATGGAACTATCGCGATTGTTCCGGGGCCCGATGGGTCGTACAACGTATCCCCCGTCGAGTTCTGCTGTCCTGCCGTCGGCGGCACGGTCAACGCCGTTGGCAGCCTTTTGCTCAGGAGCACGACATTTCTTCCCCAGTATTCGCGCAACCGCTTGTTCCATCTGACGATCCATTACCAGATCGGCTTCTATCTCGGCGTCAACAATCCTGAAAGCTCTCCCTTTGAAGTTGTGTTTGACAATACAGAGTGGGGCGTGCTGGGCAGCTTTATGATCAAGGGCGGTGCGACATTCCGTCTGGCCAACGGCGGCAAATACAGCGACTTCGAGTCCGTCGGATATTGGGGCCGGTATGCGCAGGTTTCGGAGCGCGGCAGAATCGTTGTCGGCAGCGGATGCGAATTCCGCCTCAACTCGCTGGGCGACTACGGCAAGCATGCGCTGGAGATCAGTCCGTCGTCCGCGGGCCACCAGTCGATTGTGGTTGAAGACGGCGGCATATTCGAGACGTATCGCTCTTCCGGCAGCGGCAAGGGCGTGCTGGCCGCGTCCAACGGCGTCTACCAGATATATCTGCCCCACCAGCATCTGGAGGGGACCTCGGCTTACGACACCACGAACGTGCCTTTTGCGGGACTTGCCGAAGTCAGCCTTGCGGAGAATTCGAAGCTGACGTTCACGACGCGCAACATGGTGTTCTGGGATCCGGGGCAGTTCAGCGACACAAACGGCGAACGTGTGGTGGCGCTGGCGGACGTTCCGATAACCGGCGGCAATGCGTCGATCGAGCTTGACAACGCAAACGTGAACGTGTTCGGCGTCGTCGTGCGCTCCGGCGGCAACACGGCCACGGGCACCGCGAGCGTCGTCGAACCTGCATGCGGAGAGGGCGAGACGACGCTCTACTTCGCCGACGGGTCGAACTGGGCGGGCACCGTATTGGCCGGCAACGTGGCGCTCACGAACCTTGTGAGCGCGGCTCAGGGCGTGTCGGTAACGTTCAACAATCTGCGCCTGCCGAGCGGCAACCTCGTGTTGCGTCGGAACGACACGCTCACGATCGACGGCGAGGTGCAGAGGCAGGGCGGCGACACGGGCAGGATAGTCGTCGAAGAGGGCTCCGGCTCCTTGCGCGCCAGGAGCGACGACGCCTTTGCGAACGCCAACGTCAGGAACGCCCTGGGCAGAAGGCTTGCGCTCGAGCGCTCCGCGACCGCCGACGAGAACGGCTACTACACCTACACCGCCGTTATGCCGACGAGCAAAACGGTCTTCACCAGATGAAGGAGGCTCTGTGACGGTCTTGATTGCCCCGCTTCTGCTTTCCGCGACGCTTGCCCTGGAGTCTCTCCCGTTCACAGACGTGAGGGACACGATACGCAATCCGGGTTGCGGCGTCGCGAGGGGCGACTGGGCGAAGACGTCGCCGGGAATGTCGGTGGGCGGAGTGAACCTGTGCTCCTCGGATGCGAACTGCACGAAGCTCTGGCGTCTGGAGAAGTTCTCCAAGGGCTATCTCTACAGCACAAACGGCGTTCCCCTGTACGACCACTACGCCCACATAACGAACGAATTCGTCGGCGGCGCCGACATTCCGCTGGACGCGAACACGCTTCTTTCCATCTCGAACTCGCTGGCGGCATGCCGTCGCAACGGCGGAACGTGCATTCCGCGCTTCGCCTACACCGACGACAAGTGGTGCGGATCGGAACCCGACGACTTTCAGACGATTCTGCTGCACATAAGGCAGCTCGGCGAGGTGGTGCGGTGCTTTGGCGACGTCGTGCCGGCCGTGGAGTGCGGAATGATCGGGCCATGGGGCGAGATGCATTCCTCGCGCTACGCCGAGAGTCCGTATGCGAAGCAGGTGACGTCTGCGTGGCTTGACGTGCTGCCGGAGGGAATGCCTCTTCTTGTGCGCGCTTCGCGATACATCATCTACGAGACCGGCGCACACAGGCGGCGCATGGGCCTGTTCAACGACGGCTATCTCGGCAACGACCACGACTACGGCACGTGGGACAACGGCGCCGACTGCTGGAGCCGCAGTCAGGGAAGGGCGGAGCTGCGCGCGAGGAACTTTCCGTACGGAGGGGAGTTCGCCACTGTGACTTCCGAATACTTCGACAGCCACACGACATTGCTGGATCCGACGAAGTACAACATAGTCGAAGAGTGGTACGACACGCGGCTTTCGTATCTGAGGAACCTTCTTTCCGACAGCAACACGCCCAGGGCCAAGCTTGCGTCGACGACGTTCGACCACGAATTGTGGAGCTTCGACAATGCGCCTAGCCTAGTAGAATATGACGGCCAGACCCTGGCCAAGTTCTGCGAAGACCACATGGGCTACAGATTCGTCGTCCGCGGAGTAGACGTGCGCAGGACCGGACGCAGGGTGACGCTCGGCCTCACAATCGAGAACACGGGCTTCGGGAGGCTGCTTTTCCCGGAGACGAAGGAGGTCTTGGTTTCCAGAGGCGGCGCGTCCGCGGCAGTTGCGGCCTCCGGCACCGATCTAAGGCTTCTTGAGGGCGGCGCCACGTCCCTTGCCGAGGTTGCGTTCGAGCTGCCATCGTCGATGCCGCTCGGCGAATATTCCGTCAGCCTTCGCGTCCGCGCACCGCTTGCGGACGAAAGCGGCGCGGGACTGCCGCGTCGGGCCATAGCCTTCGCCAATGACGGCTGCTACAACGCGACCACCAAGGCGAACTACATCTGCAAGGTGAACATCGACGGCTCCTCGGACGGGCAGAGCGGCGCGGCGGACTATTCTGGCGGAGGAACGGTCGTTGTGCCGGCTGGCAGCACGAACGACCTTTCGTCGGTCGTGTTCTCTTCCGGCGCGGCGCTGACGGTGTCTGGCGGCGGCACGGTCGTGCTGGGCGGGTCGATGCCGTCCGCGATAGACGTGGCTTCTGGGACGCTGGTTCTCACGGCGCAGGCGGGAGACATTGACTTCTCGTCCATAACTCCGCACAAGTCCAGGGTCGTGTTGCTGAACCGTGGGAGCGCGGCCGCAAGCGTCGTTCTCGGCTCGGTGCCGGAGTATGTCAGGCTGGAGGGCGAGTGGAGCCAGATGGTGCCGGCGTCGACGACGCATAGAGTCGCCGTACCGACGGAATACGTGTCCGGAACGATTGACGTGTACGGAACGCTGGACGTGCGTGCCGATCTGACTCTTTCAGGCGATGCGAAGGTCGTCGTCCATTCGGGCGGTGTGTTCGGCAATCTCAAGTCGAGTACGCAGTCCGGCAAGGCGAAGATAGTTGTTGTCGACCTTGCGTCGATCGTGCTGGACGGAGGAACGCTGCTCAATCCGATAAACGGCAACTGGTCCGGCAGCGGGCTATGCCTCGACACGGAGGTGGAGGGCGCGAAGTCGCTCGTGCTGCGCAACGGCGCGACGGTGACGCTGTTTCGCTCGCAGGGCCAGGGCAAGGCCGTGATTTTCGTCGAGGGCAATGCGACATGGAACGTCTGGTACGAGGAGTGGTACGGCAACGGCCGCGCCCAGGTTCCGTTTCTCGGGGCGAGAGAGGTCGATGTGGCCGAGGGCGCGACGCTTTCGATGACGCGTGTTCGCATGACGGGCTGGAGCGATCAGCAGGACGGCAAGGACATCACCGTTCGCCTGGCCGAAATTCCTATCGCCGGACGCGGCTCTCTCTGCATTTCGAACAGTTACCCCTCGAAATCGGTGGCCTACGAAATCGGCGGAGGGGTCGCGCTTGAAGGCGGCGTGACGGTCGCGGACAACGTCAATGCGCAGCTTCGCATGACGAATCCGTGGTGGTTTGCGTACTTTTCCGGTCCGAACGCAGGGAGCGGCGGCGAGTGGAGCGGCGTGCCGGGAGGCGAAGGCGCGTTCTCCATCGACGAGGCGCGCGCTCGCGGGTGCGACGTCTCGATTGAGATACAGATGCGCGCCGGCTGGGCGGCGGCCCTGCCTGAGACGGCTGCTGGGGATCCGGCTGGCTTTGCGTTTCTCCAGGGAGAGGGCGGCGAGCTGGTGCCGTACGGCTTTGCCGACGGCGAATGGCTGCGTCTTGAGGGGCGCGTACCGCGAGACCTTGAGGAGTTCACGCTTGGAATCGACCTTGTGCGCGACGCGGATACGTGCATCTGGACGGTCACGTACACGGTCAACGGCGAGCCGCTTGCGCACGAAGGCGCCGTTAAGTTGCAGATTGGGCGCGTTGCGGACCCGGTTTCGCTGATTTTCTCGGGCGAGGGACAGTTTGGCGCGTTCTCGGCGCGGCAGATTCGCCGCACTCAGCACGGCATCAAGGTCATCCTGAGGTGACCGCAGGAACGTGCAATCCCGGCTGCAATTTTCGGCAACTTTTGCGGGGGGTACTTGACATGTGCATTGTGAGAGTGTATTATTTCGCGTCGTATGAGCAAGAAGCTACTGATTGTGGAGTCTCCCGCGAAGGCGAAGACGATTGGCAAGTATCTGGGCGGCGAGTTCTCCGTCAAGAGTTCCGTTGGGCACATACGCGATCTGCCGCGTGAGAGCGGGGCGATAAAGATTGCGGAGAAGGGGCCTGATTCGTGGGTGTTCACTCCGACTTACGAGATTTCCGACGGCAAGGAGAAGGTGGTGTCGGAGCTGAGGGCCGCGACGCGCGCGGCAGACGAGATATACCTTGCGAGCGATCCTGACCGCGAAGGGGAGGCGATTGCCTGGCATCTGAAGGAGGTTCTCGGGCCGGTGGCCGGCAAGAAGCCGTTCAAGCGCGTTACGTACAACGAGATAACGAAGGCGGCCGTGCTGAAGGCGGTGTCGGAGCCGCGCGACATAGACATGCCTCTCGTAGACGCCCAGCAGGCGCGCAGAATACTCGACCGGCTCGTCGGCTACCGGGTTTCGCCGCTTCTCTGGAAGAACATCAACTGCGTCAACAACAGGACGCTCAGCGCCGGCCGAGTCCAGTCCGTCGCGCTTCGCCTTCTTGTGGAGCGCCAGCGCGAGATAGACGCGTTCACGCCTGAGACCTACTACCTTATGGGCGTTGAGGCGAAGAAGGACGGCGACTCGAAGTCGTTCGTCGCCCGTCTCGCGAAGATCGACGGCGGCAAGCCCGACGTCAGGTCGAAGGAAGACGCGAACACGATGATCCTCGACCTCTCGGACTCGGCGCTTGTCGTGGAGGGCGTCAAGGAGCAGGGCAAGGCGAGGCACGCGCTGCCGCCGTTCACGACGTCTACGCTGCAGCAGGCGGCGTCAAGCGTGCTCGGCATGTCTCCCGGCAAGACCATGAAGCTCGCGCAGTCCCTCTACGAAGCGGGGCGCATAACGTACATGAGATCTGACTCCGTGCACGTCTCCGACCAGGCCCGCGACGCCGCGCGCGAGTTCGTGGAGCGCGTGTGCGGGCCCGAGTTCTATCCCGCGAAGCCCAACGTGTTCTCCACGAAGGCCAAGGGCGGCGTCGCCGCGCAGGAGGCGCACGAGGCGATTCGCCCGACGGACGTCGAGCTGACGCCCAAGAGAGCGAGCGAGTCCGGCATGGACTCTCAGGAGCTCAAGCTCTACGACCTCGTCTGGAGGCGTTTCGTCGCGAGCCAGATGGCGGACGCGAAGACGACCGTCACGACGGTCTCCATCGGCGCCAGAAAGCCGGCCATCGCCCACAAGTACGTCTTTACCGCTTCGGCGACGCGCATCGACTTCGAAGGGTTCCTCAAGGTGATGAAGCTCTCGCTGAAGGCGAAGACGAAGGAAGGCGAGGACGACGATGACACCGACGAGGTGGCGTACCTGCCGGAGCTGGCGAAGGGCGACCAGCTCAAGGCGCTGAGGTGGATTTCGGACGAGAAGCAGACGAAGGGCCCGTCCCACTACTCCGAAGCGTCCCTCATCAAGGCGCTGGAGGAGAACGGCGTGGGCCGTCCGTCCACCTACGCGGCGACGATCGAGACGCTGAAGACGCGCGAGTACGCGAAGAACGACAAGCGCAAGCTGGTGCCGCTGGAGCGCGGCATACTGGTGTGCGACTGGCTCGTCAAGAAGATGGACGCGCTCTTCTCGGTCGGGTACACCGCGAAGATGGAGGCGGAGCTCGACGGCGTCGAAGAGAACAAGGTGTCTATGGACAGTATGCTTTCCGGCTTCTACGCGAAGTTCCTGCGGGACATCGCGGCGATCGTCGAGGAGGAGAGCCCGCCCATGGAGAAGTTCGACGCCGTGTTCGAGCTGCTGGGGGACGTCAAGGAGTGGAAGCCCACCAAGAAGGTCGGCCGTCGCATCTACGACGACAAGGCGTTCGTCGAGAGCGTGAAGACCCAGGCCGCTGAGGGCAAGAGGCCGCTTTCGCAGAGGCAGCTGCAGTTCCTCGTGAGAATGGCGCTGATGTACGCAGACCAGATTCCCGACTGCGAGGCGAGGCTCAAGGCCAGCGGGCTTGGAGCCGCCAAGCCCGTGGTCGAGAGGGCCGATCCGGAGCTCGTTTCGTACTGCTTCAACCAGCTGGACCGCATCGGCGGCGCGGACAGGAACCCGTTCCTCAAGTCTCTGCGCGAGCAGTTCGACCGGGGCAAGGGCCTTTCGCCGAAGCAGTTCCAGATACTCGCCCGCTCGGTAGGCGAGAACGCGGGCGAGCTGGACGACTGCGAGGCGGTGCGCGCGAAGCTCTCCGAGTTCGTGCCGGGCGGCTTCGAGGAGGCTCCGGCCGATCCTTCGATACCCGTGCTGCTGAAGATGATGGAGTCGGTCAAGGAGTGGAGACCGGCGACTAAGCGCGGCAAGCGGGTCTACGACGACCAGGAGTTCGTGAAGTCCCTCAAGGATCAGTATGCACGGCGTCATTCGCTCTCGCCGCGCCAGCTCGTCGCGCTCAAGAGGGTCGTGACGCTCTATCGCCAGCAGATTCCGGACTTCGCGGAGCGGGCGAAGGAGCTTGGCCTGAAGAATTCCGATGACGCCCCGGCCGAATAAGTTCGCCGCGGACGATCCGCGCCTCATGCGCTTCTCGGCGTCGCTTGCCGCGGAGCGCAATGCGTCGCGGTACACCACTACCGGCTATGCGTCCGACCTGGCGCAGCTGGTGACGATAAAATGGGGAGACGAGGCCCGTCCGCCGTATGCGTGGACCGAGTATTCCGAGAACGACGCGCGCAGGTTCGCCGCGACCCTTGCCGAGGACGGCGCGGCCGCGACCACGATAAGGCGCAAGCTCGCCGCGGCGCGGACCTTCTTCAGGCATCTGCAGCGGGACGAAGTGGTGCGGGACAATCCGTTTTCCATGCTGCGCGGCATGCGCTGCGAGAGGACACTGCCCAAGACGCTTTCGGTCGAGCAGATCGACCGCTTCCTCGCGCAGCCGGAAAAGGACTTCAAGGACGGGCTGGTCGGCGAATACGGGTATCTGAGGGACAGTGCGATCTTCGAGGCGCTGTATTCGACCGGGTGCCGCATCAGCGAGATGACAAACGCGAAGTGGGGCGACGTGGACTTCAGGCGCAGCTCCATGATAGTCACGGGCAAGGGGTCGAAGGACCGGCTTGTGATACTGGGTTCGCGGGCGGCGGAGGCTCTGATGCGGCTGAGGAACCATGCGGGCGAGCTTGACGAGTCCCTGGTCGCGCCGAGTGCGGACGTGTTCCTGTCCGACAGGCTGCAGCGCATATCGTCGCGCTTCGTCGAGAGACGGATGAAGCGCTATCTCGCGGGAGCGGGCCTGCCGACCGACCTTTCCCCGCACAAGCTCCGCCATTCCTTCGCCACGCATCTTCTGGACGCCGGGGCGGATCTGAGGAGCGTGCAGGAGATGCTTGGCCACGCATCGCTCTCGACCACGCAGATATACACTCACGTATCCGTGGAGCGCCTCAAGGACGTTTACGCGCTTTCACATCCCCGCGCTTAGCGGAATTATGGTATAATTGTCGGCCAATGTATTCCGACATACCATTGTGGCTTTCCATTGCGTTCATGGTTGGGGGGCTGGTGGCGCTTGCGTGGTCCAGCGACGTGTTCGTCGTCGGCGCCGCGGCGCTTGCGCGGGCGATCGGCGTTTCGCCGTTCGTGATAGGCATGGTCGTCATCGGCTTCGGCACTAGCGCGCCTGAGCTGTGCGTCTCCGCCATGTCTGGCGCATTCGGCCATGCGAACCTTTCTCTCGGCAACGCGTACGGCAGCTCGATCTTCAACATAGCGGTCATTCTCGGGCTTGCGGCGCTGATAAGGCCAATCTCCTGCCGGCCCGTCGTCGCGTTCGTCGCCGGTCCCGGGCTCGCCGCGATCGCGCTCGGCTCGATGTGGCTCCTGTCCGACGGAGAGTGCTCTCGGCCCGACTCGCTGGCGTTGATCGCGGCCTTTGCCGTCGCGCTGCCGATCTACTGCTACATCGACCAGAAGTCGAAGTCCGGAGAGGCCGCCGATGCGGCGCAAGACGGGGCGGAAGGCGGAGGGCGCGGCGGTCTGGCGGCTGCGGTGGTCCGGCTCGTCGTAGGGCTTTCGGTGCTTGTGGGCTCGGCGCACGTTCTTGTCTGGGGAGCCGTGGACTTCGCGAGGTTCGTCGGGGTCTCCGACCTCGTGATCGGGCTTACGGTGGTTGCGGCGGGCACATCGCTGCCGGAGCTGGCGAGCGCGGTCGCGTCTGCGCGGCGCGGGGAGCACGAGTTCGTGCTCGGAAACATCGTGGGCTCGAACATTTTCAACACGCTGGCGGTTGTCGGGATCGCGACGTGCATCTCGCCGCTGTCGCCGGACGAGTCGAACGGGTGGCGCGCGTTCTCGCCGTACGTGCTTTCGAGGGACTTGCCGCTGGTCGCGGTCATGTCGCTTTCGCTGCTGGCGTTCGGTGCGAACTGGCGTCGTCCGCGGGAGTCGTGCACGATCGGCAGGGCCAAGGCGCTCGCATGGCTGGCGGCGTTCGTGTGCTACGCGGCGCTGATGGCGGTGCAGGAGATGTCGGCGACGAGGTAGGGTTTTACCAATCAGGAGCAAGCAACAATGTCGAAAGTAATTGCGATAGACGGGCCCAGCGGCGCAGGCAAGTCAAGCGTTTCGAGGATAGTCGGCGGAAGGCTCGGGTATCTGCACGTCGATTCCGGCGCGCTGTACCGCATAATGACCTGGCAGGCGCTTGCGCGCGGCGTCGACACGGACAGCCCGGACGCCGTCGCGGCATTTGCGCCGCAGGTCGAGATCGAGTGCCGTCCGGAGGCCGGGGCCATCCGGTTCTACGTCGGCGGCGAGCTGCCAGGCGACAGAATCCGCACGCCGGAGATCAACGCTCACGCTTCGCACGTCGCGTCCGTGAAGGCCGTAAGGGACCGCATAACGTCGCTGCTGCAGGGCCTTGTCAGGTTCGGCGACCTCGTGGTCGAGGGCAGGGACATAACGACGGCGGTCTTTCCGGACTCGCCGGCCAGGTTCTATCTCACCGCCTCCGCCGAGGCGCGTGCGCGGCGCCGTCGCAAGGAGGAGGTCGAGAAGGGCATCGCCGACCAGAGCGAGGACGCCGTGAAGGCCTCGTTGCTCGCCCGCGACGCCATAGACTCGACCCGCAAGTACGCGCCTCTGAGGAAGGCTGACGGCGTCTACGAGATCGACTCGTCCGACATGACCCTCGACGAGGTTGTGGAAGCGGTGCTTGCCAAGGTGCATGAAGCTTTCGGTTAGGCTATGCCTGGCCGTGCTCGCCGCCTATCTTGCGGCGGCGCTCTACGGCGAAGCGCAGTATCGCGCGGCGAGAATGCGCGACGAGACGCCCGTCTACAATGCCGTGGACCCGGGCGCGCGCTATCTGCCGCCGCTTGCGCCGGCGCCTGGCACGGGGCGCAGGTATCTGCTGGGCACGGACAACCTTGGCAGGTCCGTCGCGCTAAGGCTGGTGCAGGGCGCTCGAATCGCGTTCTACGTGGGGTTTCTGACGTCGTTCATAGCGATTCCGCTCGGAGTGCTGCTGGGACTGCTCGGCGGCTACTTCGGCGGCAGGGTCGACTCGCTGGTCGTCTGGCTGTGCGCGACGGTCGCGTCCATGCCGGGTCTTCTCTTCATACTCGCCATATCGCTTGTTGTGGGCAAGGGCCTTCTTGGCGTCATAGTGGGCATAGGGCTGACGACATGGGTCGGCACATGCCGGACCATACGCGCCGAGACGATGAAGCACCGCGACCGCGCCTACGTGCAGGCCGCGAAGACGCTTGGGTACTCCGACGCGCGCATAATGTTCAGGCACATACTGCCGAACGTCTCGCACATAATGCTCATACAGTTTTCGTTGCGCTTTCCGTCGGCCGTCTCGACGGAGGTGTTCATTTCCTTTCTCGGCATAGGCGTGCAGGGCGAACCGAGCTGGGGAGTCATGATCAACAACGCCCGCACGCGCCTTTGGCAGGGAGTCTGGTGGGAGATGGCCTTCACCACCGCCGCGATATTCGCGCTTGTCCTTGCCTTCAACCATCTCGCGGACTATCTCCGCGACCGTTTCGATCCAGCCCTAAGGAGTGAAAGATGAAGTTCCCAATCGAGCTAAAGCGCCCGCTGGTCGTGTTCGACCTCGAGACGACCGGCCTCTTCCCGCGCAAGGACCGCATTGTCGAGATCGCGGCCGTAAAGACGAATCCCGACGGCACGGAGGACGAGCGCTGCTGGCTTCTCAACCCGACGATTCCGATACCGCCAGAGACGACGGCGATCCACTGCATTTCCGACGAAGACGTCGCGGACTGCCCCACGTTCGCCGACAAGGCCGACGAGATATACGAATTCTTCCGCGGGTGCGACGTGGCCGGGTTCAACTCGGACCGCTACGACATACCCTGCCTCGAGGAGGAGTTTTTCAGGGTCGGGCGCAACTTCGCAGCGGCCGTGGTCAACCGTGTCGACGTGCAGCGGATATACCACAAGATGGAGCCCCGAGACCTTACTTCCGCCGTTGCGTACTACTGCGGCCGCGCGCATGTAGGCGCGCACGGCGCACTCGAGGACGCGAAGGCGACTCTTGACGTGCTCAAGGCCCAGATTTCCCGTTCGAAGTGCGCTGACGCCGGGCGCTACGCCGAGCTCGCCGGCAAGGACATTGCGGCCATCGACGAATACCTTGTGCCGCACGACCCTCTAAACGCCGACCGCAACGGCATGTTCAGGTGGCGCGACGGAGTGCTGTTCGTGAACTTCGGCAAGAAGAAGGGCCAGCCGCTCAAGTCGATCATGCTTAACGAGCCGAATTTCCTGAGGTGGATACTGAAAGGGGACTTCGACACCGACGTGAAGGCGATTGCTGCGGACGCTCTGGAAGGCCGTCTGCCCCCGCCTCCACCGGCCCGCTGACCGTGAATTTTGACGTCGAACCGCGGGGACCCCGTGGCAATCGGCGGAAGGATATGGTATAATCCGCGCCATGAACAAGATGAAACTAGTCGGTATGGCCGCCGCCGCGCTTCTTGCGGCAGGGGGCTGCTCCCAGCGTCCGGAGCTCCACATCTACACGTGGTGCGACTATATCGCGCCCGAAGTCATACAGGGGTTCGAGCAGAAATACGACTGCCGAGTCGTCATCGACACGTTCGACTCGAACGAGGCAATGTACGCCAAGCTCAAGGCCGGCGGCACGGGCTACGATCTCATAATGCCCAGCTCCTACCAGATTGCGCAGATGGCCCGGGAGGGCATGATCGCCCAGATCGACCACTCCAAGTGCCCCAACGTCGACAAGAACTTCGACCGTCTCTTCTCCAAGCAGATCCTCGACAAGGAGTTCCGCTACAGCGTGCCGTACGCGGTGACGTACACGGGCTTCGCGTACGACAAGAACAAGATGCCGAAGGGCGCCGACGTCGAGACGTGGGCGATACTCGGCAATCCCGCGCTGAAGGGCCGCGTGTCGCTGCTGGACGACATCCGCGAAGTGATCGGCGGCGGGCTCATGTACCTCGGCCATTCCATCAACTCCACCGACCCTGCCGAGATCGACGCGGCCGTGACGCAGATACTCAAGTGGCGCGAGAACGTGCGCAAGTTCGACGGCGAAAGCTACAAGACCGAGGTTCCCGCCGGGTCGACGTGGCTGGGCCACGGGTATTCGACCGACATCATGCAGGTCATTGTGGGCGACGAGGAGGCCGGTGCCCCCGCTCGCGTCGACATCGGCTTTGCGCTGCCCCGCGAAGGCTTTGCGATCGCGTTCGACGAAATGGTCGTCGCGGCAGGCGCGCCGAACCCCGACCTCGCGCACTCCTTCATCAACTACGTCTACGAAGGCGACATCGCCAAGCTGAACATGGAGTTCATCTGCGGCCCGATGCCGGTCAAGCCGGGCATAGAGGCTCTGGATGCGGAGTTCCGCGACCTTATCGTGCTCAAGCCGGAGGTGCTGGCCCGCGGCCAGGTGCTCAAGGGCTTTGACGGAAGGCCCGAGGTCATGGAGCTCTACAACAAGGCCTGGGACAGGGTGAAGGCCACCGAAGCCAAAATAAAGTGACTCTCGACAACATCCGCAACTTCTGCATCATCGCCCACGTCGACCACGGCAAGACGACGCTGAGCGACCGCATCCTCGAGCTCACGCACGCGATATCGCAGCGCGAGCTCAAGGAACAGACCCTCGACGCGATGGACCTCGAGCGCGAGCGCGGCATCACCATAAAGTCGCACCCGGTCTCGATGCACTACACGGCGAAGGACGGCAAGACGTACCTCTTCAACCTGCTCGACACGCCCGGCCATGTCGACTTCGCGTACGAGGTCTCCAGGTCGATGGGCGCGTGCGAAGGGGCGCTGCTGGTCGTGGACGCGGCGCAGGGAGTCGAGGCGCAGACCGTCGCCAACACGTACTTCGCGCAGTCCGCGAAGCTGGAGATCGTGCCCGTCCTCAACAAGGTCGATCTGCCCGGCGCGGACGTCGCTGAGGTCTCGCGGGAGATAGAGGACGTCCTGGCTATACCGATGGACGACCCGCTGCTTGTGTCGGCCAAGACGGGCATGGGGTGCCCGGATGTTCTGGAGGCGATAGTCAACCGCATACCGCCGCCCACAACGCGCGGACTCGATTCGCCTCTCAGGGCGCTCGTGTTCGACTCGGTGTTCGACGAATTCAGGGGCGTCATCACGTACGTCAGAATAGTGGACGGTTCGCTGAAGGCCGGGCAGAACGTGACGTTCATGGGCTCCGGCGTCTCCACTACCGTGCACGAGGTCGGCATCTTCTCGCCGACAAAGAAGCCGGTCGACAGCCTTTCGGCCGGCGAGGTCGGGTACATAGTCGGCACGGTGAAGGATCCCAGCGAGATCAAGATCGGCGACACGGTGACCACGACCAGGCTCGGCGCGACAGATGCGCTCGAGGGCTTCCAGGACATACGACCTACGGTCTTCTGCGGCATCTACCCGATGTCCACCGACGAGTTCCAGAAGGTCGAGGCGGGTCTGGAGAAGCTGCACCTGAACGACTCGGCGTTCACGTTCCACCACGAAAGCTCGCTGGCGCTCGGGTTCGGCTTCCGCTGCGGATTCCTCGGGCTGCTTCACATGGAGATTGTGCAGGAGCGCCTGCGCCGCGAATTCGGGCTGGACATAATCTCGACTTCTCCGGGCGTCGTCTACAAGCTCAAGCTGAAGGACGGCGAGGAGCGCGATCTGGACAACCCCCTCCAGATGCCCGACCCTTCGGCTCTGGAGTCGATATCGGAGCCGGTGCTTAAGGCCAGGATCATCACGCCTTCCGAGTCCATCGGAGACGTCATGCGCATCGTCATGGACCGGCGAGGGCTCGTCGAGGGCACCGAGACGATGGACGCACGGCGCGTGATGCTCCACTGCATGCTGCCTCTCAACGAGATACTCATCGACTTCCACGACACGCTCAAGAGCGTTTCGCACGGCTACGCCTCGATGGACTACGAGCCCGCCGGCTACCAGACGTCGGACATCGTGAAGATGGACATCCTTCTCAACGGCGAGACCGTGGACGCGTTCGCGACGATGGTCCACCGCGACAAGGCCCGCGCGCGCGGCGTCCAGATGTGCAAGGCTCTGGCCGAGACGATCCCGCCCCACCAGTTCAAGATTCCAGTGCAGGCGGCCATCGGCCGCGAGATCATCGCGCGCGAGGACATCCGACCGTTCCGCAAGGACGTCCTGGCCAAGCTCTACGGCGGCGACGTCACCCGCAAGATGAAGGTGCTGGAGAAGCAGAAGCGCGGCAAGGCGAGGATGAAGGAGTTCGGCCACGTCAACGTGCCGCAGTCCGCCTTCATCGCCGTCCTGAAGGGCACTATAAGGGAGCACTGACTCCGGACGGCGCGCTATGGCTGGCGAGACCGTGAAGTCCGAGGCGATCTGCCTTTCGATTTCTCCCTGGTCTATGACGAGCCATGTCGTGAACTGGCTCACGCCCGCAGGGATCGTGCCGACCGTGGTCAAGGGCGCGGCGCGGCCGAAGAGCGCGTTTCTGGGCCAGTACGACCTGAACTACACGTGCGAAATCGTCTACTATGCGCGCGCCCGCGGCGAACTTCACGCGCTAAGGGAGTGCTCCGCGCTGGAGCGGCGCGACGAGCTTCGCGACGACTACCGTTCGCTTGCCGCGGCCGGATACCTGCGTCTGCTGGCGTCGCGGCTGTCTCCGCAGGGACCGGAGTGCGCCGCCTGGCACGGGCTCCTCTCCGATGCGCTCGACAGGCTGTGCGAGTGCTCGGCAGGCCGCGTTGACGTCGCGGCGGCCGTGCGGGACCGCAGGCTCGCGGCGGTAATGGCCTTCGAGCTTGAGTCCCTGCATCTCCTGGGCCTTGCGCCTGAGGTTGAGGCCGAGTCCGGCGCGTTCGCCGTGCGCGGCGAAAGGCGGCTTCCGGTGTCGCCTGAGGCGGCGCGGTTCATCCGCGCCGTGTACGCTTCGCCCCGTCGTCCGCCGCCCGTTCCACTTGACGCGCTTAGGGTAGTTGGTGTATACTACAATCTCCACGTCGGGTGCGCGTCTGAGGTGCGCCGCTGCGTGATGAAGCTTCTACAAACCTAAACTGAAGGTAATCAAGATGAACATAAAGAAGATCGGCGCGGCGGTTCTCGTCGGCGCATTGTTCGCAGGCTGCGACGGCGACGCCACAAAGCAGGAGGAGATCGTGCTCACGGTCAACGGGGCGAATCTCACGCGTTCGGCCGTCAACGCCGACGTTGACGCCATTCTCGCCGCGCAGGGCAGCCGCGTGCCTGAGGATCAGAAGGCTTTCTACAAGCAGATGATCCAGAACCAGATCGCGAAGAACTTCATCTTCGAGAACGTGCTCGCCAAGAAGGCCAAGGCCGAGGGCTTCCTCGTGACCGACGCCGACCGCAAGGAGCGCGAAGACCAGATGCTCAAGGCCTTTGCCGGTGCGCCTGACGCTCCCAAGACGCTCGAGGAGCATTTCAAGAAGTACCCGCTCGGCGAGGAGCGCGCCCGCAGAGAGCTCGACAACGGCATCCTCATCGACAAGCTGATCAAGTCCAAGCTGCCCAACAACGACTTCGAAGCGAAGGCCGAGGCCGAAATCGCCACCATCGTGTCGAACAACGCAGCCGTCGCCTCTGCAGAAGCCGCGGCAGTCGCGAAGATCAAGGACCTCAAGGCCCAGCTCGACAAGGTTCCCGAGGCTGAAGTCGCCGCGAAGTTCGCAGAGCTCGCGAAGGCGAATTCCGCCTGCCCGTCCTCGGCGAAGGGCGGCGACCTCGGCGAGTTCACGCACGGCCAGATGGTTCCCGAGTTCGACGAGGCCGCCTTCAAGCTGCCCGTGAACAAGGTTTCCGACCCGATCAAGACGCAGTTCGGCTACCACCTCATCCTCGTGACCAAGAAGATTCCCGCGGTCGAGGCCTCCGGCGACAAGCCCGCCGAGAACGAGCGCGTCAGGGCCAGCCACATCCTCGTCAAGTCCGTCGGCGCGAGGCCGGTGCCCGAGAAGGCCGCCGTCATCAAGCGCCTTCAGGAGGAAGATTCCCGCAAGTTCGTCTCCGGTTTCGTCGAGGAGGAGATGAAGAAGGCCACGATCGTCGCCCATGCGGACGATTTCAAGCAGTTCGTCCCCGCCAAGGAGGGTGCAGACGCGGCCTCCGATGCGAAGGGGTCCATTGAAAAGTCCGACGCAAAATGATATAATACGCGCCCATCGAAAGGACAGAAGAAAAATGAGCCAGCATGCATCTCTTAAAGGGTCGGGTAAGATTACTTCCAAGCGCAACGTCTTGAAGCGTTTCGAGCGAGTCAATTTGCTCCAGAAGCGCGGCGAGTGGAAGGAAGGCAGCCGGGGCCTCGGTCTCAAGAAGACGAAGCCCGAGGCTTAAGCCATTTAGATCGAAAGTCAGACTGGAGCGTCCGGGCTTGTGCTCGGACGCTTGTTTTGCTTCGGCTGCGGGCGATGAGGTGGGCTTTGGCTCCGTTGATGCCGAGTATGTCGCCGGTCTCCTGGTTTCCGAACCCCTTTGCCGGCGTCCAGGCCCCTGGAATGTGCGTGTTCGTCCGCTGACGGCGGCGACTCCCTCGTTCGGTTCGGCGATTCCCTTGCAATGGTACGAAAGTATACTGGCGGCGACGGCGCTTATATGCTACAATTTCCCGTGCGCGTTGTGAAGGAATCGCTGTTTGAGGAAAACCTAATCAGAACGAGGAATGCTGAAGAGAATACTTACGCTGTTTGCCGTCGCCGCGGCATCCCGCCTGGCTTTCGCCCAGGCGGTCCTCCCCGGCTATCTCACCGACCCGTCGGTCATGAAGAGCGCCCTTGCCAAGGACGACGGCTACCAGCCGCCCGACAGGTTCAGGTATCCGTACATCTCGACATACTACGTAAAGCCCACGGTGAAGGCTGGCGAAGCGGTTAAGGTCGGCTTCTTCGTCACGGACTTCGACTCGTCCAAGCTGCGCTTTCTCGACGATTCGCATTCCTTTACCGCATACCTCGAGTACCGTCTCGCCGGAGGAGGCAGGCCGACCGTCCTGACTCTCGGCGGCCTTAGGAGCGGCGACGCCGAGTTCGACCTGGGGCGCCTTCCAGTCGGCTCGTACGAAATGCGCGTGTGGGCAGTGGACGCAAAAGGCCGCGAGTCGCACCGCGTGATCCACGACTTCCGCGTGCTGGACGCCGCCGATCTAAAGGTGTCCTCCGACAAGGTCTATACCATGTCCGAGGCCGACCTTAAGGCATATGGAATACGCAACGACGGCGACATCGAGCGAGTCGTGCATGTCGGCGCTGACGGCAAGCAGCGCATCGTCAGGGAGAAGCGCTCCGGGGTGCCGGGCTACACAGTGACCGTCCCGCTTGATCCCAAGACCGGCGACGTGCCCGTAAAGGCGTTCAAGCAGGCGAAGATCGCCTATGACGAGGGCTACGACAAGGCCGCAGTCGAGGCGGCCGCCGCGGCGACGACTGCAGGACTCCAGAAGCTCATAAACGACAAGGCCGCGGCAGGCTTCCGCATGTTCGTGATGCTGCCCGGCACCTACCGCATCTCCTGGACTAACTCCCTGTTCGTCCCGAGCAACATGACGCTTTATCTCGGCAAGGCCGTCCTCAAGCAGAACGGCTTCGCCGGACCAAGCTCCGTGATGGTCCGCATGTCGAGCGTTACGGACGCCCATCTCGTCGGCGGCACGCTGGAAGGGGACTACTGGTCGCACGACTACGAGCATTCGCCGAACAACTCGGAGTGGCCCGCCGGCTTCGAGATCGGCGGCGACTCGCGCTACTGCACCGTCGAGCGCGTCAAGGTGGCCGACATCACAGGCTACGGCGGCCAGAACGGCATCCGCAGCGATTCCGCAGGCGGCCTCTCGTTCTTCTACGAGACTCTGCCAAAGTTCGTTCCAGGCGGCCTCGACGCGAAAACGGGCGAGGTGGATGCTGCGGACGCGTTTCGCTTCACCACGGACTTCAAGGACATCCGTAGCGTCGTCGGCAAGGGCGTCCGCCGTCTTCAGGTCTCGAAGTACCTAGGCTACCAGGGCCGCGCTACGCGCTCCTGGCAGATGACGGTCGCGTGGTACGACCAGAGGCGCAGGTTCATCTCGTCCGAGACCTCGTGGCAATACCGCGAAATGTGGATTCCCGCGGACGCGGCGTTCATCCGCGTCTCCGTCGAGGACGAAAGCGCCGACGCCGCGGACAAGGCCGGCCTCAGGCTCACGGCATTCCGCATTCCCGTCAACTGCGCTGTCAGAAACTGCCGTTTCGAGCACTGCCGCTGCGTCGGCTACGCGGCGTCCGCGATGAAGAACATGCTTTTCGAGGGCAACTTCTTCACTCGGTCCGGCGAATGCGCGGCGCGCTGCGCCTTTGACGCGGAGGACGGGTGGGACCAGATGCAGGACGTCTACTTCTACCGTAACGTCTTCAGCGGCAATCCCGTCAACAACTCGATTCTCACCTGCGCAGGGCACAACTTCATCCTCGAGGAAAACGACTGCGACATCTACTTCTGGGGGCGCACTCATTCGCCGTGCGTGAGGAACAACAGCGTCGGATATGGCACGTACCGCTGCGACAGCAGGCTCCGCTCCGGATACGGACGCTTCGAGGGCAATTCGTACGCGAAGGGCGTCAGCCTCGGCCTCAACGAATCGAAGACGCGGCCCGACAACTGGGACTACGTTCTCTCCGGCCGCCTGTTCGAAGGCGGCAAGGGCTCGTTCAATATCGACGTCGGCGATGCCGGCCGCGTCGTGAACTGCACGTTCCGCAACATGTCCGCAAGGATTGCAAACGCCTACGCCTGCACCTTCGAGAACTGCTCGGACGGCAGCACCTACAAGCCTTTTCCCGGCGGACGCTGGTTTGAAGTCACCGTGAAGGACTCCTCCTTCAGCCGCCTCTACATGTCGAACGTCTGGGAACGCTGCCATTTCTCCAACGTGAAGTTCGACAAGCTCGTCGGCGGCTCCCTGCTGGCGAAGAACTGCGACTTCGCGAAGTGCACGCTCTTCGGGCTCGACGCAGCGACCGTCAAGATGCTCAACTGCAGGCTTGACGACACGACTGTCGCCGGCAACTACTGGGACAAGCCAGCCGACCTTGTATTCAAGGGGTGCACGATAGACATGCACGCCGATGCGCCTTTTCTGCGGCTTGGCGTCTACACGATCGGCAGGCTCGGCTTCGACGAATGCGCGGTTTCAGGAGTAAAGAGCCTTGTGGACGTCTTCGATGTCCGTCCGATACGGATTCCGTCCGGCAATGGAACCGCAGCAAATCCGGATGACAGCCCTGGCACCATTGCGCTGCGCAGGATGAAGTGGTCTGGCGCGGCGAAGACCGTGGTTACCCGCGGCAAGGATCGAAATCCCTCTTCAAAGAAGCTTACCATTCTCAACAAGGACAATTCCTGGCCGACAGGCGTCTCTGTCGCGTCAGACCTCCTGCCTTCCTGGAAAATCAAGTAGCCGCTCCCGCCGCCGCCCGCGTCATTTGCGGTATCTTCGTGGAAAACCTGCGAAAGCTCAGCGAAATGCCTGTTATTGTCCGGATTTTTGACTGTTGACGCACGATCTTTTGTTTATGGACAAAACTCTTTTTGTCTGTATTCAAAACTTGCTGCGCTAGCATTCAAAATTTCCTACGTTGGAAACGGAAATTTCCTACGTTGGAAATCGAAATTTCGCTGGAAATTCCTTTTTCCTAGGTAGGGTTTGGAGAAGGCAAATGGCAGCACTGCCGTTCCCCGTTCCCCATTCCCCGTTCCCCATTACTAGCGCTTACGCGCG
>JAEEZC010000156.1 GCA_016288465.1 Verrucomicrobiota bacterium | reverse complement strand
TTGCTAGGCGTGTACGGGGGAGTTTTGACGTCATTACACCATAGAAGTGACGTCACTTCAATGGTATATTGACGTCACTTCACCACTGAAGTGACGTCAAAACTCCTCCGTACACAGGCAGGGGATGCCGCGTACACCGTTAGGGAATGCCGCGTACACCGTAAGGAAACGCCTCGTACACAGGCAGAGCAAGGTCCGTTCACTCACCCCGAAACCGCTGCGGACAGAACGGACGAAGGCCTCGTTGCCAACAAGTGAACGGTAGCGCGGCGCATCGTCGGTTCTGGAGCGGCTCTTCTACTCGAGAAATCGGGGGTTATTTAGAGCCACGGGAGCAGGCGGGCGCGGCTACGGTGAAGCGTCCGTGGCGGATGCCTCCAAGGAACTGCCACGACACCGAAAGCGAGCCGTCCGGCAAAAGCCTGCCGGTGGCCGCAATGTCATGCGTCCCGCAATTGACGAAGAGCATCTCCACGTTCGTGTCGTCGAACTTCCACGAAGTCACGGACCACTTGCGGTCGCCGACATTGAGTTCGCGTCCGTTCAGCGAAAGAACCCAGCCGCCTGGTGCGGACCTGAAGCTCGCCTTGTCGAAGCCCTCGAAGTCCTGAACGAGAACGTCCTCAAGCGGCAAGGCAAGCGACGCGCATTTCGTGCGCAGCTCGGCAAGGGCGGACTCGTCCTCCGCCAGAGCGCCAGAGCCGAACGCCGGCAGAAGATGATCCCAGACAAGGTTCAGCACCACCTGCACGTCGCCAACCCCTGCATTCACCGACACAACGGCGTCCAGCTCGGGAAACACGACTGTCAGCTGGCCAGCCGCGCCGTCCGCCCGGTATGCGCCGTGACGGCAGCGCCAGAACTGGAAGCCATAGCCCTGCATCCAGTCGTTTCCTGAGCCGATGGTCTGCGACTGGACGACTATGCCGCCCGACCATGTGTGCCGCGCAGTCGCAAGGCGCACCCATTCGCGCGAGAGAAGCTGCCTGCCGTCCCAGCGCCCTTCCTGGAGAAGGAACTGACCGAACTTCGCGATGTCACGCGTCGTCATGTTCATGCCCCATCCGCCGCATGCGATGCCGGTCGGGGACACCGTGGACCACGGGCTGGTCATTTCGAGCGGATCGAACAGCCGTTCCTTCAGGAAGTCCATGAGAGGCTTTCCGCTGACCTTCTCGACAATCGCCGCGAGAAGATGCGTAGCGCCGGAGTCGTATTTGAAGCCCGTTCCCGGCTCTCGGTCGATCTTGTTGTGAAGCATGGCCTTCACCCAGTCGCCCTTGATGTCATCGCGCTCGGCGTCGGTGTGGTCCGCGCCGAGGTTCATGGTCAGGAGGTCGCGCACCCGAACCTGGCGAAGGTTCTCGGACGGATTCGCCGGCGCCTTGTCGGGGAAAAACGATATCACGCGGCGGTCCAGGTCGAGCTTGCCGTCGTCCACGAGAAAGCCTATCGCAGTCGAGGTGAAGCTCTTGGAATGCGAATAGAGCATGTGCGGCTTCTCAAGCGTGTTCTGCGGCGCCCAGGTGCCCTCGGCGATCGTGCGGCCGTGGCGCAATATCACAAAACCGTGAAGATGGCCCTTCAGCCTTTTTGCCGCGGAATCGCTCTCGCACGCCTCTATCCAGCGAAGGATGGCCTTCGAAGAGACGCCCTGCGACTCAGGCGTCGCAGGCGACAGGTCCTGCGCCGCGAGACTCCCGGCTCCGAAAGCCAAAGCCACGGCGGCAAGAACCGCAACAACACGCATATCATTTACTCTCATGCAAATCTCCTTAGTGCGATAGGGTGAAGAGTGAACGGGAAAGTCTTAAGAAGTCGGGGGTCAGCGCGTCAGCATATGCATCGCGACGGAAGTGAGCGTTGTCGTCAGACCTACAAGGGTTCCGTAGGGGAACAGCCTCAGCCTCTCCTTTACGCCAATGCCGACCGCGCCGGCGGTGGCATGGAAGAAGCTTCCGTGCGGGAGCGCGTCGAAGATCGTGCCGCCTGCATGGAGCATGGCAGCGGCTGAGAGCGCGGGGACGCCAGCCTCGGCGAGAGCGCCGGAGAACGTCTGCGCGGCGATCGTGACGCCTGCGGTAGTCGAAGCCGTCGCGCCGGAAAGCAGTATGCCCGAGAGCGGCGCGAGGGCGAACGCCGGCAGCTTGCATGCGTTGAGAAGCGAGATCATGTCGGTGTTGAGCCCCGAATTCTTGATGATGCCCGCAACTGCGCCTGTGCCGACAAGGAGGATGGAAACGCCGGCGACCTTGGAAAGGCCGTATTCGCAGTAGGCGGCGGTGCTGCGCCACGAACCGCACGCGACTATGGAGACCAGGCCTCCTGCAGGGAGTGCGATCAGCGGGTCGACCGTGATGCCGCAGATCGGCCTGAGCGCAAGCAGCGAGACGACGACGACAGGGCCTGCGGCGGCGGCAATCAGGCCTGGGCCGGAAACGCCGGAGGCAGCGGTTCCTTCTTCAGCCGGCGAGGCGGAGGAGGCTGCCGCGCCGCGCTCACGACGTGCGAGCCACGCGGAAAGAAGCGACGCCACGACAAGCGCACACAGAGCCGGCACGATGTTCTTCGCCATAAGGTCCGTAAGCTCGACCTTGAAAGCGTCCGCAACGGCTATCGTATTGGGATTGGGCGAAACCACGTTGCCGGCCTTGCCGCCGCCTACCATGGCGACGAGAAGAGCGGAGACTGGAAGAGACGCCCTTCGTCCGACGGCGAGGGCGACGGGTGCGACGGTTATCACCGCGATGTCGACGAACACGCCGACAGCAGTCACTATCATCGTGGCGATGGCAATCGCCGCAAGGGCGAAGCGTGAACCTATCGCCCTGATTATCGCGTCGGCGAGCTTCTCGGCGCTTCCCGTCTTCACGAGGGCGCCGGCAAGTATGCCGGAAGTAAGAATGCGGAGAACGCTCGGCATCATCGACTGCGCGCCCGAGATCATCGCGCCAACGGTCTCCTGAAGACCGCCGCCGCCAAGGAGCCCGCCGACCAGCGCGCCGGCGACAAGCGCGTAGGGCGGAGTGGCCCTGCGAATGATAAGGAAGATGGCTACGGCGAGTCCGGTCAGTGCGCCCCAAGTCGAAAACATCTGAATGCCTGCTCCGCTGTTGCGGCGAGGTTGGCCGCCGCGTATTTTCCGTCAAGTGCCCTTTCGAGCGTTGTGACTTCGCGCAGAATCGGGAAGAACGCGTCGATTCCGCACTGGTTCAGTGCCGCGGCGTCGTCGGTGACGCATCCGGAGAAGGCGAGCACCTTCTTGCCGTGGCGTTTCGCGAGCCTTGCGACACCGCACGGAGCCTTGCCCATGGCTGTCTGGGCATCTAGGCGTCCTTCACCAGTGACGACGACATCCGCGCTCTTAACATAATCCTCAAGCCGGGTCTCTTCCAGCACTATGTCAACGCCGCTCTTCAGCTCCGCGCCGAGGAATGTCCTGAAGGCGAAACCTAGTCCGCCGGCCGCGCCGGAGCCGGGAAACGCCGCATCGCCGCCCGAGACCTGGGCGAAACGGGCGAGCGCGGCATCCAGCGCAGAGACCATTTCTGGGGTGGCGCCCTTCTGCGGACCAAACACTGCGCTGGCGCCGTTGGGTCCGCAGAGCGGATTGGTCACATCGCAGGCGATGCGGAACTCGCAGCCTGCCAGTTTCTCCGCGTCTGGACCGCGCTCGATTCTGGCAAGCCGCGCAAGCGCCGCGCCGCCGCACGGCAATTCGGAGCCAGATGCGTCCAGCAGCCTGAAGCCGAGAGCCTGCAGCATGCCGGCGCCTCCGTCATTCGTCGCGCTGCCGCCGATGCCGACGACGAAACGGCGGCAGCCATGCGCCATGGCGTCCGCTATCATCTCGCCGACTCCGCGCGTCGTGGTGTAGAGAGGGTTCCGCTCGGCACCGGAAACAAGGGTAATGCCCGAGGCCTGGGCCATTTCCATGACAGCCGTCTCGCCTGCAACGCCATAAGTCGCGAGAGCTGGCTTTCCCGCAGGACCGACGACTTCGACACGGCGAAGCTCGCCGCCCATTCCGCCCGCGAGCGCCTGGACCGTGCCCTCGCCTCCGTCTGCGAGAGGGCGCACCACGCATTCCGCGTCAGGAATCGCCCGTTTGGCGCCCTCGGCAGCTGCACGACCAGCGTCAAGCGAGCAAAGGCTGCCCTTGAACGAATCAATTGCGAATACTATTTTCACTGAACACCGCCTGCTTCATTTTGATCCCCTAGACCAGCGCACTTCGCAAAGATTATACCATATTCCGGGAATCCTCGCTGACGGCGCGAGGCGGTTCACGACGCACCCACGGAAGGGAACGCGGTCTTGGCCAGCCTAAGGGCGAGAAGCAGCACCGCGCCAGCCACGAGAAGAGGCTTCACGGCAGGGCAGAAAAGCGCAAACACGACAAGCGCCAGAAGCTGCAGATAGACAATGGCGCCTATGAGGATGCCGACACGAAACTTCAGGGACTCGTCGCGCTCCTCTCCCTCGGAGTAGCGTGTAACCGCGGCGATGTAGGCTGTCCATACTGCGGCCGCGGCGACGGCAACGAACCAGACCTGGAACGGCGCGGATGCGACAGCGCCATCACCTACGCCCGCGCAAGACGCCACTGCGCCGAGCAGCACGTTCATGCCGCGGCAGAGCCCCATGAGAAAGCAGCTCTTCGTGCGGTTGTAGGCGATCGACGCTCCGGCGACAGTGGCGGCCGCGGCTAAGGTCGGCCAAGACGCCGCGCCCGTTGCCAGCGGCGCAAATGCGAGCACCAGGCAAAGGGCCCTCGCAAGACGAGCCGCGGCAAGCGAAATCTCGCCCGACGGTATCGGACGATTCACATCCGTCTTGGCGCCGACAATGTCATTGTCGGCCAGGCCAAACATGTACAAAAACACGGACGAGAGCGCAGCCGCCGACACTGCGGCGCCGGGCAGGCTGAAAGCCGCTCCGCAAGTCGACGCGCCAGCGGCGACCGCGGCCGCGCCCACAAGCACATCTCCTGGAACGGTCGGCAGATTGACAACGCGAAAGAAACGCAACCACGGCTTCAGCACCTTGCACCTCCTGTATTCCCGCACATAAACGGCTCACACCAGTTCCGCCAGAATCGAATCGCAGACCTCGGTTCCTCTGGCGCTAAGTCGATAGGACGAATCACCCGAGCGCACGACGAGACCCTCTGCCGCAAAACGCTCAAGTGCGGCCCGCCATTGAGGTCTGTCTGAGACATCGACGCCTTCACGCGTGCGAAGGCGGAAGATGGCCCTCTCGACGGAATCGTACTCGGGATCGACCTTCTCCACGCAGGGGGAATCAGGCCGACGAAGCTCCGACAGCGAAATCATCCCCTGCGTCCTAAGGAGCCCTATGCGTCCGCTCGCCCCCTCGCCAAGTCCAAGATAGTCCTCGCCGCGCCATACCGCAAGGTTGTGGAGGCACTCGCGACCTGGGACCGCGTAGTTGGATATCTCGTAGCGCATGAGGCCGATGGACTCCAGAAATGCGGCCGTCTCGCGGATTTCGTCAAGAACCTGATCGTCCGTTTTCAGAAGCGCCAGAAACGAGTCGTTCCCCTCTTTTCTGGCGCGCGAGATCTGTCTGCCGAGAATGGAGTCCGGCTCCTGCTGGAGCGCATACACTGAGCAGTGGGCGAGGCCCCAGCCTCGCAATCGGGCGAGTCTCTGCGCAACTGCGGCAGGAGAAGCGCTTTCTACTGGATATCCCGCGATCAGATCGATTCCTGCGTTGTCAAAGACCTCTTTTATGGCGGCGAAGGCGCGTTCGGCTTGGTCCGCAGTATAGGCACGCCCCATCGAGGCAAGCGTCGCGTCGTCCAACGACTGCACGCCCATGGATATCCGATTGACTCCGCCGTCCCGAAGTTCCTTGAGAAGTCGGTCGCAGACATCCAGAGGATGAAGCTCAACAGTGAACTCGTCCGCATCAATAAGACGAAGAAGCGGGCCGAGGCTGCACAGCGCCGGCGACCCGCCGCCGAAGTAGACCGTGCGGAACCGACGCGGGCAGGGAAGGTCGGCTAGGGACGCCGCGAGCCTGCGGACATAGGCATTCCTCTCCGCCTGCGCAGAGCCGCACCTGGAATGCAGCGCGCAGTAGGTGCACTTTCTGCGGCAGAACGGGAAGTGGACGTAGAGATTAGACGCCAAATGCCGCCTTCAGGGCAGAGACCTTGTCGAGTCGCTCCCACGGGAACTCCTCGCGACCAAAGTGGCCATAGGCCGCAGTGTCCTCGTAGCACCATCCACTTGGGCTCAGAAGGCCGAGATCCTCGGCAAGCGCATACGGACGGAAGTCGAACACCTTGCCGGAGGCGAGAACCTTCTCTATGGCCGCATCCGTCACGCCATCCGCCGCGGTGTTGAACGTCTTGACGCAGAACGAGACGGGCTTGTCCACGCCGATTGCGTATGCGACCTGAATCTGGCACCTGTCCGCCAATCCCGAGGCGACGATGTTCTTCGCCGCGTAGCGCGCGTAGTAGGCGGCGGACCTGTCCACCTTTGACGGATCTTTTCCCGAGAACGCGCCGCCGCCGTGCGAGGCCATGCCGCCGTATGTATCGACAATGATCTTGCGTCCGGTAAGGCCAGAGTCTCCGCATGGGCCGCCGATGACGAACTTTCCCGTCGGATTCACGAAGAACCTTGTGCTGTCGGTTAGCAGGCCGGTCTTGGAGAGGTAGTCCCTCGCGAGCCGTTCGATCTCCGCATAGGAGTCTGCGGTCGCGCCCTCTTCGGTTGTCTGATGCGATATTACGACAGTCTCGATGGCGACGGGACGCCCTTCCTCATACGAGACGGACAGCTGACTTTTGGCATCAGGCCTGAGCCAGGAATACTTTCCGCCGCGTTTGCGGAGCCTGGAGAACATCTTGAGAAGTTCGTGGGAGTAGACAAGCGCGGCGGGCATGTAGTTCTTCGCCTCGTTTGTCGCGTAGCCGAACATCATCCCCTGGTCGCCGGCGCCCTGCGACTTGCGCGACTTGCGGTTGACGCCCTGGGCGATGTCAGGCGACTGCCTGTGCAGGTGGGAGACGTAGGAAAACGTGTTCCAGCAGAAGTTCTCGTCGGGCCTGTCGTAGCCGATCTTCCTGACGACGCGGCGCGCTATTAATTCGGTGTCTATCTTGTTGAGGCCGCGGCATGTGACCTCGCCAAGATTTATGACGGCGTTGGGGCCAACGGCTGTCTCGCACGCAACGCGGGCCCTTGGGTCGGACTTCAGGCAGGCGTCGAGTATCGCATCCGATATCTGGTCTGCGACCTTGTCAGGATGCCCCTCTGACACTGACTCTGATGTGAACACGTGGCTGTGCGTTTTCTTTGTCATTTTCTCTCTCTGCTTTGTTGCTGTGTTTTCCCGAAAATACTGCGGACGGCAGTCACTTGCACTGGTCTCCGCGCCCTTCTAGAGCGTACCGAAGATTCTGTCACCGGCGTCCCCGAGACCCGGGACAATGTAGAAGTGGCTGTTGAGGCGCTCGTCCTTTACGGCGGTGAATACGGGCACCTCGGGATGCTCCCTTTCGAACTTGGCAATTCCCTCGGGCGCGGAGATCAGATTGAGGAACTTGATTCGCTTGTACCCAAGGGACTTCAGCTGGGCGACGGCGTCGCATGCGCTGCCTCCAGTGGCGAGCATCGGGTCGACGACAATGGCGAGTTCGCCGCCCTTTGCCGGCGGGACCTTTGCGTAGTACGCCATTGGCTCGGCCGTTGCCTCGTTGCGCTGCATGCCGAGAACGCCTACCTTTGCATACGGCAGCACATGCAGCATCGCGTTCATCATTCCCATGCCGGCCCTGAGTATCGGCACCAGCACGACATGCTCGTTCACCAGGGCGCCGCGGGCCTTGGCGACCGGCGTCACGACGTCGACGTCCCGCATGTTCAGATCTCTAAGAGCCTCGAAAGCCAGAAACTCGGTTATCTCGCCGACTAGCTCCCTGAAAAGCTTCGGCGGGGTCGTCTGATCGCGCATCAACGTAACCCTGTGGTTGATGAGCGGATGCCGCACTACCGTATGCATGTCATCTCCGATTGGATTTCGTCACTTGTTCTTCAGAGACTTCTTCAGCAAGGCGATCAGCGCCTTGCGCTCGTCAAGGGAGAGCTGTTCGATGCGCTCCTCCCACATGGTCTCGAATTCGCTCTTCTCTTCGCCGGCGGCGGCGAAATACTCCTTCAGGGCCTTCTTCGCCGCATCCAGGTATTCGCGCACCTCGGGATGGAGCTCATCCATCAGAAAAGCGTTTTCAGCCTGCAATGCGGGGAATCGAGACGAGACAAGATACGCGGTGAACGAGGCTCCGACGCCGGACCGGACACCTGCCGGGCATTCATGCAGCTGAAACCCGTCGGGCCCCGCAAAGACGAGTCTGCCCGAGCCGGAGAACTTGCGCTTCCACTCTATTATCTCCAGTTTGGCGGAGCGGCCGCCCTCAAGCTCCAGCATGCGCGAAGTCATGCATTTCTGCACCACAACCGGAGTCACCGGCAGGCCGTTGAAGTAGATGCGCACATCCGGATAGCTCTTGAGATAAAGCGCGAACCTTGCGGAGAGGTTCTGCACGGTCTCAGCAGCGTCCAGCAGCGAGTCGCAGGCTGCCCGAACGTTAGAGATGAACACCTCCGTGCCCGCAGCAGGGCCGACAGACTCTGCCGAATCCAGATCAAACACGCCGGGGCGGTCGGCGTCGCCAACGATTCGGTAGGAAATCATCTCGTCGCCGGCGCGAGTCGTCGTGCGCCATTCGGCATGTGTTCCAAGAGCAAAAGCCTTGAACCTGCCGCGACCGTGGCGTCCGTGAAGGCGCCGTCCCGCGCCGGACACGCCACCCTGCCGCTTCCAGCTGCCCCCAAGGTTGCCAAAAGTATGATCGGCGTTCAGAACGTCTATGCCGACGCCGTCGTCCGACACGCGCACGGCATCCACAGCGCCCAGAGGGTTCGTAAGAAGATCGACTTTAACCTCGTGAGCGCCTGCGTCAAGGGCGTTCCACACCAACTCCTCTATCGCCGAAAGCGGCGTCCCCTTGAAAAGAGACTCTATGTGGTCGGCCTGCGCCTGGACGTAGATATGTTTCATCTAGCTATGGGTTGCTGTTTTGTTGTCAAATGAGCATTGTCGACGACGGCAGTCCTATCAAGCCTCAAGCGGCTCAGTGCCGCCAGACTTGGTAACCTTCTCGATTTTCAGACGGACTGACGCAAGGTCTTCCTGGCACGCCTTCACGAGCGAACGCCCCTCCTCGAAAGCCTTTATCATCTCGTCGAGATCCAGCCCGCCGCTCTCCATCTTCGCGACGAGCTCCTCAAGCCTTTTTAGATTGTCCTCGAACTTCATGGTGGTAATTATACCAAATATGGCCCGCCCCGTCACACGACAGGACGTATGTAGGTCGCTTTCAACGCCCGCCACAGCACGACGCAGAACGCCGAAAGCGGTATCGCAAGGAGCATGCCGAGCAATGGTCCCAGCAGGGTAGACCAGAAGAAGAAGCTGAAAATGACGCCGGCGTACCCGAGTCCGGTCCTGTTGCCCTGTATGCGCGGAGTTATCAGATACCCGTCTAAGATCTGCCCGGCGAACCAGACTGACAGCACAAGCGCCAGCCTGGTCGCGGAACCGCCACGCACGAAATAGGCCAGAGGCAGCGCCACGGGAAGGCACACAAGCGACCCGAAAAATGGCACAAGATTCAGCACGCCAAGAGTGAATCCTATGAGAAAGCCATACGGCAGACCGACAATCCAGAACCCGACACCATACATTACGCCCTCAACTAGGCATATCACTGTCTGGCGCTGGAAAAAGCTTACGAGAATCTCGACAAAAGCGTCAATCTGCGCCGCCAGGAAATCTCGCGTGCCGTCCTTCAGGAACGGCATCTGCGAAACGATTTCGCCGCCCCTGCGGTCCTTTGTTGTGAGGAAGAACACGAAAAATATGAGAGTGACGAGAACCGACACGACGCCACTAAGGCATTTTAGGGCGCCAGAACCAGCCTTAAGCGCCGTAGCACCGTACTTCGTATAGAAGTCGCCCAGATTCTCGTACGGAACACCCATCTGCCCGAGAAGCGCGTGAAGTTTCGGGAACGTAGCTGCAAACCAGTCCATCACCTGACGAACCAGATGAGGCCCTTGAGCGATAAGATTCGATATCTGGTCGACCATCACAGCACCAGCGTACCAAAGTATCAGGCCAAGAGGGATGAACACGGTCGCCAGCATCGCGATAAGCGCAAGAGTCGGGTTGCGCAACACGCCCTTCCACCATCTGAAGTAAGGCTTGAAGAAAAGCGAAAGGAAGAAACCAAGTATGACTGGCACTATGGCCGCAGACGCGAAGGCGAGCGTCTTGAGCGCACACCAGCCGATCAACGCCACAAACGACAGCGTAACCAACAGCGAGAGGACTGTAAGCCCGCTCGCAATCGCCTTCTTCTGGCCCTCGGTGAAAGAAATCATCACAAGTGAGGATTATATCATATTTTGCGGCGAGCGTTGCTGATGGCCTCTTCCAGCTCCTTGAGCGTATACGGCTTCGCCAGGAATGCATCAAAGGGCTCGCTGGCGAAGAACTGACGGATACGCTCCTCAGAGCTGCCGGTGGACACGATGACGGGAACGTTAGGCGCAGACGCTCTGAACGCGCCAAGAAGACGGACTGTGCCCACCTCGCCAAAGGATGCGTCGAGAATTATCGCGCGCAGGGCCTCGGAATGCCGACGCAAGACCGACAACGCCTCTATGTTGTCTCTGGCAATGTACGGAACCAGCTTCAGAGCCTTAAGCAGGGTAGATGTCGTCTTGAGGATAGACTCGTCATCATCCACCACGAGCACTTCACCTCCCGCCACACCGACAGGAGAAGACTGCGGCCGTGAGGCGACCTGCTCGGGTATCCGAGACTCAGGCAGGTAAATCTCGAACACGGTGCCCCTCTCAACTACGCTTTTCACGCGGATGCCGCCGTCATGGGCCTCTATTATCGTGCGAACCGTCGCAAGCCCGAGCCCGCGGCCCACGGCCTTCGACGAGACGTATGGATCGAAGATGCGAGGCATGATGTCAGGCGCAATTCCAGGCCCGTCGTCCGCAATCGTGAAAAGCACACCGCGACCAGGCGGCAGCGGACGCGCCGCATGGAACGACGTCGCAATCTCGTTGGTCATCTTGAACGAGGACGCCGTGACCGTCACATGGCCAGGACGCGGGCCGATGGCCTCGCCGGCATTCTTGATGATATTGAAGAACACCTTCCAGATCTGGTTCGGGTCAGCGTCAACCTTCGGTATCCCGGAAACCGCAGTGATTGTGAGAATGACGTTCTTGCTCAGCATCTGCTTCACAAGTATCTGCATGTCATCAAGTATGGCATTCGGCGATATGCGATGCAAAACGACCCTGCTTTCGCCAGCGAACGTCCTAAGTTCCCTCATCATAGACGAGCCGCGTCTAACCGCGTCTCTCACGGTGACCAGGACGCCGGCTGGGTTCCCGGACGGATTCGCGACCTCGGACTCTGCCGCGTTGAGTATTACCGTAAGGACGTTGTTCATGTCATGAGCAATGCCAGCCGCTAGAAGCGTGAGGGACTCCCGCTTTCTGGAGTCGCTCACCCTCTCCTCCGCCGCGACCTTGAACTTGTGCTCGGCGACGTCCTCAGTGACGTCCCGAACCACAGCCATCGCGCACTGAGAGTCCATTCGCGAAATGCGAAGCTCGAAATGGCGAGACTGCTGATCTCCGTCACCAGGAGGCACGACGGTGCAGAGACGGGCTTTCATCACGCGACCAGTGCGGAAAGCCTCGCCAAGCGCAGTGAGAAAAGCCTCAACCGACTCTTGGCCGAAGACCTCTGCGGAAGGAGCGGCCCCAGCGCTCAGCCCGGGCATCGGCTCCATGCCTTCGCCTTCCTTGCCGATGGAGACGAGCCTACCGAGAGGATCGAACACCGCAAGCGCGTCGGGAATGCACGCAAGCAGAGCCTGCTGACGGGCCTCGGCTTTCTTCCTCTTGTCGGAATTGCTGGCTATCGCGTCAAGCATGCCGTTGACGGACGACGCCAGCACGGCAAACTCGTCCTTGCCCTTCCAGTTCAAGCGCCGGTCGCCGCAGTCCCTGCCCAAGGACGCCACCTCTTTCGTCATCCGCGTCAATGGGTTCAGCAACAGCAGCCCCTGAAGCCAAAACACCGGCAGAACAAGCAATATGCCGCCTATGGCGATGAAGAATGCGTATCTGCCAATTGCCGCGCGCGTCACATTTCTGAACGTTGTGGGTATCGACACAGACACCATTGATACCGGCTTGCCAGAAATATCGCGTATTGCGAAGACGGCTTCAAACGGGCTGGCCCCGAATTTCCAGAAGCCTCCCGAGTAGAAGTTGATAGCCTCGGAGATCATTGGCGCTATGCCAAAGCCCTCGGTCGCGTCTTCGTCCACGGCAGACGGCCTTGAGTTCGACGGCACACTTTTCGCGGCAGCCCTGAGACCGGTAATGCGTACCGCCATTCCCGCAACGCTTCTATTCACCTGATTGGCGAGCGATTCCACGTTGAACGGCTGTCCCAACAGAACGCAGCGACCACTGCATTCAAGCATGGAAACGTAGTACACAACGCCATCCAGCACAACAATCCCCGCAGAAGATTCCGCAGCTTTGCCTCCCGCCCCCGCCCATCTCGCTATAGCATCCTTGTACGGTGCAAACGCTACGGCTTCGATGGCGGAAACGTCGCCGGACTCACTGCGGACAGCACCGTCCGAGAAAGATCCCGAAGACGAAAAGTACGCCGCGAGCGTGAATCGGGAGCCGGCTCCACGAAGAAGCGTGCGTGCGTCTTTCGCGCTCGCGATGGCAGGCCCCATGCCCTCCACCGCTTCCTTGCGCATCTGCTTCGCATGGTTGCACGCCACGCGCGAGATGTCGAGCCCGATCTCCTTGACCTGCTCCTCCGTCTCACGCATCAAGTGGACGAGCACAATCCGTCCGCCGACGTAGAACAGCGCAAGCGCAGCAAAGAGGAACGCGGCCGTCACAATCGAACAGCGCGTGCGGATCGAATGTACCGCCCGGGAGAAAGCGCCCTGCTTCTCGCCCCCCGCAAGATCGGACGCGCCAACCGTCATGTTCCCTTCCTCTGCTTTATCCAAAGAATCAGGCACACAACGACGACAACCGCGGCAATGCCAAGCCTCATGTGACGAGCGGAGGCCTCGGTGTCTACCGGAGCCGTCTCTGGCTGTACCTCATGCGCCTCAACGGCAAGGGAACCCTCCTGCTGTGAGTTCGTAGGAGTCTCATCGGCCGCACGTTCCAACGCAAGCCTACGCTCCTCGGCACGCTGCTGTCTGAGCGTAATACCCAAGGCCTCGCGTTCAGCGTTCTCGGCCTTGTATTCATTCATTGCGCGGCGTTTGAAGTCCTCAACACGCGTCTGGGAATAGGATGTATCGAACATCAGTGATGCGCTCCGGGATTAAAATTGGGGTTCCATTCCGTCGTCGAAGGCACGATCTGCCACATTGTAGTCTGCGGCATCGCATCCTCGGACAACTTCAACTTACTGTTGTCTACGCTTTCAGCTCCGTCGCTTTTCAGTCGGATGTCCCAATTGAAGATCATCTTGTCGCCCCTGGCCATGTTGTAACCGACAAGCGCCTCATCACGACAGATAAGCGAGCCGTTTATTGTGAAACCACGCCCATACTGCCCGACATGGCCAAACGTACCATGATTGTCGTAGATTACCGAATCTATCCGTGAAACGCCAGCCGAAATTGTCCTTCCATTCTCATCTCGAGTCCCGTAAACATAGTTATTGCCAGTTGACGCGATTTGACTGATCAAGGAATCGCTAACAACTGAGTCATAATATCTGACTGCATTGTTTTTGTAGTAATCTACAATTTTCTTCTTAATCGCATTATGATAATTGTCATACCCAACAACTGCGTAACTGTCCTTATACACATTGTAGTTCCCGTCACTTTTGTCTCCGATAACGGCATACTCCGTCACTTTTCTCTCGTATGTGCGACTCCTGGAATTATAAGTGAGCTCTCCTTTTTCCGTTGGTATTTTCTCGAAGGCGTAATCACGAGTGGTGCCACTATAAGAAATATCCTTGACAACAGGCGTACCGACGGTTTTGGTTCCGGTTTTTTTAACTTTCCCGTTCTTATCGCACTGCTCTGTATATGTAATCGGCACTTGATAAGACTTGTCGTAGACTTTCTTCACCTGACTATTCGAGACCGTCTTGACTATCTCCGCTGCGTAGTTGCCGTTGAATTTGACGTTGGCTTCGGGATCTGGGTATCCAATCGACGTGTCATTCTCATCGCAGTAGTAACTCTTGGCGATGTTTGTACCCTGCCCTGATGTGCCGCTGGCATTGATATACGGTTCTATATCCGTCTGCCAAGTCTTGTCAGTATAGTCACCAACGACAACACACCCCTTGGCCATCAGAGCGACAAGATCCTTGCCCTGGTTCTGAAGGCGTGTCGCCTCCGGCGCATCGTCCGGATGTGTCCATGTTGGCGGATTCTTGTAGGTAAGGTCTCCTACGATATGCACATTCCTGCCAGAATATATCGTGCCCTGCCCTGTTATGTACCCCATGATGACAACATCTGAGGCTATGACAACCGGACCGTCAATTTTAATCGGATGATCTTTCGTTCCGACCAGAACCAACGCCCCCTGATCACCTGCACCTTGAATCCCAGACGGACCGACATCCGCACTCTGCACCATTTCATTATCCCATTTTGTCTCGGTATTGTCATCAACGGTATAGTTAGCAGCATTAATCGTCCGCTTGGAAGTGGTGTCTATTTTTCCCGTTGCCGGGTTGTAGGGATAGTATTCAAGTTTAGCAGACGCTCCAGAACCATCAGAAGAGGAGTTTAGTTCCTGCGCGTACGTGCGGTAGTCGGACAAATCAGAGATGTACGGCATCGGAATACTGGTTTCAGCCTCAGAAAGATATGCGTGACCTTCGGATTTAGGATTGGTTACATCACTCTGAGAAAGAGTCAGATCCCTGGACGGTGCACTAAAACCGCCATTCCAGAGCTTGTTAGGATCGTTACCAGGCGGCGATGTTGGTCTCGCCCTGTTACTAGCACCACCACCTAGATAAGTACTCCTAGACCACACCTTCGGGGAATCAGAGATTCTGATTGTACCAGCTGCATTTATCTCCTCGTTTGGCGCTGATGACGCAACGCCATTCACAGTTGAGCCGGCAATCGACATGTTGCCGTTTGCGCGCATGTCACCATTGATGATGATGGAATCCCCGCTCATCCACCCGTAGTTGTTCACAAAATACGCATGGTTAAAAACGGGCGATCTCACTGAATTGGCAAAGTTAAATGTCTCCGCTACGGTTACGTTGTTGCCTCTGCTGTCCACACCTGTCGCAACAATTGTCAGCTCCCCGATCTGGGAAGTCGAAGAATAGGCATACATATACACTCTACACCCATTCTTTCTATCATCCACAACAGAAGGCTGGGTCACCACAACGGGCTCCTTGCCAATCTGAATGGAGGACGATGACGCCTTCACATCGCTCCATAGCGCAAAGTTGTGAGCAGCTACAATGCCCGTGGTGAGATGAACGCCATTGCCTTGCCTAGTCTGGTAGGTTACAAATCCCTTATAAACCTTACCCTTTAAAATCTCAATAGCACTCTGGGCCGCTGCTAAACATCGGCCTCTGGCAAGCTCGCCCTTCACGTAACGCGTCGAGTACGTTACGTACGACAGCACCCCGCTAAAAGTAATAGTGGCGGTGAGAAACATCCCAATGGCGACCGGAAGTGCAAATCCCGGACGGCTTGAACAACGGAGCATCGTTTCGTTTTTCATTGTACCACCTTAAATATTGGGATTGATATTCTTTGAGTACGGCTGACAGCTTCGTTCCGAAGCTTCATTGAGACATCGACATTGAGTATTTTCCCGTTCTGGACACTTGCAATCTGCGAAATGTCCGTCTCGAGGGAAAACATGTCAGCAGGCGTGAGCCATCTATGCGAATTGACGTCGTTCTGGATCGAAAAGCGCCGATCGGAGCCTAGCACGACTTGATACGACTTTACGACATTTTCAACCGATGCGCCATTCTTCTTCATCAAAGCACCGGCAAATAGAATTCCAGACCCCGTCACCGTTACATTCGTCAAGCTCAAAGCTCCCGACGGCACTGCGTCCTCTTCAATTGGTTTCAGATTGAAGAGAATTCTGTCATGCATTTTGTGTTCGGCAATCGCAAGCTCAGTTTCCGCATATGAATGTCGCATAAGCCTGGAAAGGCCTGTGAAGCCAAACCCCAACTGTACAGAAATGATGGCAAAAACCGCCGTAGCCATCATCAACTCGACGAGCGAGAATCCACGCTGGGCTTTTCTGTCTTTCATCAAGGCGTTCCTTCCAAAGAGGCGGTCAACTTACCATCGCCACGTTCAATGTCAAGGCTTCTGAAGAACACGACTTCCTGATTCAGACTTGGGCATGATGTGCCGGACTTCGAGTTAAGACGTTTCCGAGCCCCCTTAGGTCCCCATTCAACGTTGACGGTTATGAAGACCCCATTTGTACCGGGCGAATTCACCAGCTGATATGTGATGTAACTCGTCGCAGGTGAGCCTGGATAGAAGAGAACTGGTGCCGCATTCGACGGTATAGACGAAGAGACAGGCGTAGTCGGATAATGCTGGAGCTTATCCAATTGCTCGTTGAACTTGAGCCATGCAAGGTCGAAGGCGTAGTCTGATGCCGCAAGGTACTGCGAATTCTCGTGTGCAACCCTGCCAGCCATTATAATGCCTTCAAAAAGAACAAGCAATATAAGGCAGATGATTGAGCCTGCCAGGACGCATTCAACTAGAGTGAAGCCCTTTTTCAATTCTTCTCTCCTTCCTCTGGATACAGCTTCAGAAGCGCAGCCTCGACCAGACGAGGCTCCGCCAGATAGAAGCGCACCGGGCAGCCAAGCGCCTCGGCAATCGTCTCCTTCAACACGGTGTCATGAGGCGAGAGCGTCGCAACTAACGCCGTCTTGCCCAGAGTGGCAAAAGGGATGACACCGCGTCGGCAGATCAAGTCCTTGTTGAGGCGAGAGACCAGATTGCGGTCAGGTTCGTATGCGTCCAGCGGAATCGGAACATCGCCGAACTCATCCGCAAGTTTTGCAATCGCCCGCTCGCAAGCCTCGGACTTCTCCTTTTCGAGGGCGGACAGCACCGACACGAGAAACACCCTGCCATTGTCGGGCAGACCGTGAAGATACTCAACCATAGAGGACTCGCCGATGTGGACCGCGAGCGTGCTTTCGCTGTCCACCGCCATCATGAGAGTCTGGGCTCCGAAGGTAGGCCCCCTGCCGCCAGTCTCAGGCACGAGCTCCGCCTTCGGCGACACGGTGGCGCGAACCTTCAGCGCCATCACCTTCGCCTCTGGAGCGGTGCACTCCTCGAGTCTCGGCAGAAGAGCCTCGGCGCTCTCGGTGTCGCCTTCCTTCAAAAGCACGCGGGCGAGTTCGGCAATGATCTTCTCAGCCTTGGCGGTCTCTTCCATCTGGGTGTAGGCGACCGCCAGGAACTCAAGGGACGTCCGGTCGTCGGGCATCACCTTGAGCATCTGCTCAAAGTATTCTACGCCTTTTTTCAGGCGATCGTCAAGCTCTGGCTTCTCTTCGGCCATTGTCAGCTCCTGTCAGGTCTCACGCATTCCACGAAGGCTTCGGCGGTGACTTGTCCCGCCACTCCTGAAGCGATATCATGTCACCAGCCATCTCGTTCCCCGCGAGATACGCCTCTTTGATGTACTCGTGTTTCTCCTTCATCTGCGCCAGCAACGACCGGATCTCCATCACCGCATCGTAGCACATGTCGAGAAACTCCTTTCTCGTCTCCTCGTCGCAGCCCATCCGCAGGAGCTCAATGGAGCTCATGAGCACCGTAGCCGGCTGGCCGAGGGCATGGCAGAAGCCTGCGAGGGACTCCATCACCACCTTCCCGCGCTCCACGCGTGTCTCGGCCAGTTCAAGCCTGCGACTCAGTTCGCTGTTGTCGTTTTCGCTAGACATTCTTTATCCTCCTCAATTCCGTCTGGTTCGGGCCCCTCAGGTCGCGAGGGAGCCCATGTTGAAGATCGGCATGAACATGGCCATGACGACCGTTCCGATGATAGCGCCAAGAAACACCATGAGGAACGGTTCCATGAGCGCCGTGAGAGTCGAGAGCATCATCTCGACCTCCTCCTCGTACGCGTCAGCCACGGAATCCAACATGTCCTCCAGACGGCCCGCCTTTTCGCCGGCCGCGATCATTCTGATCATGAGCAGAGGCATGTACGGCTTGCCCGTCAGCGCGATGGCGAGCTGGTTGCCCTGCTCAACCTCTTTCCTGGCCGAGACAACGGACTTCTCGAGGACTCTGTTGCCAAGCGACCCCGAAACAACGTCCAGAGCCTTGAGAATCGGCACTCCTGAATTGATCATCTGAGCTAGCAGTCTCGTGAAGCGCCCGATTGCGGCCTTTTGGTTGAGCATTCCGAAGACCGGCATCCTCAACATGAACTCGTCGAACTTGTAGCGCCCGCTTTCCGTCCTCTTCCACTGGCGGAAAAGAAACACGAACACGACTATCGACGGGATTATGACGTACCACCATTTCTTGCCGAAATCCGAAATGTCGACCATCGACTGCGTAAGCGCGGGCAGCTCCTTGCCGAAGCCGGAGAACATCTCGGCGAAAATCGGCACGACGAACTGTATCAGGCCCCAGCACAGGGTCAGAGCGATCGAAATGATCACCGTCGGGTACGTGAGCGCGCTCTTCACCTTGCGGCGAAGTCGCGAACCGTTCTGCAGAATTATCGCTAGGCGCCTCAGAATGCCGGCGAACTCGCCGGACTGCTCGCCAGCGACAATCATGTTCACGTACATGTCGTCGAAAATCTCCGGCAAAGCGGCAAGACCCTTGGAAAGCGGCTCGCCGCTTTCGATTGTCTTGAGTATGAAGCCGAGCACTTTCTTGAACTCGGGATTCTCGCACTGCTCCTCAAGCGTCTGGATTGTTGAAAGAATCGACATTCCCGCGCCGCTCATCGAGGCAAGCTGCCTTGTGAACGGAACAAGCTCCTTGTTGACGATCTTCTTGACGCCGTTTATCTTTATCGCGTTCTTTGCTGCCATTTGCCCAGACTCCTTGTTGATTATTCGCCGCCGGACACCGCAAACGCCGCCTCGAGCGACGTCAGCCCGGCCCTCACCTTCATCATGCCGGCATCCTTCAGCGTGACCATGCCCTCCTCAAGGGCCGTCTTGCGAAGGAGCTCGGCGTTGCCGCCCTTCTCGATTATATTTCTGATCTTCGTCGAGATCGGAAGCACCTCCATCATAGCGCCACGGCCCTTGTAGCCAGTGCCATGGCACTTCGGGCAGCCGACCGGACCGAAAATCTCAACGCCTTCGAACGGAGCGGGGTCGACCTTGTTAACCTCCAGCATCTGAAGGTCGAGCTTCACCGGCTGGCGGCAGAACGGGCAGAGCCTGCGGAAAAGTCGCTGAGCCTGCGCCAGTATGAGAGAGCTGGCAAGCATGAACGGCTGAATGCCCATGTCGAAAAGTCGCGCAACAACACCGCAGGCGTCGTTGGTGTGCAGAGTCGAAAGCACAAGGTGGCCCGTAAGAGCCGCCTTCACGGCGATATCCGCTGTCTCGCCGTCACGAATTTCGCCCACGAGCACCACGTCAGGGTCCTGACGCAGGACGGATCGGAGGATGCCGGCGAAAGTAAGCCCCTGGGCCACATTCACATGACACTGGTTCACGCCCGCAAGCTCGTATTCCACAGGATCCTCGGCCGTGACGATGTTGACGTCGGGCTGGTTGAGGTCCTGAAGGCAGGAGTACAGCGTAGTAGTCTTGCCGGAACCGGTCGGCCCGGTGACAAGGATGATGCCGTGGGGCTGGTCGATCGCGTACTTCATCGCCTTGTACGCGTACTCGTCGAGACCGAGCGAGGAGAGTCCAGGCGCCAGGTTCGACTTGTCGAGAATACGCATGACGACCTTCTCGCCGTGCACTGTCGGGAGAATTGACACACGCACGTCGACCTCCTTCTTGAGCGCGCGTATCTTGAAACGGCCGTCCTGTGGCTTGCGGCGCTCGGCAATGTCGAGGTTCGACATGATCTTGATTCTCGAAACCACGGCTCCATGCAGCGCCTTGGGCGGCGACGGGCGCTCGACAAGCGCGCCGTCTATGCGATACCTGAGCCGGGACGACTTCTCGAGCGCCTCGAAATGGATATCTGAAGCCTTCGTCTTCAGAGCCTCGATCATGATCGAGTTAACCATTCGGATGACAGGGGCCTCACCGGCGGCGTCAAGCGTCGCGTCGATCATCTCGTTCGCCTTGTCGGTGTCGACGGACGAGACCTCGATGTCAGAATCCTGCCCCTTCATGATGTTTTCCATCGCGAGAGCAGGGTTCAGGGAGTCTTCCTTCGCCTTGACGCGGTTAAGCGCGTCGGTTATGTCCTTGGCAGGCGCGATGACGTTCCATATGTCGCCACCGCATATTCGGCCGACCTCTTCCCTGGAAGGCAGATCGAACGGATCGGCAAAAGCGACCGTTATACGCCCAGCCGTGCGGCAAAGAGGCACCGCCTTGGCCTTCTGCCAGAATTCTACGGACTGCTTGGAAAGAAGACCCGTCTCAGGCAAAAACGACTGCGGAATCGTCACGGGGCGGATCGAGAAATAGTCCGCCGCAGCAAGGGCGTACTCAACGGGATCGGTTATCGCCTTGATCTCGTCAATCGTCTTTCTTCCTGTTTGCGTAGAAGTCTGTTCTTCCATCTCAAATTAACCTGTTTGTATGTAATCTGCCTGCATTTACTTCTTTAGCAGAAAACGTGCCATTCGCCGTCGTCCTCTGAAACACCGTCGTTAACTCACCAAAAACGCGCTTTCATTTTGCAGAATTGAGAGTCCTTTCGCACTTGGCAAGGTATGTCATGACAAAGTCGTATAGATGCCTGTCGGAATCCGAAAGGCTGTCGAGGTCTCCGCCGCAGTTCTTAAGCGCGACGCGTCTGGCTCGGTCGAACATCTCCCTGGCAGCCGCCACATCCCCTCTGCCCTTGTCATAAACGGTTCGCGCATCACAGAACTCTATCTCAAGATTCGACGGATTAGCCTCCCGCGCCTG
>JAEEZC010000155.1 GCA_016288465.1 Verrucomicrobiota bacterium | reverse complement strand
TTAAATTCCCCGCCGGCCCCCTCCTTTTCCCGCCTCCAACACAAATTCCTCTTCCCCCCCCCTCCTGGGGTACCCCCTGCCCCCCCCCCCCCCCCCCCCCGGCCGGCCCGCAGTCTTAGGGGCGTTTTGGTCGAAATGACGGTAGGGGCCGCACTCCGGTCGGCCCGCAGACATAAACCTCTGGAGACTTGTACCCGTCGGTTTTGATTTTAACTCCGAGCGGTTTGGGCTCTCGCTACCGCTTCGCTGGCATGGCGCGCTCCGCTGTTCAATACCCTCAGGAAACCGCTTGTCTTTTGTTGTTTTATCTGGAGGAAGTATCCTCCAGACCTCCTCTGCCGAAGGCAGCTATAAATAACAAACATCTACTGAAGCCGGTTCGGAGAGAATTGGAAAGCGCAAAGCCCCTCAAATTCTGCGGAGCGGTAGCGAGAGCCCAACCGCTCGGAGTTTCGACTATACGCACCAAGGGATCTCATGCTGTTGGCGACGGTTATGGCGACGATGTGACTGATCGCGGGGACGCCGACGGTTTCGGACGTAACGGCCAAGCAGCGGCAGGGAAGGGGACTGTCCCCAAATGCACTTAGTTGCTAGTGAGTGAACCACCACTAACCACTAGCCACTAACTGCTAACTGCCAACTACCGAAATCTCGTGTAGGAAAGTCAAACCCTCCGTGTAGGAAAGTCAAACCCCCCGTGTAGGAAGAACGCCTACCCCGTGTAGGAAGAGCGCCTACCCCGTGTACCCAGCCCGTCGTTCGCCTTCAACGGACTGAGGAAAGTTGGAGCGCTTCGCGCGACCACGAAAGCCGACGGCGTCGAGGCGGGTTGCTTCGCAACCATGATGTGTTGCGCCGCATCGGGTCTTGAGACTTCGTCTCGACCCGTGCGCCGCATCGCATCGCGACTGGCGTCGCCGCCTCTTGCCGTCGGACACGAAAGCCCGCCTGCGCGGGACACGAACGCCTTCGTTTCACGAAAGCAACGTGAACGCTACGCACCTTAAGTTGCTCTTTTCAGTTGACGTCGAGCTTCGTGGGCGGGATCGCACGAGAGCATCTTCGCAGGAACCGACATGATATGGCGGCTCCGGGAGGGAAGAGGCCCGGTCACCGCGCGGCCTCATGAGTCGCCGCGCTTGGGAAGAGCGACCACTCTGCATGGCGCGTTTCTGTGCGAACCGTCTTTAGGGTCGCTCTTCACATGCCCGGGCGTCTTCCCTACCTCCGCCGTAATCCTATGGAAGTGGCGCAAAACTCGCGTCACTTTGTGGCCGTCGGTATCCCCCGATGGCGAGATGCACCTGCGGCGAAGCCGTCAGGTTCCCCGAAGAGCGAAGCGAGGAGCCTTGCGAAGCAAGGTCGCAAGAGGGTGCGCCCGAGCCGCGAAGCATATCCGCCGACCGTAGGTCGCTGCCGAAGGCAGTCGCTAGAGCGGTGTCGCTAGGGGTGCGTAGGGGGAGACAGTCGCACGAGAGAGATTTCGCCGTTGTGATTGTCTCACGCGGAGACACGGAGCGGCGATTGACACGCTCAGAAAATCCAACTAATTCCGAGAAGTGTCTCTCGTGCGATCCCACGCCGCTCCGCCGTCAACTGAAAGAGCTCTGAAATCGAATGAAGGCCAGACGATTGCCAGATCTGCGATTGTTGCGCTCATGTCACCTCTCCGCGTGCTCCGCGGCTCCGCGTGAGATAAAACGGGACAGAACGGGGAATGGGGAACGGGGAAGAGGTACGAGTGTGGAATTGAGGTGGATTGACAAAGGGAAAGGCTGGAAAGCTTTTAACCTTTTAAACCTTTAACCTTTTAATCTTAACAGCAAGTCTCTTGGAGAGCGAAATCTCGCCAGCTCCGAGGGCCTTTGAAGGGGAAATAGCCGCTCGTACAGCGGGGGGTCAAGGGGTCCGTCAATTTTGTTGAATATGCCCTGGTTCGTGGTCGCGCGTTTATGGTACAATACGCGCCCAAGGAGGACAGGAACAATGACGGACGCAGAGATGGCTCGCATCGAGGAAGAAATCGAGGAATATAACAACGAACGGGAGAAGGAAGCGCGTGAAAAATTCAGCAGGGGCCCCGTCCCGAAGCTGAATTGGATCATGGAGCGGCTCCTTGACCGCATGCTCGGGTGCATTGCCGCCGTGAAGTCCGGCGCGGCTCCAGACGGACATCTCGGCCCCTACATGAGAGACGAACTGGCCCGCGTCCTCGCCACATGCACCGCACTGTCGTATCAAGGGGTTACCCTGGACGAAGAACAGGCGATGGATGTCGCTTCCTACACGAGCTTCGACGACTTGTCCACCGACTGCGCCTGCCTGTCGTGGACGCCGGAGTTGGGCCTGTGGAGAAAGGTCGTCACGGCGCTTTCCGAATACCTGTATGAGGCCGCCGTCCTCGCGAAGTCGGTGAACGAGGCGTCCACGGCGGCGCGACTCTACCTTCGCGCATGGCGAATCGTCAGGCATGTCGTGGATCGCGACGGCGGCTACGGCTGCGCCTCCCAGGACGAGGCGCTCGCCATCACGCGGCTTGAGCGTGTGGCGTCCGAACGGCTCTGGATCGACGCGCAGTTTGCCGCGCTGCCGCCATTCAAGAAGGCTGCAAAGCCGCGCCCGGGCAAGGCGAAAAAGGGCAAAAAGGCGTATTGACCGACCGAGGGCTGCGGAATGGGCTTCAAGTACACCCATAGGGTCTATAACGACGTGCAGGACACCACCGCCACCGAACAGCAGGTGCTGGCGCTGCTCGCGCACTTCGCGGACGACAAGACCGGCCAGTGCTTTCCATCGATAGAGACGCTCGCCCGGCAGTCGCACCTTCATCGTGTAACAGTCATCAGATGCCTTGATTCGCTGAAAGAGAAAGGCTATCTCAAGTGGATATCTGGCGGACGCAAGAAAAGCGGCCGAGTCCTTTCCAACCTTTACAAGCTTACCTTGCCAAAACCTGCGCCAAAGCGCGACAAAACCGTACTTTCCGAGTTCTGGGAGGATGTTGATAACTCGTCGAGCAGGGTTGCACAGCGCTACGGGTACCCGTTGCACAGCGCTACCCCCCATAGTTGCACAGCGCTACCCCCTACAGTAGCGCAGTGCAACCCTATCATATATAGATCATCCATAGAACATCCCGGTGATCATAACCCGCCGCCGGAAGCGTCGGGCGAGGGAATGCCGGGTAGATTTGATTTCGGAGTGGCGCGGAGAGACGGGACGCTGGATGACGTCATGAAGAAGATTGACGCCGCCTACCAGGAGACGAAGCGCCGCGAGGAAATGACGCTTCTGCAGCTTGCCGTGCATGCCTCGGGCAAGGATGACGTGGAGAACCGCAAGACGTTCGTGAAGGTCATGATGAACAAGAACGCCGAAGACTGCCGCGAGGAGATATACCGCTTCGAAAGCGAGCGCAGTGCGGGCGAGTTCGGCAAGATACAGAACCTCGCCGCGCTTCTGACGAAACGCCTCGCCGCCCTGCCGGACCGGGCAAGGTAGGCGGCGTGGCGACCCATCGAGGTAAACTTGGGGGACTGTCCCCGCCAAGATTTTGCGCGAATAAGTCAATGGCTAGGGGGACTGTCCCCGCCAAGATTAGCTGCTCGGGTCTGTTTGGTATTGCGCTTACGCGCGGCCACGAACCTTGGCCGGGCGGCGAATCGCGCTCTGCGCGATTGGCTGCGGCGCGTCCCATACCCGTTCGAAGTCCGCATGCCAAACTTCCCCACGTCGACTAGTAGCTCGCCAACACATCGCATGCGTCCTTCGCGGGATGTGACGCGCCGCAGCCAGCC
>JAEEZC010000154.1 GCA_016288465.1 Verrucomicrobiota bacterium | reverse complement strand
CCTCGCGTACCTCGAGGCGAGGCCTACGAGCAGCACGAGGCCGCGCTACGCGTAGATCGAGAGCGGGTGCGGCGAGCCGGCCCTGAGCATGCCGCACCCCCTCAGTCCGCAGAGCGCGCCGAGCACGGCGACGAAGATCGAGAGCATCACGGGCAGCGGAATCGTCCAGCTCTCGTACTGCGCGACGAGGAAGAGGTAGCCGAACAGGACCGCGAGCATGATGAGCGGCGCCGCGCCGCCCTCGTTGCGCGCCTCCTGGAACGAGAGCGCGGCCCATTCGTATCCGTAGTCGGACGGCAGGACCTCCTTGAACATCTTGCGCATGGCGTTCATGATCTCTCCCGTCGCCGCGCCGGGCATCGGAAGCACCGTCACCGAGCACGTCACGTACTTGTCGCGCGTGTAGACGGTGCGCGGGCCGAGTTCGCGCGTGATGTCGCCGAGCGAGCCGATCTGCACCATCGAGCCGTTCTCGCTGCGGACGTACAGCCGCGACACCGCCTCGGGCGTGGCGCGTCCGTCCCAGTCGGCCTGGACGGTCACGCGGTTCACCTGCGTGCCGAGGTTGACGTCGTTGACGTAGCGCGAGCCGAGGTAGTTCTGGAGCGTCGAGTAGACCGTCGCCACGGGAACCTTGTACATCTCGGCCTTCACTCGGTCGAGATTGAACCTTAGGTGCGGCGTCACGGCGTTGTAGCCGGAGAACGCCGCCATCACGCCGGGGAACTTCGACTTGTCGTTCAGCACGGCGAGGACCTTGTTCTTGATCTCGTCCATGCGCATCGGGTCGGCTCCGCCCTTGTCCTGTATGTTGACGGTGATGCCGTTCGCGAGGCCGAGGCCGGGGATGGCCGGCGGCATGAACACCTTCCAGCTGGGCTCGGGGATTGTCGCGAGCGTCTGCTGGATGCGCTGCACCATCGCCGCGGCGGACTGGTCGCGGCGCGTGCGCTTGCTCCAGTCCTTAAGGTCTACGATGACCATCGACTGGTTCTCGCCGCGGCCGCCCATCATCGAGAAGCCGGTGATGGTGAGGACGCTCTGCACCTCCTCCATCTGAAGGAGCGTCCGCACGGCGCGGAGCGACACGTCGCGGGTGCGGTCGCGCGTCGAGCCCTCCGGCATGTCCATGGAGACGAAGACCACGCACTGGTCCTCGTCCGGAAGGAAGGAGGTCTGCGTGGAGCGGAACATCTGGAGCGTCAGCAGGATCACGAGGACGAGAAGCGCGAGCGCGAGGAAGATGCGGCTCGCGAGCCACTTGGCCAGCCTGACGAAGAAGCCCTTGAAGGCGTTGAGCGACCAGTTGAACCACGCGAGCGGCCCGTGCTTGTAGGGGCGTGCCTCGTGGAGAAGGAGCGAGCAGAGGGCGGGCGCGAGCGTGAGCGCGCACAGGGTCGAGAAGCACACCGCCGCCGAGAGCGTCACGGAGAACTGCTGGTAGATGCGCCCCGTGATTCCGCTCATGAAGCCGACCGGCACGAATATGCCGAGCAGCACGAGCGTCGTCGCGATGACCGCGCTCGTCACGTCGCTCATCGCCTGGATCGTCGCCTCCTTGGCATTGAGGCCGCGCGTCTCTATTAGGAACTGGACTCGCTCTACGACGACGATGCAGTCGTCCACGACGACGCCGATCGCGAGCACGAGGCCGAAGAGCGTGAGGATGTTGATCGAGTAGCCGAGCGCCGCCATCAGGATGAAGGTGGACGACAGGGAGACGGGAATCGTGAGGCACGGGATGAGCGTCGCGCGCCAGTCCTGCAGGAAGAGGTAGCAGACGATCACGACCAGGAGGAAGGTGAGGCCGAGCGTCCACACGATTTCATGCACGCAGCTCGACACGTATTCCGTGGCGTCGTATGGGATGACCCACTCAAGGTCGTCGGGGAACGACTCCTTGAGCTTCGCCATCTCCTTTCTGATCGCGGCCATGGTCGCGATCGCGTTCGCGCCCGGCTTCTGCTGGAGCGCGATCGAGACCGCGTTGCCGCCGTTGAGCTGGCCGGTGAACATGTAGTTCTGCTCGCCGACTTCGGTGCGCGCTATGTCCTTCAGCCGGACCACGCCGCCGTTCTCGTCGCGCCTGACGACGATCTCGTCGAACTCCTTGGGCGACATGAGGCGCCCTTTCGCGAGAAGCGAGAGCGTGTGCGCCGCGTGCGCGCCTGTCGGCGCCGCGCCGACCGCGCCGAGCGACGCCTGGACGTTCTGCTTCGAGACGGCGGCTATCACCTCTTCTGTGTTCATGCCCTGCGCCGCCATGCGCGCGGGGTCGAGCCAAACGCGCATCGAGAGCTTCGGCCCGTAGATCGTCGCGTCGCCGACGCCCTGGACGCGCAGGAGAACGGGCTGGATGTTCGCGTAGCAGTAGTCGGAGATCTGCAGACGCGACATCGTTCCCCTCGGAGACCTGACCGCGATGAAGCCAAGCATGTCCTCGGACTGCGCGCGGATTCGCCCGCCGAGCTGCTTCACTTCGGCCGGCAGCTTCGCCTCGGCCTGCGAGACGCGGTTCTGCACCTTCACCATGTCCATGTCGCGATCGGACTCGACCTCGAACGTCACCGTGAGCGAGTAGGAGCCGTCGTCGCCGCAGCTGCCCGTCATGTAGAGCATGTCGTCGACGCCGTTCACCTCGTCCTCGATCGGCATCGCGACGGTGTTCAGCACCTCCTTCGCGTTGGCGCCGGGATAGGTGTAGTTCACCTGGATCGACGGCGGCGTGATGCGCGGATACTGCGAGACGGGCAGCTTGAATATCGCCATGCCACCCGCCATCGACAGCACGATCGCGATCACCATCGCGAAGCGCGGCCGCTCCACGAACGTGCGCGAGAACGTCTTTATCTCGTCAATCGACTTTCGTATCGACAGTTTCATCTTGCTTCTTCTTCCTTTGCTAAATCCGCCAGCTCGCAGAACTTCCGCCTGTCCTCGTCCGTGAGACCTACGAGGCGGATGCCGTATTTAGTCGACAACCAGCAATTGCATATTGCATTCCGCCATGGCAGGGCGGTTTCATCGAGACCGCCCTGACGTAGTCGAACCGTTCTGCCGCGCACGACGTTATGAAACACATCGCCGACGACACGTTGTTCGACAGCGGACCGCGATGGTTCAACCTCGTGCGCGACGGTGGCACGGAATCCGACATGTCTTTTCTCGCCATTTCCCCTTGTCTTGCCCGATCAGGACCTCACTCCTGGATCGGTGGCTTGTGGTTCGCGTTGATGTCGTCGTTGGAGGTCGGGACTGCTATCGCCACCTTCACGCCGGGACCGAGCTTCGCCATGCCCGCGATGACGACGCGCTCGCCGGCCTCAAGTCCCTTCACGACGGGCGTCCATCCGTTGAACGCCTCCTTCGTCTCGACCGGACGCTGCTCGACCGTCATGTCATCCCTGAGAACCCACACACCCAGGTTGCCGCCCGGAAGGTCGAAGAGGCTCTGCTGAGGCACGGAAGGATAGCTCGGCGGCTCCTGGTAGTCCGTGAGCAGCGTCACGTAGCTGTTCGGTATGAGCAGGCGCTCGGGGTTCGGGAACTTCAGCCGCATCATGATGGACGCGGTCTCGCGCGACATCTGGTTGTCGTCGAAGTCCCAGGAGCCCTCGCGGTCGTACTCGCTGCCGTCGGGAAGGAGCAGCCTCATGCGAAAGGCCCTCGAGTTGCCGGTGCGCTGCGACTGGCGCCAAGCGATGTAGGCGCGGTCGGTCAGCGGGAAGCTCACGCGGATCGGGTCGATCTGCACGATCTTGGCGAGCGCTCCCTTGGAAGGCGCGACGTAGTCGCCGACGTGCGCGGACGACTTGCCGATCTGGCCGGAGATCGGCGCGAGGACCGTCGTCTTCTTCAGGTCGTACTCCGCGACCACGAGGTCCGCCTTCGCCTGCATGACAGCCGCCTTGGCCTTCTCGTTCGCCGCCTCGGCATTGTCGCGCTCGAGCTGCGTGATGCCGCGCTCGTCGGCCTTCTGCATGCGCTCGTAGTACCTCTCGGCGCGCCGCGCCTCAGCCTCGGCCGCCTCAAGGTCGGCCTTGCGCTGGTTCACGACCGCGCGATAGCGCTCGTCGTCGATCACGTAGAGAAGCTGGCCCTCGGATACGACGTCGCCCTCCTTGAACTTGACGTCCTTGACGTATCCGTCGATCTGCGGCAGAAGGTCGACCTCCTGCACTGCCTCGGCATGCGCGACAAACCTCTCCGGCAGGTTGTAGACGCGCGTCTCCGCGTTCGTGACGGCAACGGTCTGGCCCATTTGCGCCGCGGCCGCCGCCTGCGCCGCAAGCGCGGCCATTGCGGGATCGACGCCCTTCGGCATCATGTCCTTCACCACCCATCCAAGCGCAAAGCCAACCGCGACCAGCACAACCTGGGCAATCGCCGCGCCGATTATCTTCTTCGTTCCTTCAGCCATTTTCGCCTCCTTTGTCCTCTATTGACATCCAAATCGCGTCGAATGCGTGCCGTATCGTAAGGCACATGTCCGTGCGCAGAAATCCGTCTATGCGCCCCTGCACTATGCCGTCCCATACGGCAACGCACATGTTCGCAACCTCCATCGCGTCGACGCCGGCCCTGACCCGCCCGGCTTCCTTGTCGTTTTCCACCGCCTTGATGAAAGCATGCCACGGGCCGAAGCGCTGGTTTGTGAGCAGGTTCTCCCTGACCCCGCGCATGGACTCCGCACCCCAGCGAATCTGCGTCCTCACGAGCATGAAGAACGCGCGCCTCTTCGGATTCTCCACCATGCGCCGCGCGTTCTCCACCATCATGTCCGCGACCGCCCTGAACGTCAGCTCCTCCTTAGGCATTATGGCCACGGTCTGGCGCTCGAACTTGCTGGACATTTCGTCGACAATGGCAATGAGCAGGGCCTCCTTCGACTCAAAGTGCCAGTAGACCGCGCCTTTCGTCATCTTGAGCCGCGCGGCGATGTCGTTGAAGGTGGTCCTCTCGTACCCCTTCTTGACGAACAGGGCAAGGGCGCTCGCAAGTATCCTTGTGCGAGTCCTGTCCGCTTCTTCCTTTGTCTTACGAGCCATGGGCCGCGTATTATACATACTTTCTGGTAGGTATGTCAAGTGGGCCCGGACGATTGGCCTTCGGCCTTTGGGGGAACAAACGCCGCGTCGCCATCTGCCGAACTGATTTTACATGCACTTTACACAACGGCGCATGGTTTCATGTATACTTCTCTGCCATGAAAAAAACCATGTTGACAATCGCGGCGCTGGCCTCATGCGCCGTGTCAGCGCAGGTGGAGACCAACAAGTCCTCCACTCTGCCGCCTGTGGTCGTGACCGCATCGCCAATCACGCAGGAAGAGTCCGTCGCGCCTAACGGCAGCGAAACGGTTCTTGTCTCGCGCAAACAGCTCGACGCCCTCAACGCGCAGGACGTGCAGACCGCGCTCAGGCAGGTGCCGGGAGTTTCGGTTTCCCGCTACGCGCCTATCGGCAGCTACGGCGGCGGTCAGGGCGGCAGCGTGTACATCCGCGGACTCGGCACGGCGCGTCCGGGCGGCGAGGTCTGCATGTACACGGACGGTGCGCCGCGCGAGTCGGGAGTGTGGGGGCATCCGCTCATGGACTCCATGCCCGTCGACTTCGCCGATTCGGTGAAGGTGCAGAAGAATCCGCATCCGGCGGAATACGGCGGCAACTTCGGCGCGGTCGACGTCGAGACGAAACGGCGCCGCGAGCAGGGTCATGAGGCGGAGGCCGATCTCGTCTACGGTCGCCACGACACGTTCCTCTTCGCCGGTTCCGCGGGCGTCAAGGAAGGTCCGGTCGACGCATACGGCGGAATGTCCTACAAGTATTCCGACGGTATAAGGGACCACAACCGCGCCATTCTCAAGAGCGCGTTCGCGAGGCTTGGAGCCGATCTCTCGGAGGCCGACCACATCGGATTTGTCTACCAGCGCACTGACTCCAAGGTCGAGGACCCTGGCGAGAAGCACAAGCCCACGCCGAAGTTCAGCCGCTTCGACCTGACGACCGACCTCTACACGCTCAGGTTCGACACCGAGCGCGAGACTCTCAAGGGCTACTCGCTCGTGTTCTTCGAGAACGGCGCGATCAACTGGCACAAGGACCATCTCGACGACACGAAGCCTCAGTCGCCTGCCGGCGACTCCGACACGTTCTGGCTGAACTGGGGCGTCCGCAACCGCTACGACTGGAACGCCGTCGCGGGGCTCTGGCTTACCGGCGGCATCGACGTGATGGACGAAGGCGGCTCCACGCGCAACAGGCGCAAGGCCGACGGTGTCGCGGTCTTCAGGGCGCACGGGCGCATGACGACGACGGCTCCGTATGTCGGGGCGAGGTACGACCTCGGGCTCGGCGACGACTGGACGCTCACGCCGTCCGTCGGAACGCGCTACCAGTTCCACACCGTCTACGACGACGAATGGGCGCCTCACGCGGCGCTGAAGCTCGACTGGCGCGAGACGGCCGAGCTGTTCGTGACCGGAATGCGCGGCGTCCACTATCCGGGCGTGTACACTCGCGCCATGGCCAACGACTACGCGAAGAGCACTCTTGACGCGGAGATCATGGACTACGTCGCCGCAGGCACGCGGCTGAAGTTCGACGAAAGCGCCGACATCGTCGCCTGCATCTACCACACAGACGTGAAGGACCGCATCGACAAGACGGCCTACGGCTACATCAACTCCGGATCGCTGCGCGCCACTGGCATCGAGATGTCTGCGCACTACAGGCCGATCGACGACGTCGCGCTCTTCGGCGGCGGCACGTTCGCGAGCCCCGAGACGAGCCACGCGTCGCGTCTGCCGCGCTGGACGTTCACGCTCGGCGGGACCTGGAGGGTATGCAAGTACCTTTCGTGGACGCTTGACGGACAGTACGTCGGGTCGATGAACGCGTATTCCGTGCGCGGCGATTCGGACAAGATCAATCCGTCGACAGGAGAGCGCGACCTGCGCAGGATCGACGGGGCTCTTGTCTTCAACACGCGCCTCGCAGTTCCGCTCGCCTCGTTCACGAGCCTTGACGGAGAGCTCTTCGCGTCCGTCGAAAACCTCACGGGACAGAGATACGAGTACTATCCCGGCTATCCCATGGGCGGCGCGATGTGGTACGTCGGCTGCAGGCTCAAGTTCTGAGCCCGCAGCCGCGCACAGCGCGTCAGCGCTTCTTGATGACGGGTATCTGAGCCGCCGCCACGGACTGTCCGAGGCGGCGCGCCTTTTCATCGGGCATGAAGATGTCAATCTTCTCGGCCCATTCCGGATAGACGTCTCCGAGGATGCGCTTGGCGGTTTCGAGAATGATCTCGCCGCCGAGGCCTGAGGTGACGCGCCCGAGGATCATCATGTTCTCGTAGTCGTAGAACTCGTTGTACCACGGAATCGCGTGCGCGAGGAAGCGGCCGATCTCGAGATAGACCTTGAGCGCCTTTGCGTCGCCCTTCTCCATCGCGGCCTGGACTTCCTTGAGGCGCTCGGGAAGCTTCATCGCCTTCGGGAACTTGAAGCCGTACTTCTCGGCGAGCCAGTTGACGGCCTGCTGCGAGAACGCCATCGCGCCCACGCCCGCGTCGCCGGACCATTCGTCCTTAGGGGCGTTCGGGTTGAAGTCTACCGGGGCGAAGGCGAGCTCGGTGATGCGGCCCGTGAGCGCGCCGGACTTGTCGATGTAGCCGACGGCCTCCGAGGAGCCCAT
>JAEEZC010000153.1 GCA_016288465.1 Verrucomicrobiota bacterium | reverse complement strand
CCTGCGAGCGTCTTGCCGAGATAGTAGATGTCGCTGGCGTCGGACCAGGACACCCTGCTGTTCGCGAAGTAGAGCGACTTCGTGTTGTTCTTGGAGAGAACAGCGCCGCCCTCGCCGTCGACGATCCGCGCGCCGGGAACATCATTCGTAAAGGCTGCGGGGATTCCTCCGTCCTTCGCCGCGACGTTCACGCCGTTCAGGAACGTCCCGCCATCGGCATCAGCCGCGTTCAACGAACCGTCGAACTTCACGTGCGCGAGCGTGGAGCCGGCGGGGAAGCGGCCGATCGACATGCCCTCGCCCCAGAGGAACTCCTGCGGCTCCAACGCACGGAGAGTGACGCGCACCGAGTCGATCCAGCCGTTGAACTCATATTTGTCGCCCGAACCGATCACATACCATTTAGGGTCGTTACTCCGGACGACGGAAGTAAGATTCGTCGTTAGCGTCTGCGTGCCAATCAACTTATAGTCACGGTAGAGCCACATTGTCTTCGTCTCGCCAGTCTGATCGACGACAAGCGCAGCATGGTGCCACTTGTCGTCATTCGTAACCTGGCTGTCGTTAATCGTCTTCGTTTCGTAGGATGACGAAACCTCGCCTGTCATCACCTGGGCGGACAGCTTATTGGCACCGCCAACGCCAAGGTTCACCTGGACGTTGTTCGCGCCAAAACGCTTGAACATCGAATGCCATGCGGCGACGCTGCCGTCAATCTTGTAGAAAAGCTCGATGGTGAAGTTCGTCGTTGCGAAATAGTCCGTGCCGTCCGGCGGCGTGCAGTAGCGACCGTCATACACCTCCCCTTTCTGTACATAGCGGAGCGTATGGGAGGAATCGTCTGCGGGAGTAGCCGCGCGCGTCTGGCGTATCTTCGCAGACGGCGTCGCCTCGACGACATTGGCGAGACTGAGGCGTTTGCCGTCGAGTTGCATTACGCCAGGATTGGCGATGTTTTCGACCTGGTACTCGTCCGCCATCGTCTCGAAGTCGTAGTAGAGGACGCAATCCGGATCCAGCGCCGCGAGCGCCGGAATGGCCACGCTTGTCGCGAGCACTATTGCCGAGAGTATTTTCTTCATGGTTGTTTCTCCTTTGTTGTAACAGTCATTGATTGTTGCAAAGTTTAAGAACCACCGGACCGATGAGGCCCGAAGGCTGGAGTGGATCGGAAACAGCCGGGCCAGAATAGATCGTCGGGAGCAGCATCCAATGACGTTTGGGGTCAGACTTCGCGCGCGCCTTCTCGCTGTAGCGAAGCGTCGAGCGCGTGACGCGCTCCTCGGGCCTGAGGAAACAGTCGCCGACGAGGCGGTTGTACCAGTTGTTCGTATAGCGGATTTCAAGCTCATTCTCGCCCTCTCGCAGCGCATCCGGCGGAATGCCCGCCTCCCATGGTGCGCACCAAACAACGCCGCAATCGACGCCGTTGACGAAGACATGGGCGAGACCGCTCGGCAACTCGCCAAGGGCAAGTTGAAAGTTTGGAGTTGTAAGTTGTGAGTTATGAGTTGGCGGGATGCGGACAATCGTTTTATATGTGGCGGTGCCGGAGAAGTAACGGAGGGAAGTCGAAGCGGCTTCGCCGTCTTTGCCGTATGTCGTCCAGTCGCGCAAGGTCTCCATCGTAACGGGCGCGGGCGGCTTTGCGGAGATTCCGTCGTGATACGCGAACGACACCTGCCAGGCGTTGGTAATTGGAAAACAACTTAAACAACTTGAAGACAACCCTTTTGCGGACGCCGCGCAACCGCGCGGCGATTCAGATTCTTCAAAAGATTTATCTCGGCGGGCAGTTGCCCGCCGTCCTTCAAAAGGTTGTTCCGCGTTGTTTTTGTTGTTTTCAACTCCTGGCGCAAATACCACAAAGCAGCTGCCGCCCACAGGCAGTTCGAGAGGCAGTATCTGGGTCCTGCCGTTCGAGAGCTGTGCGCACCTCGTCGGCTTTCGCGCCGCCGTGACGGGATCCCATATCTCGACAGTCCGCCCCTCGCACGGGACGCCGACTTCAAGGACGTTCCTGCCCTCTCCGGCAACGAAGAAGAAATCGACGTCCCCTTCGCGGCGGTGGATCGTCGTGAACTGCGCGTTCGGGTCTTTGCGGAAGCGCCCCCAGCCGTAGTAGTTGGTCTGGACGTCCACAAACTCGCCGTCGTCAACATATTCGCCGCGCTGCAGCAGAGCCTGGCAGCGTCCGAGGTACTTCACAAACGCATCGGCGTCCTTGTGCCACGTCACGTTGCGGTTGATGTGCGAGCCCGCGAAATACTCGGTCCCTGGAACTCCGAACTTCTCCGGCGAACTGGTGAAGGTATGCCACACCATGCGGTTTGCGCCGTCGGCAAACGACATGTCCGCCAGCGGCTTCAGGAACGCCGGATCGACGGAATAGTGGCGGAGCATGTGCGTGAACGCCTCCATCGAAACGATGTTGCTCCCCTCGCGTCGGGCGGCGAGCACGACGCCGCGCAGGAAGAACCGCCCGTTGATGTTGGCATGCCCGGCGCACGGCAGGTCGCCGCGTTCCATGATCGGCCAGAACTCGCCCTGCGGGAAGTCGTTGTGCGCCAGAAGGTCCAGCTGGCTGCAGTCGAGCGGCGCCGATCCGCCGCCCATGTACCACGGGCCACCGGACTCCGAGTATATCTTGAGCCCGTGCTCGTGCGCCCACTGGCGCATTGTGGCGTAGAAGTTGTCCTTGATGGTCTTCCAGCTGCCGCCCGTCTTGACGTTTCCCTCGTAGCTGACGGAATAGACGTGCGTGAACGTCTTTCCGACGAGGTCGGGAACGCGCTTCAGAATCGGGCCGAAGACGCGGTCGAGGTGCGCAAGGATGTCGTTTCGGTCAAGGACGTCCGCCTCGTATGGCTTGCCGTCGATATAGCTTATCATCGAGCCGCCCGACGCCGCGACGTTCATGGTGAACTCAAGGCCGAGCCGCGCGCATTCGCGGATGCAGAACTCCACTAGGTCGTACCACTCCGGAGAGCCCCAGACGATCTCCGCCTTCGGTATGACGACATGATTCTCGTCATCCCAGTAGCCGCGCGTATCCAGCATGTTGATTCCGCCGAAGCCAAGGCGCTTCATCGACTCCAGGTCGGCGGTTATGGTCTCGCGGTCGGCAAGTCCGTTCTGCCAGAGGTAGTAGCACCACGGTTTTGCCGCGTCTGGCGGATTTACGAAGTCCTTCCAAAGTGAATCGTGTACTTGGCTTGCGCCAGCCACCGCCGCCGCGCAGAACGTAACAGTCAAGAATATCGCTTTACGCAGCATCCCTACTTCTCCTCCGTCACGACGACGGTTTCGATGCCGAGGGCGCGGCCGAGTTTCTTGAGTTCCGCCGCGTGATGTCCGACGCCAAGGGCGAAGTGGTGCGTGGGACCTTCCATCGACCAGCGGCGCAGGAATGTGCGCACATCGGGCTTGAAGAGTCCGTGCGTGTTGGTGTTGCCCGTCGGCGGAATCGGGCCCGCAAGCGACTCCCCTTCCGCCACGATGAACTTGAACGAGCCGTCGGCCTTGAGCCCGAGCGACATCATCGTAATCGGGCCCTCCTTGATGTTGAACTCGACGCCAGCGCCGCTCCCGGGCTTCCCGTGGTACTTCTTGAGCGAGCGGAGGACGGGCTTCTTGGAGGCGATGTTGAGATGGTGGGGACCGTCGTGACCGACGAGCACCGTGTCGCGCTCGAAGTCGATCGGATGGAACTCCGCGAAGCTGCCGCCGATGTTGAGGCGGTCGAAGATCATCATCGCGACGCAGTTCTTGAGGTCGAACTCGCCGCACATCGGGAAGCCGGCCGAGGTGAGAAGCGAGTTGCCGACGATGAAGTTGGTGACGAGCTCGCGCGTCGGGGAGCCTGCCTCGCCCTCATAGTAGTAGGCAAAGCCGTCGAGGTTGCGCTTCTCGATGAACTTCTCGAGCGCGCAAGCGGCCTTTGCCGCGACGTCGAGGTCCTTGGCCGTCAGCTTCTCGGTCCAGGGGTCGGAAACGGGATCTGGGGTGTCGAAGAAGTCGAGGATGCGCTTTTTCATCGCCTCGACGTCCGCCGCGACTGGCTCGCGGTAGAAAGGCATGATTTCGTCTGGCTCGCACAGGGCGACATGGCAGCCGAACGTGCGCGAAATGGCAGTCGGGTCGACCTGCATGTCGTACATCGCCTCGAGAACGTGGCCCATGAGCCCGAT
>JAEEZC010000152.1 GCA_016288465.1 Verrucomicrobiota bacterium | reverse complement strand
CCAAGTCGAAGAACCAGGCGCAGGTCCTCGCCGGACAGCTCTCCGACATCGTGTCGTACCACTGCTACGGCGACTACGAGAACCAGATTCTCGTGATCCGCAGGCTGAGGCGCCACTTCGGGCGTCCGATGGTCAATACCGAATGGCTCGCCAGGATAAAGCACAACGACGTCTTCACCGCCTATCCGCTCTATTTCATCGAGGGCATCGGCTGCACATGCTGGGGATTCGTCGCGGGCAAGTATCAGACGTATGAGCCTTGGGAGATGATGTGGAAAGAGGTCGAGAAGGGGACGGCGCTCGGCAAGTCGTATGACATGACGAAGTGGTTCCACGACCTATACCGTCCGTCGCTGCGTCCGTACGATCCGAAGGAGATTGACGTCATAAAGCGGTTCAACAAGCTGGCTGACGAGTAAATAACATTTAGACTAGACACGTTCCAACACTCAACAAAGCAGGAAATCTCGCAATGAAAAAAGAAAACAGCGCAAGGATTACGCATGCGTTAGCGGCTGGTGTCGTTTCGGCCGTTGCCTCGGTCGTGACCACAGCGCGCGCAGACACGTTGCTCTGGTACCGCTTCGACGGTGACAGCGCGACAATCGTTAACAAGGCCAACCCGGGCACGATGGACGGCACGCTGAAGAGCATCAATACGTGGGGTTCGCTCAGCGGACTTGGCGACAATTCTGCAATGTTCCCGGCTCGCGGTGATGCATTCCCGGAAGGAACTCGCATCATCGATCCGGCTTTGAATGCGGTGCAGCAGGGCACGGTCAAGTCGCTGTCGTTCACCGGCGATGCCGCCAACAGCGGAACAGTATTGCTGAGCAAGGCCGATGCAAGTTCCATCATTGCGCTGAAGCGGTTCACCTGCGAAGCCTTTTTCAAGATTCCTTCAGCGGCTTTGAATCGCAGCGCCGATGCTCTGTTCCCGATTGTGGAATTTGGATCCGACAAGAATACGGCTGAGAACCAAGGCTGGAAACTGGGATTCTTCCTGCAAAACGGCAAGCTCCAGCCGTGGATTCGCGGTTGCCTCGCCAATTCGACGAACGGCAAGGGCTCAGCATATTGGACACTCCTGTCTGCGGGCCAAGTGATTTCTGAGAATAACGGCACACTTGACGACTGGCATCATATTGCACTGGTTGTTGACGGAGACGGAGACGGCGGCAGCGCAACGGTGAGCCTTGTTGTGGACTACAAGGTTGCCGCGACCAAGACTATAGATGAGTATTATGGCTTTTATTTTCCTTCATCAAGTGCCTTTCCACTTACCATTGGCGCCGATCTCTATCGATCAACGAAGGCGTGTTCGTTTATGGGCGAAATCGCCGAGTTCCGCATTTCCAACACGGCGCTCGCGGCTGACAAGCTCCTTCGTCCTTTGCCCGCAGGTCCGGTAGACGCCGACACTCTCGTCTATCTCCCGATGGGCGACAGCGGATGGTTCGGCTCGCCCAACACCGTCGGCTACACGAACATCTACCATGGCATCCTTAACGCCGCGCCGACCGCCGCCTGGACGCCTCATTGGTATTTCAACACAAGTTCGAGTGTCCCATACCCCGTAGTCGAGGAAGGTTCAGTCGTAGAGAGTTTGCGCGGCGGATATTTTGCGGCAACGGCATACGGCGACGCTTCGTCGATGCGGGTCTCCCGCGCGCTTGTCTCCGGTAAGTATCAGGGGCATGTCGTTCTCATTCCCTATGAGAATGCCGGTTTGGCAGACGACTCCTTCACGATTGAATGGTTCTTCAGGACCGACGGCCAGATCCCAAGTGGCGACTCCATCAATTCCTGCACGTTCTTGTACAACTCGTTTGCCAAGATCATGATCAACCAGTCGAACGGATTGCTGCTGACGCGGTTGACGCCGGCTTCAGGGTCCACAAAAGACTTCAACTCCTCTGCTCGCGTAGACGACGGCAAATGGCATCACTATGCCTTTGTCTACGATAAAAAGCAGGGCGCCTTCTCGGCCTTCCTGGACTATCGCAAGATTGCGTCGGAAACATTCACGTTGACGACCAGCACAAAGACGCCGTTCAGCTTCGGCGGCTTTGGACGACAGGAGCAGGGCTTCGCAGGCAATCTCGACGACTTCCGCATCACGAAACGCGCACTCAGAGCAGGCGAGTTCCTGACGACCCGTGCCGCCGCATCGTCGGGCGCGGCGCTTCTCTCGCACTTCGACAACAACCTTTCCGCCGGTGTAGACGCCGCGTACGCTCCTGACGGCGTCGGCGGGACGCTTGGCGGCGGCAGTGCGCCGACGTACGTCAACGCCATCCGCAGGATCGACCTCGACGGCGACAGGCATGCCGAATTCGTGTCGACCAGGGCGCTCCGTCTCGACGGCGGCAGCGTCGTCTACCCGCACAACCCGCTTCTGGAGTGCCGCGACTTCACCGTGGAATGGTTCGCGAAGTACGAGTCGATTGCGGACGTCTCCATGCTGCTTCGCCTCGGCATGGAGTCGGACAATGGAACCGGCACCATGTGCTGGGCGTTGTTCAATACAGGCGGCGCCTTGCGCCTTGCCGCACAAACCACGGCAGACGGTTCCTGGCATAACCTTCTGCGTGAAGACAAGAACTTCGTCGATAGGGATGTTGGCGCCGTCGTCGCGGACGGCAAATGGCACCACTGGGCGCTTGTGGCCGAGACGCATGAGGACCTCACGCCCGCGAACACGACGTTCAGGCTCTACAAGGACTACGAGCAGGTCGGCAATGCGCTGGTGTTCGACAAAAAAGGAGCGGGCGGAATCCTCGCGCTTCCGTCGACTGGCACAACGCTTTCGATCGGCACCGGCAGCAAGAGCATCGTTGGTAGCTTGGACGAGCTGCTCTTCCGTCCAGGCGTAAAGCCTGTGTCTTCCTTCATGCGTCGCGTGCATGGCGGCCTCATGGTTATCGTGAAGTAGTTGCGGTCCGTGGGTCCCATCGCCAAGTCTGCCTTAATCATGCATGAACACCCTAGTTTGTGCGGCCAAGAGTTGATTAACTTGGAAGACTGTGCTATACTACGAGCAGAGTCACGGGTGTGTGTACGTTATTGAGGAGGTAAGGCGATGGTTATAAAGCGTTGCTTCTGCGCACTTTGCGCGCTTACGATAACTGCTACTGCAAGTGCCGGCGTAGTCGGCTGGTGGCGATTCAACGGAACGGGGACGAACGTTCCCAACGTCGCCAACCCGGGGACGATGGACGGCACGATCGTCTCGGTGAATAACAACAACAATACCAACATCGCCGACTTCTCCGAAGTTTCGTTCGGAAGCGACTCGTCAAAGTATCCGAAGATAACTTCCAACCTCCAGGCGGACGCGCCGCGTGTCTACGATCCGCTCGATGGCTCCGTACAGAGCGGCGGCAAGACGCTGTCCTATCAGAAGAAGTTTGTCCAGGGCGGCGTTATGATTCCATACGACGCCGCGCTCGCGAACCTCACTACCTTCACCGTCGAGGCGATAATACGACTGCCGACTGACGCAGGCAGCCGTTCTGGAAACTTTGCCGACTCGATGTTCCCCATCGTTCAGTTCGGTCGGGATCAGACGGAAGGATGGATTCTTTCCGTTCACGAAGGGTACCTTTTCAGCCGCTTCACGTATAAGAACACGAGCGACGACGGTTACGCTAAGCAGCAGATTTCCGCGAACTACTACAAGAACTCCGGTTTCCCATCGCTCTATGACGGCAAATGGCACCATGTGGCGATGGTGTTCACCACCGCAGGTTCGCATGCGGTCTGTCGCATGTTTGTCGATGGTGTTCAGTACGCGGAGAACAGATCACAGGCCTGGAAATCATGGAACTACACGCACAATCTTCCGCTCTTCATTGGCGCCAATCCCTGGTCGCGCGGGCGCACCTTCTATGGCGACATAGCCGAAGTGCGCATCACCGACAACGCAGTAAGCAAGGACCAGAACAACAACTTCCTTGTGCCGCTTCTCAATGGGCAGGGTCTGGCCGATGCTGACACCGCGCTCTTGCTTACATTCGACAACACCGCCAAGTTCGGCTTCGTGTCAAACGCCGTAATCGCCACCAGGAAAGAATCCTCGACTTCTTACACTCACAGCAACGAAGCCTATATCTGGTATGCGAAGAATTGGGATATTCTGAATGCAGCCTACGCCAATCCGATTCTTCCGGAGTGGAGCCCGTATGCTGAAAAGGGCAACGACGATTACAACAATACCGATGCCCTCAGGCCTCAGGTCGTAGATGCAGTCCGCGGTGAGCTGCTGCAGTCTTCTGCTGGCTCGGCGACTAATGTCGCGCTTGATGTTTCGTCCTTGAGGTTCACGCCCGTGCAGACGAACAAGACATACAACTACGTCACCGACGCCATAAAGCTCAAGAACGCCTATGCCTTGGCGCAAGGCAGTTTCACGCTGGAGTTTGTGTTCAAGACAGACACATTCCCGACAAGCGACACGGTTACGCTGTTCCACAGCCCGTATCTCCTGCTGTGCATATATGAGGGCAAGGCGTATGCCCGTTGCTATGCGTCTTCATACGGAAACGCCCAGAACTTGGACCATGCCAGCGGTCCGCTTGTCAATGACGGCGAATGGCACCATGTCGCAACGACTTGGAACGGCTCCAAGCTGACGTTGTTTGTTGACGGCCGCGAGATAAGCAATAAAGCCTTCACGATGTATTCTAGCGCTACGGCGACTGACAACTGCTACATCGGAACGAAGTACAAGCTATGGGAAGGAGGCAGCTCCCTGCCCAATTCGTCGCAGGGCTTCAAGGGCGCAATCGACGCCGTGCGCATTACGCGGCGTGTGCTGACGACCGACGAGTTCTTGAAGTCGAAGACCGTCGAGCGTCTCATGGATGCGAGGTTCGACGACGACACTGCTTCGTCGTTTTCGTCCGGCCTGCCAGACTACATCTCTTCGTCCGGAACTGGTGCGACCATGAGCGGCGGCTCGTCCGTCCCCGCGATCGTAAGGTCGCGCGGCGGCAAGGTCGTGTACGGCGATGGCGAGAAGGCCGCGTTCGGCAGTGCGCTTAAGCTTGACGGCAACGGAGCCTACGCAATCTGGCCTCGCAACCGCCTCCTTGAGCGCCGCTCGTTCACGCTGGAGTTCTTCGGAAAGTTCCCGACGCTTGCCAACGGCGTGACATTCGCCCGCTTGAACATGGGCTCGTCTCTCGACGCGCCTGTATGGGCGCTCTACAACGGCCTAGGCAATGACGGGCAATACCGGCTGACTCTCGCGGCGAATCTCTCCACAAACGGAGGCGTTACGGGCGACCGCAAGGACCAGGCGCTCTACAACCTCACGACTCATCCAGGAGAATGGGAGGGGTGGCATCACTGGGCTCTCACCGTTGCAGAGAGCGGCAGCAGAACCGTCGCCACGCTCTACAAGGACGGCGCGAGCGTTGGCAGCACCACTTTCACCGGAACGCTCTGGATTCCGCCGGAAGGCACCTGCTTCTCGTTCGGAGGCTCCGTCGCCAGCGGCGCATACATCGACGGCACGTTCGACAACATCCGCATTTCGCCTGGAGTCCTCTCTCCGTCGCAGTTCATGAAGTACGAGAGGGGAGGAATGACGGTCCTTGTCAGATGACGGGACTTCCATGGCGCTCACAAGGGAACATATGAACAAACATATAAACATATACACATGCTCCGCCGTTGCGGCCCTGACGACTCTGTTCGCCGAGGCCGCTCCGTTCCGCACAATCCAGCGCATCTGGGCCGTCGAACCCGGTAAGATCGAGTCGGCGATTGCGGAGTACCCCGGCGCGTTCTCCGACGGAATCATCATCGCGACGTTCGCGGGGCTGAAGATCGGACCGAAGGAGGTCCGGGATTTCGCGGCGCAGAAGGCGTTCGTCGCGCGCATGAAAGCGCGGGGCGAAGAGGTGCAGATATGCGTCAGCTCAACCATAGGCCACAAGGACGAATGGACTGCGGACAACGACCTGCCGAAGATGGTAGGCTCGGACGGCAAGACGGCGAAGGCGATGGCGTGTCCGCGTTCCGCCGCGTTCGCGGAATATCTGCGCGGCCTTTTCCGCAGCTATGCCGAGCTCGGCCCGACTGTAGTCTGGATCGACGACGACTTCCGCATGCCGCACCATCAGCCGGTTGACTTCGCGTGCTTCTGCGACAGCTGCATTTCCGAGTTCTGCGAGAGAAACGGCGTCTGTCTCGGACGCAAGGAGCTGAAGGCGGCGATTCTGGCTGACTCCGTCATCGGCGACGTACGCGTGCGCGCCGCATGGCGGAAGTATACGCAAGGCGCCATCAACGACCTTTCAGGCATAATAGCCGACGCCGTCCATGCCGTGGACGACAGGATAATCATCGGCTTCATGTGCTGCAATCCGACGGGCATGGCCTATTCCGCGTTCGACTTCAAGGAGATGATCAAGCGGGCGAGGAACCGCGACGGCGTGGTGTGGTTCAGGCACGGCAGCGGGGTCTACGACGACTTCACGCCCTACGGCGACAACAGCATAGTCTCGAAGAACGTCGCCATCGGCCGCAACTGCGCCCAGACGGAGGGGCCAGGCGTCGTCAACCTGACGGAGGAGGTGACAAGCCCCTACAACCGCCGCACGAAGTCGCTCAGGATAACGTTCCTAGAAGCGGCGCTAAACGTAGGCTTCGCAGGAGCCGACGGCGTCACCTACGACGCCATAAAGCCCAATCTCGACGAGCAGCTTCGTACAAGCTCCATCGTCGCCGACATTCACCGGCGCCGCGGCGAACTCGACCGGATGCGCGCGCTCATCGAAGGCAAGCGGCAGATCGGCGTCTATCCTTTCTACGACCCCGACATCTGGCTTGCCAACGGGAAGGCCAAGACGCTATGGGAACTGAAAATCCTCGGCGCCGAAGAATGGAAGCCGCTCGTCTACATCGGCGTGCCGTTCACGTTCCGGGAGAAGGACGCCTCGATCATGCTTCTCTCGGGCGCGTCGGCGAGGGCTGTGCCCAAGGACAAGCTTGACTCGTGGCGCGAGCGCGGCGTGATCGCCGACGGCGCTGCGGCCGCGGAAGTCGGCAGGAACGGCAAGACGTTCGTCTTCGGGAAGGGGGCGTGGAGCCGTTCCGTCTGGGGACTCAAGGAGAGTCTTGAGATCAAGGACGCGCTCGACGGTCTCGCCGGCGGCAGGATGCCTTCGCGCGTCGACACGTGTGTCCGACTCGCGCAGAGCGTGTGGGAGTCTCCGGACGGGAAGGAGCGCGTGGTCTTCCTCTTCAATCTCGACTTCGACGACGCGACCGACGTGCGCCTGACGGAGGACGGCTCGTTCAGGGCCGAATGCATGGAGAAGGACGGATCGTGGACTCCGATTGGAACCGGCGACGCATTTGCGGTCCCGTGCATCCCCGCATGGTCTGTGACAGTCGTCCGCATGAAGCGTCTTCCGACTCCGTAAATTGACTATGAACCGAATACTTGTGACAGCACTGTCTGCCGTGTCCGCCGCAGTTGCGGTTGGGGCGGAGATTCCGCTGGCGATCGACACTGGATATTCCGGCAACGGCTACTATCGCTACTGCCCGTCGGTGGTGGACGCGGATGGCGTGCGGCACGTCTTCTACTGCCGCAACAAATCCGCGTATTCCGTCGTGGACAGCATCTACCACGCGACGCTATCGCCTTCCGGCGAATTGACGGGCGAGGCGGAGGTCCTCTCGCCCGCTGACTCGTCGGGCGCGGCGTGGGATTCGTACCACGTATGCGATCCGTCCGTGATCGCCGGAAAGTTCTGGTACAACGGCCGGTACTACCGCTACCTGATGGCATATCTTGGTGTGAAGGGGCGTCCCGGCGACACGACGAGCGACGGATTCAGGTGCGTCAACAACAAGGTCGGACTCGCCGTCAGCGATTCGCTCGACGACGGCTGGGAGCGCATGGGCGCGAACTGCGTGGTAACGGATAATCCTGAAGAGGACTGGTGGGGCGTCGGGCAGCCATCCGTCGTCAGCATAGACGGTGCGGGTAAGGTTGCGCTTTTCTATGCCGGCGACTATGGGACGAGAATGATGACTCTGGACTTCGGCACATCTGCCGCGGCAGCATCCTCGCTGCGCGAGCATGTCGGCGGCGAAGGAACGTTCGTCTCGACTGTCGGAATCGGCGACCTCAAGGGAGTGCAGACGAACGGCTTCACCATCACAAACGGCGACTTCGCCTGGAACGGAAAGACCGGCAACCTCTATCTCTCCGTCGACACGCCGGACCAGCCCGATCCATGGTACGACGACGGTGGGTGCGGCCTTTCCGTCACAAAGGCCGTGACTGTCTATCGCGCGGCGATCGGCGAGCTATCGCCCGCAGGCGTTGCCTCCGCAAAATGGGTGAAGGTATGCCGCATCCGTCCGGACGATCTTGATGCCGACTGCAGGACGGCGTTCCGCGTCCACAATTCCGGACTGCTCCGCGGACCGAGCGGCGAGTTTGCCGGAAAGACGTCCTTCGTCTCCCTGGCACATCTTGAGGCGAATCCGCTCTACACATACCGCTTCGTCCCGGTTGTCTGGGGAACGGGCAGGGACTGGTTCGACGGCGGGCTCGGATTCCCGGATCGTGAGCCGTGGGGCGGGAAGTGGTCTGCCGACGTTGAAATATCGAACGGAGAGATATCGCTTAACGGAATTGACACCGACTGCGCGAGCTTCAAGGTCGATTCGCCGCATCGCATCGCGCGAGGCGGGTGCATCGCAAAGGTCTCGGCCGTCATGACGTTCGGCGCCGGCAGCGGCCTCGTGCCGCTTGACGCCGAGGTGAAGGGAGCAATCACGATGCACGACGGCTCGTATTGGGTCGTTTGTGCAGATCCCGCCATGGGCGCTACCAACGTCTGGCGCCGACTTGAGGTTGAAGGAGTGACGCCCCGGACCGGCGTGCCGGTTTCGGTGACATGTACGGTCTTCAGGAGGTCCGGACGCAATCAGGTTGAGTATGAGGTCGACGGCCAGACTCTTGGCACCTTCGACATTGTACTATCCGATAGAGTCGTCTCCTTTGCGGACTTCGACGGACTCGGCGTCGTCTCGTCGCTGACCGGCACCTGCGACGGGGATACATCCGTCGGGACGAGCGTGT
>JAEEZC010000151.1 GCA_016288465.1 Verrucomicrobiota bacterium | reverse complement strand
CCTTCGCCTCTGACCGTAAGCGTATGGCCTGTCGGCACATAGATGCCGGAATAGTCGTCATGGCCCGCGCTCACGAAGTTCGTGCCGACAAGAACGACCGTCGCATCGCCAAGGCAGGTGATGCCGGCCCAGGCGCTGCCGCTGGAAAGGTTTGTGATCGCCACGTCCTGAAGCGTCACCGTCGCGCCGTCGGCAATGGTAATCATCGCCTCGGCTGCAAGCGCGCCCGTTATCAAATCGCCGTCGGCCGCCTCGCAGTCCTGAGTCTTCTTGGCCAGGTCGACCAGAGGACGAAGAACGACCGATTCGTCTTCAGTCGACTGGACAAGCGTGTCGGCCACATCAACGACGTCGACATTGCCGCAATCTCCCGCGCCGATCGGATTCGCGTTTTCGCCTGCTGTCGCGACGACCTGCACGTCTTCCTTTACCGACACGCTTCCGCTGTCCGACCTCGCGCCGCTGCCGATGCCCGCGCCGGATTTGCCGCCTTCGGCGACCACCGTTCCGCTCTCGACTATGATGTTGCCGTTCGTGGCGTTGTGGTAGCCGCTGCCTATTCCGGCACCATAGTCGCCGCCAGTCGCCGAAACGTCGCCACCGCTTATGACGATGTCTCCGCATGTCGCGGACTGGCCGGTGCCGATGCCCGCGCCGCAGTATCCGCCTGTCGACGAGACCGTTCCGCCCTCGACAATGATGTCGCCGCCTTGAGAATGCGGACCGCTTCCGATGCCAGGGGCGCTTTCGCCGCCAGTCGCTGAAACCTCGCCGTCCCTGATCACTATGTCGCCGCAGACCGCTTCGTAGCCGCAGCCGATTCCCGCAGCCAGATCGCCTCCTGTCGCTGTTATCGTCCCGCCCTCGATCACGACGTCTCCGCAGCCGATCTGATATCCGCCGCCGATGCCCGCGCCATATTGGCCGCCTGTCGCTTCAAGAGCACCTGTACCCGAAATCGTCAGAACGTGGTTGGTCGGCACGAATACGCCAGGGTAGACGTCGTGTCCGGCCGTCACGACGTTTGTGCCTTCAAGAATGAGCGTTGCGTCGCCGAGGCAGGTGAGACCGGCCCATTCGCCGTCGCCGGAAAGGTGCGTGATCGACACGTCCCTAAGAGTCACCACGGCGCCGTCGGAAATGACGATCTGAACGTCTTCGGAAAGAGAGCCTGTCAGAAGTTCTCCTGTCTGCACAAGATAGCTGTCGCCCTCGACCTTTGAAAGGTCGGTCGGAGGCATTATGACGCGCATGTCGCCGACAGTCGTGTCAAACAGCCCGGTCGCCACCGAGACCGTTCCTCCGACGCCGCTCTCGCCCGCGCCGATGCAGTCCGCTCCAGTGCCTCTCGTTGCGGTGACTCTTGCAACGTCCGGACTGATGACGACTGAGCCGGCGTCCATGCCCTTCCCGCCGCCTATGCCGGCGCCATTGCCGTCGCTGCGCGCGTCGAGCGTGCCGCCGCCGCATATCGTCAGCGTATGCCCGCTCGGCACCTGGACGCCCGGATAGTCGTTGTGTCCGTTCGAGATGCGGTTCACGCCGTCAAGGACAAGCGTCGCATCGCCGAGGCACGTCAGGCCCGCCCATTCGCAGGCGGACGAGAGATTCGTGACCGACACGTCACGCAAAGTCACGGAAGCTCCGTCCGCCACCGTGATCTTGTAGTCGCCGGAGAGGGAACCGAAAAGCGTCTCCCCGTCACGAGCTTCGAAATCGCTCCAGAGCTGTGAAAGATCGCCTGAGAACGGCGTCGAGAGAACGGACGCCGTCAGCGTCACGTTCGTGGTCGACGACGACGCGAAATCGGCCGGAGCCTTCCAGACGACCGTGGCATGAGGCGTATTTGTGACGAGCGGCGCGCCGACGGCGTCGGTGATGTTCGTCGCATCCGAGCCCTTTGCCACCACAAACCGAAGCGCGTAGTCGTAGAACGAGCGAGAATCGCAACCGCCGACCGAATAGGTGATGGCAACGTCATTCGACCACGGAAAGTTCTGTCTGACCTTCTCAAGCGTGACTGTGGGCGCGCACCATGCCCGCGAACAAAGCGAAACGCCGACACCAAGAAACGCAAGAGCACTCCCGCATCGGGCAACTCTCATTTTCATGTCATTCATATTATTTGAGTCAAAAAACGTCTGATAGGGACCATCCCGCCCAAACTTTGACGGATATTTTATCAAATTTCCATGTGCCTGTGGCAAAAACCTGCGAAAGCCTCATGGCTAGGGCATGTGGCTTTCGCCTTGTGAGTCCGTCGCGCTCGCAGCCTGCCGACGGGAGCGCGCCGCGCACGCTCATTGAACGCGGGGCAGCATTTCACCCGCCCTATCTCGAAAGGCTCCCATGTCCCGAATCAAGGTAGGCGCAGAGGAACGAGAAGACCACCGGCAATGCCGTGGAGGTGAAGGAGAGATAGTGCCCGCTGGCATTGTGTGGAGTAGAGCGCTCCGCATCCGCCGCGCCAAAGTCAAGCATATACAGTAAAGCATATACGGAAGGGTCTGACCCTTTTAGACCTACAAGACGCTGTCTTGCCCATCATTGAATCTTTTCCGACACGCATTATACCATATTCCGCTTCGCGGCCTGGCACTGCAGGAGAGGAAATGGTGTCACTTGGCCTGCATGAGGCCGGACGGGGCGGAAAGCTTCGTCGAAATCTTGTCGCCATTCCTGCGCCATTCGGCGCAGATGGGGCCGTGCGGCGTCGGTACGACGCCTTTCGCCCATTCTATGTCTTTAGCCGCCCCGGGCTTGAACTGGAAGCGCAAATACCCCGGGGCAAGCGGACGCACCCCGAGGATGCCGGATGTCAGATCGCCGGCAAGAGCGGTGTCGGGATGGGCCTCGTCTCCCCATGTCGGGCGCGTTGGATGGTTCATGCATTCCGAAGTGGTGTGGACGCCCTCCCATTCTGGGGCGACGGCCTTGAGCCAGTTGTGCTCGCGGATGCGCCTTACGGCCTCGTCGGGCACTCCGTAGGCGAACGCGCCGCGCACCAGGAGAAGCTGGAACTTGCCGTGCTTTATGCGCCCGAGCGAGGCAAGGGTATTTTCGGCCTCGGCCTTCGAGAAGAAGCCGAGTGACAACGCAAGGGCGTTGGCCTCAGCCCCGACGCCCGCGTCTTCGAGCGACGACGCGAGGAGCCCGTCCTTGCGCACGAGGCGCTTGCGCACCGCCGCCCCTGTACACGCCGAGAAGTCGCGCCAGCGCGCTGCGTCCGCCGACTGCCCGACGGCATCGGCGAGAAACGCGGCGTCGGCGAACGTGCGCCACAGAAGGACGTTCATGTACGACCTGTGGTGCGTGGACTTCGTCCCGAACGCGAGGTCGTTGGCATGCTTGCACGTCTCGACGCGCTGCTCGAACATCCCGTCCGCGGCGGTGTGCGAGATGAGGTATCCTGCGAGCCTCCTGACTTGCGGATACAGCTCCTGCACGAGCTTCAGGTCTCCTGTGTACATGTAGTGCGACGCGAGGACGGGCACGAACCATGCGGCGAACTCGTCCGACTGGAACGGGCCGTAGTCTTCGGTCGTGAGCGGCCCGTGCGATTCGGGATAGGGGCATGCCTGTATGTAGCCCTTGGGCGTCTGGTTTTCCGCCAGCATCCTCAGGGAGCCCGGCATGTAGGGGCTATCGGGGGCGAACGCCGCGTACATGTTGAACTGCGCCCACCACAAGTCGCCGCTCCATACGAGCCTGTCGCGCTTCGCCCCGTCGGCGAGGAAGGCGTGCGCGACGCCAAGGAGGGCGTTTGTCCGCGAGGTGACGATATGCAGCGGTTCGGTACGCTCGGGAATCGCCGCGAGCGAACAAGTGCGGACGCTTGCGCGCCAGAGTTCGGTGAGCGCGGCGTCTGAGCAGGCGAACGAACCGACGACTGGTTCGGTGGAATGCGTGCCGCGGTTTTCGAACCTGACCGCCGCGACCTTAACCGCCGTTCCGGGGGTATCGAGCCGAACGCGCACGTAGCGCAGCAGCCCCTGCTGGAGAGGCGCGGCGTATGTGCCCGCGTTGGTAATCGAAAACACGTCGAACCTGTCCACGCTCGCCGGAAGAATCGGCAGGTCGACGGTCGGGCCAAGGTACCTTGCGCTCGTTGCGCGCGAGAAGTCGCCGCCGTCGCCTATTCCCGGGACGCAGCCATACGAAAGCCGCAGCCGCGCCTCCTTGCCGATGGCCTCGGCCTCTACGACAGGATAGCCGCCTACGCCGTCAGGTCCAAAGTCGACGACCTTGACGGGCGGCGGCTCGCCACCCTTCCATTCAAGCGTGAACGGCTCCGGCGACGAGTGCACGTCGTCGTTCAACCCCCTTAGAAGGGCGCCCTTGCGCGACGTAGAGTCGTCTGGGCGAAACTCGTACGGACGCTCTGCCGCATGCTCTACGCTCCACCCCTCGAATTCGCCATACGCGTGGTACGTCCAGTCCCAGCCGTATTCGTTGAAGATGGAAATCGCGTCATCCATCCACCTCTCCGCGCCTTCGGCCCACGCGATGGCCGAGAACTCGCCTACGTATATTCGCGCCTCATGCCGCATCTGGAACTCGCGCACTTTCTCGAGCTTCTGCCTGATGTGGTTGCAGTTCCATCCCCTTGCCGCGTCAGGCCAGCGCGCAGGGACGTGCGAACGGCTCCGGTTGACGCCCTGGTGGGTGAACTCCATCGGCGAATAGAAATGTACTTCGTATATGACGTCGTTCATATCCAGGACGGGCATGCCCGCGAATCCGTCCGGCGAGTCGGCATAGTTCGCCTCTACGATAATCGGCGTCACTGGGTCGATCGCCCGAATCACCTCTGCCGCCCTCTTCTGGAGGCCCCACCAGCCGAGTCCGTCCACGGGGCGGTATGTCTGGCTTGGTTCGTTTATGATGTCGTAGCCGTATAGCGCCGGATTGGCGCGGAAGCGCCGCGCGATCTTCTGCCAGCAGGCGAGGAAATGCGCGGCGTACTTCGGCTCGTAGAACATGTTCATCTCGCCGTCGCTCGCCTTTCCTCCGGGCGGCATGTGCAGGTCTATGGCGACCTTTATCCCGTACTTGGCCGCGAGCGGCAGTACAACCGAGTCGAGGTGGTCGAGCTTGGTGTCAAGCCACTTGGTGTATTCCTTCAAGTCGCGGTTGGCGTAGTGCAGGTTCCAGAACCGGTTCATCTGGTAGCGGAGCAGCTTAACTCCCCACCCACGCAGCTTGACGAAGTCGTCCTCGTTCATCTGGCGGGAAGGAGACATTACGCCGCGCAGCTGCGACCACGCGGAAACGCGCGGCGTGTACTTGCACTTGAGGTTTTCGTCGATTTGTTCGGCAGGCATCGCGGCGGAGGCGATCCTGAGCGACGAGAGGTCGTATTCCACCTCGCCTTCAGTTCCCTGAAGGCCCAGGACGAGCCTGGCGCTTCCGTCGCGCACGCCGTTGCGAAACGAAGTCCTGTATCTTACGGTGATCCAGTCGAAATCGCCGGTCCTGCCTGTCGGCCCGGGGTATCTGCGTTCGCCGCCCGCCTCGTCGTAGACGAGCATGGCCTTGACGCCAAGATATGGCTTGTCCGGTTTTTTTATGCCTCGCCCCCTGACTCGCACCTGCCATTCGACGCCGTTTTCGAGATATGGCGAGACGTCGATTTGCGTAGTCAGGAACGCGCTTTTCCCGGATGCGCCGACGGTGCCGGCTCTCGCGACCACGCCGGCGACCGACACTCCGTCATCGCAGTTCCACGTACGCCCGGCGACTTCGACGACAGCCGCCCGCGCATTTCCCTGCAGCAGTACGGCCAGCGCAACGGCGGCGATGAACGGCAGGCTCATTTTATGGTTATCTTAAGTCCGCGCGGGCGTATGTCGAGTTCGCCGGGGCCTTCTATCGCGGCGCTGTCGCCCTCTCCTACGATGCCGCGCAGCGGAACGCCGTCAACAGTCACTCCACGGCATAAGTTCGAGCCAGGATAGTCAAGGCAGAGTTTCGCACCGTTCTGCAGGACGAACTTCGCGTCTCTGAAGTTGTACGTCTCGCCGTCCTCTACCTCAAGCGGCTGCAGCTCGGCCTTCTGGACTCGCACCTTGCCGAGCGTAGCAACGGAATCTCCTACGCCCACCACGGAAATCGCGTGCGACCCAGTCGCGAGGTACGGCAGGCGAACGGGTATGTGAGTGAAGTCAGGCGTCTCCACCACGAACCTTGCCGCCTCGACGCCGTCAACCATCACCTTTGCGCGAGCCGGATAATACTTGTACGAGTTGTACACGCCTGCGGCGGAAGTATCTTCGATGGCAAGTCCTGCGGCGGAAACGGCGAGGTAGTAGAAACCGTCGGACGCGACGTTCAGCGTTGCAGAGACGCTTTCTGCGTCGCCAATGGCGGCAGGCGCCGCGCCGGAACCCTCCGGGCGCGTGCAGTCGAAGACGACGTTGTCGACGTATTCGAGGCGCAAGTCGTCGACGACGGTCGCAATGCTGGCGCTCGTGCCGAGGATGTTCGTCACCATGAGGGTGAAGTCTCCGGCAGACGGCCAGTCAAAGTCCTGTACGAATGTCTGCGTGTTTACAGCGGAAATCTCGTCTGTACGGGCAACCTCGCTTTCTCCAAGCATGACGGCGATCTTTTGTCCCGCGCTTGCGCCCCAGTAGCTGCGTGAATAGCGCATGGAGAAGCGGAGCCTACCAGCGCGCGGAACGTGGATTGTCTGCGAGGCGTATCCAGCGCGGACGAGAACCAGCTTGCGGTAGTCGCGTTCGTCCGGCGGCTCGCCGACGTAGGTGAGGTCTGTCGCCTGATTGCCGGTGTATTTCCAGTAATAGTATTGGCTGTTCTGCGCGAGGCGGGCGTGGCAGGAATTGCCATCGACATAGAACGTCGGACATGACCATGCGAAGATGTCTGTGCCAAAGTTGTTCGCCACTGCGTCATAGCCGACATTCTCGGTGTATGTAACAGGACCAGCGCTTTCGAAGCCGGCATTCGGGATGTACACGAATTCGCCAGCGGCAACGGGCGAAAGTTCCACCTTGTCGAAGAGGACGGCGCGGTCGGTAGACGTGTTGTTGGCAAGGGAGAGCGCAAACACGTGTTGGCCCTTCGTGAGAGGGGGGAGCTCGACGACATAGCGCTTGAAGAGGTTCTGCTCTCCGCGCGGATCGTCGGAGACGCAACCGTAGTAGGCCATGACGCCATCGACAAGAACCTTGGCGCGGGTATTGTTCGCACCCTCGCTGCGGCCGGGTCGGCGTGTCATGTAGAACGAGACTTTATAGAGGCCATCGGCCGGGACGGTAATTGTCTGCTGAATCGTGCCGTTTCCGCCTTGGATGCCGACGCACTGGTTGCCATCGGGAATAGTCGGGTTCTCCAATGACGTTGGGTTGTAGATGGCACTACCGACCGTGGCGAGATATGTGTTGCCGGACGGCTTTGTCCAGCCTGTCGGAACGGCGGACAGGTGATTCCCGGCGGCCGCCACAGGCTCCTCGAACGAACCGTGCGAGAGATAGTTTGTCGTCATGTCGTCAAAAGGCGATGGGATTTCATCCGTCGCACCTTCGGCGGCGGGGATGCGCAGATTGAGTTTCGCACCGTTTGCCGTTACGACCTGGTTGGAAAGCGACGCAAGGGAGATGGCAACGTCTGAATCGTATGTCGCCTTCTCCGCAGGAACCACATCGACAGGGCTTGTAACGCCAGTCGCTTCGACCTCGAACGCCGTACCAAGCCACTTCTCGGAAAGATACCGCTCGACTGCCGCGCGCTCCTCCCATGTAAGCACGCGGTCATAGACTAGGACTTCGTGGAGGCGTCCGCCGCCCTGCGTAGCGGTTCCCTGGTTACGATCGTTGAAGAAGGTGTTGAATACGGGAGCGTTTCCGTTTGCGAGAGAGCCGGGACCCACTTGCGAAAAGACCTGCGGTCCATCAAAACCGTAAGTCGTCGTTTCGGGATTTATGCGCCTTCCATTTAGACGCGTTTCGCCATTCTGCATGATGGCAGAGGCATTGGCGATGTTGCCGCCCTCGCCACCCGGCTGACGCTTGAAATAACTGCCTGTCGCGCCGCTGTTGCTGGTAAGCGCAGGAATCTGGCCGAACACTGTTCCGAAATTGCCTGTCTTGCCAAAGCTCACCACGGCGAACAGCGAACGCGACGTCACAGGCTGGAGCGCTCCGCTCCCGTTTTCAATGAACATCCAGTTGTTGTTGCCGCCATGATTGCCGTAGTCTCCGAAGTCTATGTACTTCAACCCCGTCAACGCATCTGTCGCGATTACCGGAGGGACAAGGCCTCCCTTGAGGTTGCTGTAGTCCACCGTAGTAGTCGCCGACGCCACGGGGTAGGAAAACGAAGCGTGGTCGGCGTAGACCTCGCCGTCGGCGAACGATTCGCGCACGTCGCACCAGTGTACGACGCCGTCCTTGTCGTGGAACGTGCCCTCGAAAACGTTTTTCTCGGCCGAAAGCCAAAGCGCAAGGCCTGTCTTCAGCGATTCGGGGAGGACGGGCGCATCTGCGAACGCAGACGCCCATGCGAGGGCGATGGATAGCAGACAAACAACGCTTCTTGGTGTTTTCATTGTGGCGCAGCCTTTCCTTTCTGTTTTTGACTCGCCCATATTATACCAAACGCCACATTCTCTTTGGCGCACAATCGCATTCTCGTTTGCGCAATGCCGCCAACTTATGCTATAATGCGCGCATGAAAGACGGACGGCAAGGCAAGCTGAGGATGCTCGTGCACCTCGACATGCGCTATGCGTCAGCGCAGGAGATCGTGGGCGGCATACTGCGATTCGCGGCGATGCGACACGAGTGGGAAATCCAGTTCGCAGGCGGACATCCGTCGAACGAGCCGCTGGAGGACTACTCGACGTGGCGGCCAGACGCACTCGTCATCGACGGCGGGGGACGCCTCCTGGCGAAAGGCAAGCTGGCGCAAATCGCCGGACGCGCGGCGGTGTTCGTGAACGCGATGCCTCCGCGCGGATGGCGCAGGCCCTGTGCCGTACTGTCGACGGACGAGCGGGCGCTTGCCGCGGAGGCGGCTAGGTTTCTCCGTGGAAAGGGCCTTTCGCACTTTGCCTTCGTCGGCGCGCCAGGCGGCCGGTGGTGGAGCGATGCCCGGCAGAGGTCCTTCAGGGCGGCGCTCAAGGACATGGGCATGGAGCTCGAGGTTTTCGAGGCGAATCCGGCGACGTCGTGGCTCGAGCAGGAAAACATGCTGGTAAAGTGGCTCAAGTCGCTGCCAAAGCCGTGCGGGATATGGGCGGCCTTCGACCAGCGCGCCAAGCACGTGCTCGACGCCTGCCGGCTGGCGGGCATAAGCGTACCGAGCCAGGTCCAGGTGCTGGGCGTCGACAACGAGACGCTGATCTGCGAACAGACAGTGCCGTCGCTGTCGTCGCTGATGCCCGACTTCGAAAGCGGCGGGTTCGCCGCCGCCAGCTTTCTGGACGGCATACTGCGCGGCGGCAATGGCCGGCAAGCGGAGGAGGTCAAGCGGGCGACTCTGCACGTTGCGTTCAAAGGAGTTGTGGAGCGCCTTTCTACGGCGGACGTGAACGGCACGGCGCGGCGGATCTCGGCGGCGCGGGAGTTCATACGGCAGCACGCGACGAGCGGCATCGACGTTCCACACGTCGCGTCGGCCCTCGGCATATCCGTGCGCCTGCTGCAGCGCGACTTCCGCGCCGTCACCGGCAAGACGGTACTGCAGCGGATTCAGGAGGAAAAGCTTTTGCACGTAAAGGAGATGCTGCGCAAGACCACGACGCCGATAGACAACATCGGCCAGTTCTGTGGCTTCAAGTCACCAGCCCACCTCAAGACGCTGTTCAAGGCCAGATTCGGAATGACCATGAGCGCCTACCGCCTATCCGCCGAGCACAACCGCGAGTGACTCGCGACAAAGTTGCCATTTCGGAAAACGCATGTCTAGCCGTTGTACCAGGCATTTAGCCTAAAAATCGCAGTTGAAGGCAATGACGTCTTTGCCTGTCAGTTGAAGCTGGCTGGCTGAGACGTTCGTGAGGATGGCAGATGGCCGTTTCAGGCGAGTGGCATCGTCATCTGTCCGCCGATGTCGGGCGGAAACAGCCGTCGGATCGTGCCGTATTCGCGGAACGCGTGCGCGATTATGCGCTGGCGACGCTCTTCAAGGCTCAACATTCGCCTGTCGCGAAGCGATCAGGTCGCCTGAGCGAAGCGAACCCCGCAGGGGCCGCAAGGGGCCGAGCGACGCAGACGAGATCCGCGACTTTTCTTTTCACCCACATGGTGAAAGCCGCAGACGCATCAT
>JAEEZC010000150.1 GCA_016288465.1 Verrucomicrobiota bacterium | reverse complement strand
CCAACCGTCCCGTCTGCACTGTTGTTGGCGAAGACATAGAGACTCCGTCCGGTGTTGAGACCAGTGTATTCTTTGCTCCATCCGCTGTATCCGTCCACAGCAACGGTGGCGGTGCTTTTACCAGCGCTGTTTATAGCTGACATTTCCTCCGTATAGTTGTAAACGCGATTCTTTTCCCACCGGGTCTCCCAACCGTTGGACAGACAGACCTTTTGGCCATCTCCTCCATCTCGCTGCGTGACATACATGTTCCCTGTTGCGTTTTGGCAATAGCACATGTAGAAGCGGGTGTTGTTGCTGTAGTAGCCGCAGGCGACGAACGCACTGTCGGCGAGGGTCATCCACTCGACCTTGCATTCGATCTTGGTGTTTGGGCGGCCTATGACGCCCGTATCGACCCACTGATTGCCAGTGGACTCGACATACCGCACCCATCTGTCGGGCTGCTCGGCAAAAGCTGTAGTTGCTGCAAATGCCAGCGCACATGCGCCAGCGAAGCGTGTGACGAGAAGAGAACATTTCATCTGGTCAGTACCTTTCCTTTGCTCAAACAATAATGGCGCCATTATAGCACCGAGCATCTGACGCGTCAATGTCAGAATTGGGACAGGTATATCAGCCTTGCACCATAGCCCCGATCACTTGCTTCTAAACGCCATTGGCGAGAGGCCGCAATCGGAACGAAGTACAGAGCCAAGGTGCGAGGCAGACGAGAAACCGCACATGCGCGCAACGTACTCTACCTTGTTGTTTTCGTCGGAAAGAAGTCGCTTGGCGAGCATAAGCCGTTGGCGCTGCAGTTCGGCGCTGGCGGAGTGCCCGAGCTCGGCCGAGATGCGTCGGTTGAGCGTGTTGCGCGATACGCCGAGGGCACGTGCCGCGCTTTCAACGTTCACGCCGGACTGCAATCCGGAGACGAAAATCTCGATTGCCGCGCGGACAAGCGGATCGGCGGCGACGGTGGCATCGGTGGAACTCCGCACTATGACGCGCCTTGGCGGCACTTCAAAGGCCACGGAAGGTGCCGATTCGCCGTCCATCAAGCGCTGCAGCAGCGCCGCCGACTCGTACGCACCGCGTTCCATGTCGGTGTCTACGGCGGTGATCGGCACTGGCTGGTTTTCGAGCAGCGACTTGTCTTCGCCCCCGGATACGATGCCAAAGTCTTCCGGAACCCGGATGCCAAGACGTTGCACGGCCGACAGAAGAAGCACTGACTCGCTCTGCGAATATGTCAGCGCGCCTAGAGGCTTTTCGGCGGAGGCGAACTTGTCCTCAAGCCAGCGCGAGACGATCTCCATGTCGTAACACCGATCCTTGGGGCAGTCGCGCGAAAAAACCCACTGCTGCGCCTCGGCCTTTTCGGTAAAGCCGTCCCAGAGCCTCCTATGGACATTTCCCCAGTCGAGGGAGAAAAAGACAAGGCTTCGATAGTTGCACTCCAGAAAGTGGGCTGCGGCGAGGCGTCCTGCCGCGACATGGTCGCACGAGACTCGCGCACAGGGGAATTCCGGCTCTTCGAACGTCATGTCGACGATCGGTATTCCAAGCTCGGCCAGATGCCGCAGGAAGTCGAGCTCCCTTTTGCCGCTGCGGATTGTGGCAACGACGCCGTCGCCCGTCCAGTCATACAGATGGGCGAACCCGAGCCGGTCCTGGAACGTGAGATACCATCCATGCTCGCGGGCGAAGCGGGAGACACCGGAAATGCGGCTCGCGACCGGAGACGAGATCATCGCCAGCACGCTTTTGCCGCTTGCCGCATCCTTTCCGCTCTGTTTCGACATGCACATATGGAACCTCAGACGTTACACCAATTTCCCGGAAGCCGCAAACCAAGTCCCGCTAGATGCCGCGGCTTTCCCGCACCCTCCGCCAGGCGTCGTTTATCCTGCCCATCTTCTCCGTCGCCCTGCCGATCATCTCCTCGGGCAGGCCCTGCGCGCGAAGCACGTCGGGATGATGCCTCTTGGCCAGGTCGCGATACGCCTTTCGCACCTCGGCGTCGCCCGCCGACTGAGAGACGCCAAGCGTCGCATACGCCTCGGCAAGGCTTTCGCCCGCGCCGTCGGAGGCGGAACGGCCCCGCTGGAAAAACGCGAACCAGTCCGGGCGTATCCTCAGAGCCGCCGGCATCCTGCGCAGAATAGCAAGCTCACGCGCGTCAACGCGGCCGTCTGCGCGGGCGAGGTCCCAGAGAAGCTCGTAGAAAAGCTCCCGCACCTCGATGGAGTCCATGGCGTCGGCGAAGTCCGCCGCGTACTCGTATATCGTGTGCCCGTCGTCCTTCGCCCTGCGGAAGACCCCTATCGCGTACGCGCGCGCGTCAGGGCTGAAGCCAAGACGGGCGAACGCGGTCTCTACGGACGCAATCTCCTCCGGAGTCACGCGCCCGTCCGCCTTCGCCATCTTCGCGAGCATCGCCGCCGCGGACGCGCAGAAGATCATCGCGCGGTTCCGTGCGGAGGCCCGAGTCCGGTCCGAGGGCCTGGTGCGCCCGCCGAGATGCTTGCCGACCTTGATGCCGATTGCCGCGGTGAGAAGCGCGCCCAGAGGCCCGCCGAAGAGCCATCCAACGAGAAACAGGAACGCGATGCTGCACAGGCCCACGCTTACTTCTTCTTTCTGCCGAACAGGTATATCTTGCTCTCGGTGCCGCTGACGAGGCGCCCGATGTTGGCGCGATGCTTCCAGACGACGAAGACCGCTATCGCGGCGACCAGCACGCATTGCGGCAGGTTGCGGAGCCCCGCCGAGCCGAGTATCGGGAACCACACCGCGACAGCGAGGAACGTCGCCGCCGTGCAACTGCCGAGGGAGATGTAGTTCGTGCAGGCAAACGCCGCGCAGAAGAGAAGGAACGCGCACCCGACAAGCCCGGGAAGAAGGCCGAGCAGCATTCCGAACGCCGTCGCGACGCCCTTGCCGCCCTTGAACTTCATATAGGGCGTGAGCATGTGGCCGAGAACTGTCGCGACGCCGACCGCCAGCGCGAGCTCTATGCCGATGGGCGAGAAAGTCACGTCGCCCACAAAGTGCCGCGCGGCGAGCGTAGGGAGAAGCCCCTTCAGGACGTCGCAGGCGAACGCAAGCAGCCCCCACTTCTTTCCGACCGTCCTGAACACGTTGGTGGCGCCGATGTTCTTCGAGCCGACCGTGCGCACGTCGACGCCGCGCATCCTGCCAATGAGATACCCGAAGGGAATCCCGCCGATGAGGTACGCCGCCGCTATCCAAGCCGCTATGACCATAGTCTCCGAATCTCCTTCCGATGACCCGCGCCGACACGTCTAGGCGTGGTCCGCGCCGATGAACTCGCATGGCGCGCGCCTGGCCGTGATCCCGCGGAAGAACTGAATTCCGTACGTGAAATGCGACGCCGCCACGCCCGCGGCCGTTAGAAGCCAGACCACGGGGTTCGGCGCAAAAGTCGTCACCAGCACCAGCCCCACATACGAGAGCATGGGAACCGATATGTACGCGTGGAGCAGAAGATGCAGCCACACCGGCATCACATCCGGCTCGGGAATCGCGACCAGCAGCGCCCACGTCGCCACGTACAGCACGAAGAGGGACGGGATGAAGTAGCTGAGCCTGAGGGAATTGGACGGAAAGCGCTTGCAGAAGTAGCCTCTGTGGAAGCCGTATCTGCCGAGCTGCCTGAGGTGCGGCGCGAAGAGAGCGCGCCTGTGGTGGTAGACGACTATCCACGGATCGTAGATGATGCGCTTCCAGTTGTCCAGTATGTCCTTGCAGAGCAGCGTGTCCTCGCCCGGCCAGAAGTCGGTGCGGTAGCCGCCGATCTTCTCAAGAACGTCCTTGCGCACGAAGAGGTTGCAGCTCGGGTAGTCCTCGACGTCCTTCCTCACGCCTCCAGCCTTGTACCTGTAGCGGTAGTTGCCCGAGACGAGCACGTTGTCGTAGACCCTGCCGCCGGCCTTTGAAAGCAGGCGGTCTCCCGGCGGCGTCACGCCTGGGCCTCCGACGGCGCCGATGGACTGCTCGCCGAAGTACTTAACGGCGTACTCCAGCCAGTGGCTGTCGGGGTATGCGTCGTCGTCGATGAAGGCGATGATCTCGCCCTTGGCCTCCTTGATGCCGATGTTGCGCTTCTCCGCCGGCCTGACCTTGCCGGTGGGAATCCAGCGCGCATCGGGGCAGGGGGCGCCCGACGAGTCCTCTTCGGCGTCGGGAAGGACAATCACTTCGCGGTGCGGATACGTCTGCCCAGCTATCGCCGCAAGGCACTCGTCGAGCATCCAGCTGCGGTTGGGGCAGGCGATCACTATGGACACGAGCGGGTCGTGGTCAAGACGTCTCGGCACGAGGCAGCGGGAATAGTACCCGAGTATCCTGGCCCGGTAGAAGATCGCGAGCGTGTCGTTCGCGACGGCCTTCACGAAGCTCCGCGACGGAACGCCCTGACTCGCCGAGACCGTCTCGGCCTGCTCGGGCATCGGTACCTCGGCTATCTTCGCGCCGTCGCCCGCGGCGATGGTGAGGAGCTCCAGGTCGAAAGCGCCGGTCTTGGAAAGCGCCCTCTCGAGCGCATACTTGAGGACTCCCCGCCGGTAAAGGCGCGCGCCCGTCTGCGTGTCGGTGATTGGCAGCCCTAGAAAGATTCTCACCAGGCCGAAGTAGACGCGGTTCAGCAGACGGCGGCTGCGCTTTGTCCCGATTACGATGTCGGCGCCCGTCTCCTCCATGCGCGCGACGAACTCGGGAAGCTTGGCCTCGTTCCCGGCGATGTCCCCGTCGACGACGAAGACGTACTCGCCGTCGGTCGATTCGAAGGCCGCCATCAGGGACGAGGCGCTGCCGCCGCATCCCCTGACAACCGAAACCGAACTCGGGTCCACCGCCATTCCAGCCGCGTCAGGCAGTCAGCTCGGCACGAAGCCTGGCGGTGAATTCGTCGAGCTTCATCGCCCCGAGGTCGCCTTCGGCGCGCGAACGGACCGATATCTGGCCCGCCGCCTCGTCGCGAGGCCCGACCACCACCTGATAGGGAACCTTCATGAGCGCGGCCTCGCGGATCTTCGCGCCAAGCTTCTCGGCGGACGTGTCGATCTCCACGCGGAAGCCCTCCTTGCGCAGCGCCGACTCAACCGACTTGGCGTATGCGAGCGCCTTGTCCGAAATGGGGAGTATCCGCACCTGCTCGGGCGCAAGCCAGAGCGGGAACGCGCCGGCGTAGTGCTCGATGAGAATGCCGAAGAAGCGCTCGATCGAGCCGAGAAGCGCGCGGTGCACCATGTACGGCTGGTGGTCCTTGCCGTCCGCGCAGACGTAGGTGAGGTTGAAGGGCTCGGGCAGGTTGAAGTCGAACTGCACCGTGCCGAGCTGCCACGGACGGCCAAGCGCGTCCTTGATCTTAATGTCGATCTTCGGCCCGTAGAACGCGCCGCCGCCCTCGTCGACCT
>JAEEZC010000149.1 GCA_016288465.1 Verrucomicrobiota bacterium | reverse complement strand
CGAAAGGACGCTGTCCGCCAGGCCGATCGCGACGGTCGGAACGCGCGACTTCACGAGCTCGTCCATCGCCTCGGGCGTTCCCGGCATGGAGATGATGAACCCGTCGTATCTGACGCCGTTCAGCCCCAGGACGTCCTCGCGCGTGAAGCCCTTGCCGGGCTGGAGAACGTGGAGGTGCCAGTCGCTTGTGTCGGCCATGGCGTCGAGCATGCCGGCGAAGTTGTCGCGGCCTGCCTTGTCGCGCAGGCTGAAGACGGCGAGAACGTTGTGTTCGACAGGTTTGCCCATAGCTTGCGGGTAGTATAGCAGACGTCGGCACCATTAGTCAAATTTGAATGCAGGCGTTGTCCGATATTGAACCGCATGTCTTGTCCTCTCCTGATGGATGTGCTAGAATGTGCCGCGTTGAACGTTCGCGAAGGCGACGTCGGGTGGAGTTGACGTGCGACGGCATGGCGCGGATCTGCGAAAGCGGCGGTCGCCGCGGCGGCAGATGCCGTGCGGACCGTCGGGAAAAGGAGGCGGCTATGAGAACGCTTTGCGCGGACCTTGGCGGGACGCGGCTTAAGCTTGCGGCGGTGGAGAACGGCGTCGTGCTGGAGAACGAGGTGTCTCCGATCGACGCGAACGCGGGGATGGAGAGCGTGCTGTCGAACCTCGGCATCCGCTGCAGGGAGATGATGTCGCGGCATCCCGGCGAGTGGAGGGGCCTTGGCGTGGCCTTTCCGGGACTCCTCGACGAGAGCACGCGCCACGTGATCTACTGCAGCGGAAAGTACGCGGGGGCGGACAGGATAGACCTTCCGAAATGGGCGAGCGAGACGCTGGGCCTCGAGATGAAGCTCATCAACGACGCGCGTGCGGCGATCATCGGCGAGATCAACTACGGCTCTGCGGCAGGAGAGACGGACGCCGTCATGCTGATACTCGGCACGGGCATCGGCACTGCGGCGGTCTGCCAGGGCAAGGTCTACCGCGGCAAGCACGGCATGGCGGGCCTTCTCGGCGGGCACTTCTCCATCGCCTATGACAATGGACGCAAATGCATCTGCGGCGGCTCCGGCTGCCTCGAGGCGTACGTCGGCACATGGGCGCTGAAGGAGCTTGCCGGGGACGAGACATACGATTTCCGGCGGCTTGAGCGGGACTACCTTGCAGGCGACGAGAAGGCAAAGCGGCTTTTCGACATCCAGACCAAGGCCCTTGGCGCAGGCGCGGTTTCCCTCGTCCACGCCTTCGACGCCGAGACGGTCATCTTCTCCGGCGGCGCGTCCCACTTCTCCGCGCTCGTCGAGGCTGCGGAAAGATACGTCATCGATCACGCATGGACGCCCTGGGGACGCCTCAAGTTCGTCGTCGCCGAGCATCCCGAGGACTCTGTCGTGCTCGGGCTTCATTCGCTGTTCGTACACCACGTCTGCTGACATCGCAAAGGAAAGCAACCATTATGGATTGGATGGGTCGTGTCGTCATGGTAGGTGCCTGCATATGTTGCGTAGAGTCCGCCTTTTCGGACGGGAATCCGTCGAAGGCGTCGGTTCTGCCGGCCGTTCGCTCCGAGAGCATAACGGGCGCGGCGCTTCCGCCGGAAGGCTACCGCATCCGGATCGACGGCAGGGGCGAGGCTAGGATAGAGGCGGCGGACGAGGCGGGCCGCTTCTATGCCGAGCAGACGCTTGCGCAGCTGCCGCGTCCGCTTGCACAGTGCGAAATAGAGGACTGGCCCGCCTATTCATGGCGCGGCGTCCATCTCGACGAGTCGCGGCACTTCTTCGGAAAGGACGTGGTGAAGCGCATCCTTGACGAAATGGCGGCGGTCAAGATGAACGTGTTCCACTGGCATCTCATGGACGACAACGGCAACCGCATTCCGCTGAGGCGCCATCCGAAGATGAACACAGTCGGCGCAACGCGGCACGCCCCGGACTTCTCTCCCTGGATGCACGACACGAAGTTCGGTTCGTACGGTCCGTTCGGCTACACGGCCGGGGACATCGCGGAGGTCTGCGCCTACGCGAAGGCGCGGCACATACGCATCGTCCCCGAAGTCGAGATTCCGGGGCATTCGCGAGAGGTGCTCACGGCGTATCCCGAGCTGTTCTGCGGGACGAAGACGGACTTCGCCCAGGCTTGCGTGTTTCTGAGCGACAAGCATTCGGGCAGGATGGATCCGACTGCGGTATGCCTCGGCAATCCCGAGACGATCCGCTTCTTCGAGGACGTGCTGGACGATGTCTGCGAGCTCTTCCCGGATGCCGACGTAGTCCACATCGGCGGCGACGAGTGCCCGAGCGGCAACTGGGCCGGCTGCCCGAAGTGCCGCGCGAAGATGAAGGAGCTTGGCATTTCGGAGCCGAGGGAGCTGCAGAACTGGTGCACGCGGCACTTCGTGGACTATCTCGCGAAGAAGGGGCGCAGGGCGATCGGCTGGGACGAAATCGTTGAAGGCGGGATTGCGGACGGCGCATACGTGATGAGCTGGCGGGGGGCGTCTGGCGGACGCGCGGCGGCGAAGTCTGGGCATTGCGCCGTGATGAGTCCGCACACACACTGCTATCTCGACTATCCGCAGGGTCTGGGAGACCGCGACGAATGCAGATATCCGGCCTGGGAGGGCGTTCCGCAGCTGCCTCTTGAGAAGGTCTATTCGTTTGATCCTGTTGAGGGGATTCCGGAATCGGAGCAAAAGTACATCCTCGGCGGCCAGGTGAACAACTGGACCGAGTACACGGTGACTCCGAAGGAGCTTGAGTGGAAGCTCTGGCCTCGCGCACTTGCGGCCGCCGAAGTGCTGTGGACCGGCCCTGGCAGGCGCACGTTTGCGGACTTCAAGGCGCGTCTCTTGCCTCACGTGGCGCGGATGAAGGCGGCGGGCCTTACCGTCGCGCCGGTAGAATAAGGCCAATGGGGACTTGTCGCGCTTGAAGAAGCTCTGACGTGATTGGGGGCCTGTCGGGAGATTGATACGGGGTATACTGTCTTCGTTGCTTTCGGGTGGGTGTTTTTCACACCCGTGTAGGTTACACGGAATCTGCCCGAAAAGCGACCCTGAATCGCATCCTTCAGGTCACGAATGGGATGCTAGTGAATTGGGACAGGAATTTACAGCGGCCAAGGGTAGCGCTACCGTTAGGCCTAAAGGTCAGGTGACCTTTGCCGACAGTGGAAGACCGAGGGGGACCCGATCGGCCTTCTTGTTTGCTCAGGTTGAATTTCCAACGTAGGCTTTAGAGATTTCCAACGTTGGAAACGGAAATT
>JAEEZC010000148.1 GCA_016288465.1 Verrucomicrobiota bacterium | reverse complement strand
CGTGCCTCGCCGCGTCGTTTCAGCCTTCGGCTTGCCGCAGACGCGAAGGGACACGAGGGGCTCCCCCCGACACGAACGCGGCTTGTTGCGGGTTCCCTCTGACAGCCGGCTGGAACGGTTCATAGTCGTGGGTTCCAGAGCAAAGGGACGTAAGGGACATAAGGGACATTAGGGACGGAACGGGGTAGGGGCCGCACTCCGGGCGGCCCGTAGACAAGTATGTTGGTCTAACACGGAGCGTTAAGGAAGACAAACCACTCTCGAACTCGAACTAATGACTCGAACTAATTTGTGCAGATATGTGTAGATTCGTGGTTAAATAGATGAACCACAAATCTTCACTCATCGACACAAATCTTGATGAGCCGACGGGGACCCCATCGGTTTAGAGCGCCATAATCTCTTAAAACTCAGCCTCTCTGCGCGAGACATCACGGAGTGCATGGAAAGTAGAATGACGAATTCAGGTTTAATTCCAGACAATAGGCATCAGAGGGGGTGTAAGCTCACCTTATGACCCGCCTTCAAGTCTCCAAATATGGATACTCATGGACACGAATGCCCGTGAAATGGGGCAAATGAGCGAAAAACACAACTCCGAAGGAAACTTCACAAAACATTCACCATTGTATTTCAGTCTTTTGTGTGCGATAATGTAGTCACAATGGTCAAGGGAGCCGTGGCAAACGGCATGACAAATGACAGCCTTCAAACAACATCAGGGATTGCCTAGCCAGGCCGATTGCAACTGCGCGCCTGCCTGACCAACGTAAACAAAACCGAATAGGGGAGCAAATCATGACAAACGCAAACAAACGCGGGAAACGAAGGGACGCTCTTTTGACAGCCTCCCTCGCGACCGCACTGGGCATGGCCTCGTCGGCCGCGCTCGCCGATGCATCGCTCTACGCAAACGACTTCGAGACCCGCACGTCGGCTGAGCCGACCCCAGCCCTCGGCGTATGGCAGACCGCCCAGCCGTATCCCGCCCAGAGCGCGTTTCTCTGCAATAGGCCAAGCGGAGTGGCTGGCAGTTACGCCGCTGATTCGCTTGCGACTTATTTCGCTCAAGACACTACCGAGGCCCTCAACGGACGTCCGACTGTCGACGGATGGTTCGTTCCCTATTTCAACAACGGCTACAAGTCCGTCCCTCGCTACTACATGCCGTTTTCGGGCAGTCTCTCCGAAAACCCGGTCTTTACCTGGTCGTACGGAAGCGCCAACCCTCAGACTGGCTACGTCCTTCAGTCCATCCACAACGAATTCACCAATGGTCTGCTACGCATTCAGGCAGACATCAAGGCGCCGGTGCAGTGGGTACGGGCAAAGGTCAACAATGCCAATGAACCTGTCTCCACGCTGAAGTTGTTCCCAGTCTACCGCAAGTACATGGACATCCTTGCGTGGAACAACGACAAATGTGACACCACGGCATCTCCGGGCAAATTCGGCATTAGAAGCTCTGGCAACGTCGATGCCGCAAACTGTCTGCGCACATTCCCGCAGTATTGGGACGTGCGGAACGACAACGGCAGCACCACGCAACTTGGCAACAACGACACCGACAAGAAGGGTCCTACGAACTACTGGTTTCGCTTTGTCGTGACGTACGACCTCGACAACAACACCTTCGGCGGAGAGGTATTCCGGATCCGGCAAGACAAGGGGCATCCATCCTTTGACACGGCTCCAAGCGACAGTTCCGCCTACAGGTCATTCTCGAACGTCACCGTGATGACTCCGCTCTCTGCGGAAACAGGCGGCATCGCCGGCATCGGTTTTTCCTGCTATGGGCGCTACAACGGCATTAACGCCGCCAATGCAGGCAACAAGCCGTTTGCGGACAACATCCGCATTTCGTGGAAGGCGCCGGGAGCGAGCGACTTCGAGGTCTGCTACGAGAACGACTTCTCAACGCGGCGCTATCGCACGCTCTGCGCATCTGCAGTCGCCGCGACCGGCAGCTACGCGCAGTCAACAGCCTCTGTGGACGAAACCGACACGTTTTCCGGCTATTCGGCGACTTCGTCGATTGACTCCTACCGCATCGTGCCAGGATTCCTCACGGACAGAACTACCGTCCAGCCCACCGGCATTGACGGATGGCGTCGTCTGCCGTGCGCGAACAACATGCATGGCAATCCCGCCATCGTCGCATATGGCAACAAAGGCGTCGATGTCGGCGGAACAGGCGGCGACATGCTCACTTACGGCGACCAGAGCGGCGTCTCGCGCATTGTCCAGCCCCTCGGCAAGTCGTTCTCGTCGGGCACAGTGCGCATCGTCGGCGACGCTCGTCTGCCAAAGGGCAACAATCTGTCGACAAGCCGTCCGGACATCCGCCGCATCGGCATCGGACTCGGCTCCGCCGCGCTCTACGACTCCAACCGCGACTCCCTTCTGGCCAATCTCGTAGGCGGCGTTGGCTATGAGCGTCTTGCCGCGACAGGCGAATGTGCGCACAGGCCCTACGTGATCACATCCGGCGGCTCCGACGGCGACCCGGCTCGCGACTACCCGGCGACCTATACTGAACCGGACAACGAGGCTTGGTTCCGCGTCGAAATCTCCGCCAACCTCGGCGCACGCAAGTACTCCGCCACCGTCACGCCGCTCGGCACAGCAAGCGTAACGGCGGACGACGAGGCAGCAGCTTCCGCAATCTATGCGGCGACGGGCCTCGACTTTGCCGCGAACGTGACTGACATCGGCTCGTTCTATCTCTGCGGCTACGGATACGGGCAGGACGCGAGCAACGGCGCGAACATGTCGCAGCGCGCGTGCTGGGACAACATCCGCGTCTACCACAACGCCGACCTAGTGTACGAGAACGACTTCACGACCCGCAGGCGCGCCGTTTCGGGCGCGACCCGCGAGGCGGGCGACATAGCGGCGCTCCAGTACAACCTCGACGGCGGGCAGGATCACTGGGTGCGCCGCGACTACACTGGCGCGGCAGGTTTCGACGCCCGTGCTACGGTCCGCGACGACAGCGGCAACAAGTTCCTGTCGCTCGGGCGCTCGGCTGAAGGCGGCCGAACGATTCTCGTCGGCAATTCGCTCGGCGTCTCGCTCAGGAAGCTCTTCCGCTTCGAGGCCGACATCCGTCCGCCGTCGCAGTGGTCCGAGGCCGGCGGCGAGGCGACGATTGCGCTTGGCGATTCGCAGATGGCCCAGACGGAGGCGGCTGAAAGCGTCTATCTGACGCACAGGCTGATCTCCTTCGGCTTCGTTGGCACGAACGCGGCGAACAGTTCGTCCTGCCCCTACTACTTCAGCGGATGCAAGGCGAAGGTCTGCGGGACGCAGCTCAACGCCGAGATCGACACGACGCACTGGTACCGGTTCCGCCTGAACGTCAATCCGACAAGCGGCCTTTGCGACGTCCAGCTGTTCGACATGGGCGCGGAGCATCCGGCCCTTGGCAGCAGGCGCGGCGAAGTCGTGGCCGAGGCGACAGGCGTCGCCTTCGAGAACGCGCTTTCGGCGGACGAGGGCATCTCGACGATCCACATCTCGGGCAAGGGGCTTTCCGGCAGCGTCGGATCGCTCGGCGTCGACCCGGCGCACGTGCTGATCGACAACATCAAGGCCCTGGACAAGCTCGGCCTTACGGTCTGGATCAAGTAAGAAGAAGACAAAAGGGTCAAAGGAAACAAAACCGGAGGGACTGCGACTGCAGTCCCTCCGACTTATATCCAGGGAGGCTATGCGACGGACTACGGCAGAAGCCGCTTCGTCGTGCCCTTGAGATACGCCTTGCACATCTTGAAGCCTTCGGCGTATGCGGCGCCGCACTGGTAGCCGCGGTACTTTGAGCATGTGCGGACCATGTCGGCGAAGTCGATGTGGTCGTGCTCGCGCATCCAGTCGAGCTGCGAATGGTGGCATTCGAGCATCTGGATCTTGAGGTCGATCTCGTCCGAGATGTCCACGAACTCGTCCGGCACGAAGTTCACGCCGGCAAGCGTGTCCATGTAGTATATCGGCACGAGCTTCGCGGCCTTGCGCGTCTTCGATGGCCAGTTCGGAAGCGTCGCGGTGAACGACGCGTCGAAGACGAGCTTGGAAGTCGCGACGTGGTCGGGCATGTAGTCGTCCGGATTCTGCGTGATGATGAAGTCCGGCTGGGCGTACTGGATTATCTCCACGACCTTGTTGCGGCTCTCGGCGTTGTCCGAGTAGATGTCGAGGTCGCCGAAGACACCGTCGATCACCTCGATGCCGGCGAGCCTGCCCGCGGCGCGCGCCTCCTCGGCGCGCATGGGGACAAGCTCCTCGGGCGGTATGACGACGTGACCGAGCGAGCCTGTGCAGAGGTGGGCCACGACGACCCTGTCGCCGCGCTTGACGCACTTGGCGAGCGTGCCCGCGCAGCAGATTTCGACGTCGTCGGGATGGCAGCCTATCGCTAGAACGTTCATTTGCGTCGAACTCCCGTTGCGTCAGTCTGCGACATAGGCGATCTTGAGGCCCTTCATCGAGATGTTCATCTCCATGGCCTCGTTCATCCTGTCGAGCGGATACTTGTGGGTGATGAGGTCCGTGATGGGCAGACCGCGCTCCTGCGCCTCCTTGAGGAAGTCGAAGCTCTGCACCCAGTCCTTGGCCTGGTACGTCCAGCTGCCCGTGGCCTTCACCTGCTTGTTGCACATGTCGAGGTGCGGGTTGTAGGTGGTG
>JAEEZC010000147.1 GCA_016288465.1 Verrucomicrobiota bacterium | reverse complement strand
GGCGCGTTCATCTGGAACGCCGCGTACACGTCGAGGTCCACCACCCGGCGCAGCACGCCCTTGTCGTCCAGCTTGCGCCAGACGTTGCGCCAGCCAGGCGTCACGCCGTAGTACGAATACGGCAGATTGCGCCCGCGGCCTGCGAACTGGTCTTCCCACGCAAGAGAGGCGTCGACCGCGTCGAACACGTACGGACGCCTGCCGCCGCCGCATCCCGAATGCCAGGCCTGCTGCGCGAGGACGTCGACGTACGGCTCGGTGAGATGGTTCCAGCGGTCGTCGATCCAGCCCGTTCCGCGCGCCGAGAATGTCGCGCCTCCCTCAAGTATCGAACGCGTGATCGTGTCGCCGGTCGAGCCTGCGGGGGAAAGCCCGGTGACGTCGGTGTAGCCGCCCTCCTCCCATGCCGTGCAGCGATATCCGACGCGGGGAACGACCGAAACGATGTCGTCGAAAGCCCTGAACGGCGCGGCGATGCGGTGGTACGTGTCAATGCGAAACGCGTCGTAGCGGGCCCAGAACGCCGGGTCGGCGGCAAAGACGGACTCGCGGTCCGCCGCGTTGCGCGCGTATCTGCGGCGTAGATAGCCGAAGCGGTTCTCGGTCTCGTAGGTAAGCGGCGCGAAGAGGAACGGGCGCGGCGCAAGGTCGAAGTAGAGCTCGGGAAGGCGCTCAGTCGCCGACTGGAAGTCGTTGAGCCTGCCGGCGGCCTCGACGCCAAACGCATACGGGTTCTCGACATGCTCCCAGAACACTCCGCTCGTGCGATAGTTCGTGAACTGGTTCTTGATGTTGAAGAACGAGTCGCGCATGAAGTCGCTGCGGAAGAACGAGTCGGAGTAGATGCTGCCTCGCGCGACGACGGAGTCACGCTCGGTCGGCTCCCATCTGTGCGACGCCTCGAACGCATAGCGGTCGCGGTCGACCTCACTGCCCCAGTTGCGGTAGTCGTGCTTGCGCAGGCTCGAAGGCCTGTCGTAGCGGTGCGAGGCATACTCGTCCCAGGCCCAGTACGACTTGAACATGCCGGAGCCAAGACCGTCGGCGCGCCACTTGAGATCCTCGCCAAGCGCCACTCCGTTCTTGTACCTAAGGTCGAAGCGGGTCGCTCCCGCCAGCCACCATGCGTCCTCGCCGTGCTTCGGATCGCCCGCGATGTTGTAGCGGTACTTTGTCATCAGGTAGCCGCCCCAGCGCCCCGTGTAGCCGGGCATCCAGCTGAAGCCGCACTTCGTGTCGAGCGGATACCAGAGGTACGGCAGATAGAGAATCGGCAGGCCGTAGAAGCGAAGCCACGCGTTCCTCAAGAGCACGTGCTCCGCAGTCTTGAGCTCGAGGTCGCCGAGAACCTCCCAGTGCAGACGGCAATGGTCGTTGGTGCATGTCGTCGCGGCGGTCGGGAAGGAGAATCTCATGTTGCCGGCTGCGTCCCGCTCCAGCCGCTCCGACCAGAGGCGGAACACTCCGTATGCAGCGCTGACGTTGCCAGTGGCGACAGCGGCGCGAGTCACGGCGTCGACCGCGACAGCGTCGGCGGAGAACGTGACAAGGTCGCCGGCCGCGGCAGTCGGCGCGGGCTCGGCCGCGAAGGACGGCAACTGCGCCGCAACGACTGCCAGCGCGACGATGGCGGCCTTCGGACTCATGACTGCGAGTACAGCACCTGCGAGGTCGCCGCGTCAAGTATCGAAAACGCCTCGGGATGGCGGTGAAGCTCCGAGACGAAGGTCAGCCGCGTGTTGAAGTCCCTCTGCAGCTGAGCGAGGATCTCGCTGTCCTCCGTGCGGAGGCGCTGCATGACCTGCGGCGCGATTACGATCTTCGGCTCAAATGGCCTCTTGTCTATCTCGGCCTTCTTCAGCAGGCACGAGAGCGCGCGCTGGATGTCGACGGAAATGGCCATCGGCGAACGCACCCAGCCGCGGCCCTGGCAGTAGGGGCATGTCGAGGTGTGCTGCGAGAGGATGGAGGAATCCTGCCGCTGGCGCGACATCTCGAGAAGACCGAGGTCGGAGATGTCCAGCACATTGGTCCTTGCGCGGTCGCGCTTGAGGCAGTCCTTGAGCTTGCGCACCACTTCGCGCTGGTGCTTGCGGCTCTTCATGTCGATGAGGTCGAGTATGACCAGGCCGCCGATGTTCCTGAGCCGCAGCTGGCGCGCGACCTCCTCGACAGCCTCGAGGTTGACCTCGCGTATCGCGTCCTCCTGGTTGCCGCTGCCCTTGTAGTGGCCGGTGTTGACATCCACGGCGATGAGGGCCTCTGTCTCGTCGATGACGAGATACCCGCCCGACTTGAGCATGACCTTGCGCGCGAAGGCCTCGGATATCTGGCGCTCAAGACCGTAGTGCTCGAAGATGCCGGTCTGGCCGTCGTAGCGGCGTATCTTGGACTTCGCGCGGCGGGATATCTGGCCCGTCAGGTCGCGCATCGCCTCGTAGCTCTTCTCGTCGTCGATGACGATCGAGTCCACGTCCTCGGTCAGCCAGTCGCGCACGACGCGCTCGCAGAGGTCGGGCTCCTGGAAGATGCAGCAGGGCGTGCGCAGATTGCGCGTGTTGGCCTGCATCTCGTTCCAGACGGAAAGAAGGTTCCTGAGGTCGCGCGCAAACGCACGCGCCGAGGCGCCCGCGCCGACCGTGCGGACGACCAGGCCGACGTTCTCCGGCAGGGGGAGCTTGTCGAGTATCTTCTTGAGGCGCTTGCGCTCGGCGCCGTCCGAAATCTTCTTCGAGACGCCGCGTATCTTCTCGCCCGGCATCATCACGAGGTAGCGGCCGGGTATCGAGAGGTTCGCCGTGACGCGCGGCCCCTTGGTGGATATCGGCCCCTTCGTCACCTGCACGATAATCTCGGAGCCCGGAGGGAACTTCTTTGCGATCTCGGCGTCGGAAAGCCTGTTCGACTTGCGTCCGCCGCGCCTTTCGCCGCGGTTCTCGTCGTCGTCGAGAATGGAGTCGGCGTCGCTCGTCATGTCCCAGTAGTGCAGAAAGGCGTTCTTCTTGAGCCCGATGTCCACGAACGCCGCCTGCAGGTCGTTCTCCAGATTCTGGACGCGTCCCTTGAACACCGAGCCGACGAGACGCTCCTCCTCCGGATGCTCAACCATGAACTCCTCGAGCCTGCCGTTCTCTATGACGGCCACGCGCGTCTCGAGCTTCTCAACGTTGACGATAATCTCGCGCTTCATCTTGGAGCGCCTAAGCCATCCGAAAAGTCCCATATTGCATCCCCGGAATAAAGTTTCAAGTTGCAACGAAGACACGCAAAGACACGGATTCCTCCGCATCTTCGCGTGTCACGACACGGGCACAGCCCCTCCCCTTTCGGGGGTTCATGCCTTGGCCTCAACCTCGAACTCGGGCCTCTTGCCTCTGTACCACCAATACATGATCGGCGTGGCGATGAAGATCGAGCTGCAGGTTCCCGCGATTATGCCAATGAGCATTATCAGCGCGAAGTCGAATATCGAACCATCGCCGAAGGCGAACAGCGCCAGCACCGCGAAGAGCGTCGTCACGGACGTGATTACCGTGCGCGACAGGCACGCGTTGACGGCCGCGTTGCACAGCTCGTAGAACGACAGCTTCTTGTCGTGGCGGAGAAGCTCGCGGATGCGGTCGAACACGACGACCGTGTCGTTCACCGAGTAGCCGATGATCGTAAGCACGCCCGTTATGACGATGAGGGACACCTGACGCCCGCAGAGCGAGAAGATCACGAGCGAGATGAGCGCGTCGTGCGCAAGGGCGGCAAGCGCGCCAAGGCCGAAGCCGAAGTTGAAGCGGAAGCCGACGTAGAGCAGAATCGCCACCAGCGAGAACAGCACGGCGTTGCGCCCGCTCGTGACAAGGTCCTTGCCGACGATCGAGCCGACTTCGTCGACGGACGCGGCGTTGAAGTCCGCCTCCGGGAACTTCTCACGAAGGATCTTCGTCACGTGCGCGCCGACGTCACGGCCCTCGAGGGCCTTGCCCTTCGCCGTTTCGGCAGTCTCGCCGGTCTTGAGGAGCAGCGTCGTGGATCCGACGCCGACCTGGTACTGGATGACCGCCGCGTTGTCGAAGTCCTTGATCGCCGAGCGGATGTCGGCGACCGACGGCCTGGCATCGTCCTTGAGCGAGTAGACGATGGAGGTGCCGCCCGTGAGGTCGACCGAGAGGACGTCCGCCTTGTTGTTGACAAAGCGAATGGCGAATATCACAAGGCCAAGGGCGATGAACGCGAACGAACCTCCGACCGTGTACTTGGTAAGGCGCATGAAGTCAAACTTCGGGCGCTTGAAGACCTGAAGCATCTTGAACGGCTTCGTGCGGTTGGGGTCGACGCAGTGGTCGAACACGAGGCGCGTGACGACAACGGCCGTGTACATCGAAATCACCACGCCCGCCGTGAGCGTTATCGCGAAGCCGCGTACCGGGCCCGTTCCGACGACGAAGAGGATGATGCCGGTGATGATCGTCGTGAGGTTGGAGTCGAAGATCGCCGTGAAGGCCCTGCCGTAGCCGTTGCGAATCGCCTCGCCTGCCGCGCGGCCGGCGATGAACTCCTCGCGGATGCGCTCGAACACCAGGACGTTCGCGTCGACTGCCATGCCGAGCGAGAGCACGAGACCCGCGATGCCGGGCATCGTCAGAACCGGCAGCTGCATCGAGCCGCCGCCGCCCATGGACGGATCATGCGCGAAGACGCCGAGCACGTTGGCGCAGATGACAAGAGCCGTCGGCAGAAGCGCGATGTCGAGGAAGAGCGCGATGTCGGCCACAAGACCGGAGCGCCAGTAGTAGATGAACATGAAGATCGCGACAAGCGTGAAGCCCACGCCCGCAGCCCACTTGGCCGCCGCAATCGCGTCCTCGCCGACGGTCGGCGCGACGGACGTCTCGGCAAGTATCTTCATAGGCGCGGGAAGCGCGCCTGCGTTGAGCTCGTTGGCGAGCTTCTGGGCCTCGGCGGCAGTGAAGTGGCCGGTGATCTGGCCGCTCGAGCCGATTTCGCTCTGAATGACCGGAGCCGAGATGAGCTGGTCGTCAAGAATGATGGCGAGCTGGCGCCCGCGGTCGGAGTTGTTCATCCTGCCATGCGCCTTGTAGTTGCGCGTAAGCGTCGCGAACTTGGTGCCGCCCTCGGCGTTGAGCCGGAATCCAATCGAAATCTGGCCGGAGGTCGGGTCGCGTTCGACCGCGGCCGAGACGAGGTCGCCGCCGGTCACCTTCGGCGTCGTGACCCGCGCCACGAAGTTCGGACGGTACACACCGCCGCCAACCGCCTCAAGCATGAACACGTATCGCGGATCGGGCAACTCGAACGCCGCCAGGCGAGCCGCGTAGCCAGGCTGCTTCGACACCGTCGCCCAGTTCTTCGGGTCCTTCGGGTCGGTGATGCGGACGTAGCCGCTGCCGCCCTTCCTGTAGCCTTCGGGCGCAACGTCCTTCGAAAGGAGCTTTTCCACCAGCTGGTCGTTCCTCGGATGCGTCAGGCGGAACTCGAGGTACGCCGCGTTCTGCAGCGACGCCTTCGCCTCCTTGCGCGTCTTCTCGTCGGCGCCGGGCAGCTGCACGAGAAGCCTGTGGTCCTTCATTCCCTGAATAACCGGCTCGTTCGTGCCCATGGCATCGACACGACGGCGAATGACCGACACGATCATGTCGTCGCAGCCGGACCGGTTGAGCATCGCGTCAATCTCGGCCTCGACGCCGCCCTCGGTATTCGTCACCGACGGGTTCGCGGCTATGATGGACTCCGCAAGCTTCTCCTTGTCCACGCCTAGCGTGAAGGACGTTCCGCCCTTCAGGTCAAGGCCAAAGCGGAGCTTCTCGGACGGCGGATTGCAGACGTAGAATGATATGACCCCCACCAAGGCCAAAATCAGCCATTTCCAGATGTTGTTCCGGACAACCGAATCTTTAGACATACGCAATAAATCCTCTTTTTGAGATTATTGAGGGAAATTATACCAAAACCCTGAGCACCAAATCAAGTGCCAAGCCACAAAGAGTCGCGGCACAAGACGAGATTACCGATATCTCAAGATGCACCAAATCGCCTTTACGCCGTCCTTCCAGCCAATCTTCTTGCCCTCGGCGTAGGTGCGGCCATTGTACGAAATGCCGACCTCGTAGACGCGAAGACGCTCGCGGGCGACAAGCGACGTGATTTCAGGCTCGATGCCGAAGCGCTCCTGCCTGAGCTTTGGCGCGACCTTGCCGAGCGCCTCGCGGCTGAACGCCTTGTAGCAGGTCTCCATGTCCGTGAGATTTAGATCCGTGAACCAATTGGAGAGCGTAGTGAGCACGTGATTGCCAACCGAATGCCAGTAGTACAGAACGCGATGGGCGTCTCCGCCCATGAAGCGCGAACCGTACACGACGTCGGCCTTGCCATCCAGAATCGGCTTTATGACCCTGGGTATCTCTACGGGATCGTACTCAAGATCGGCATCCTGAACTATGACGACATCTCCCGTCGCAGCTGCGAAGCCAGTCCTGAGCGCCGCCCCCTTCCCACGGTTCACGTCGTGGTGAAGCTTGACGAACGAACATCCCTCCATATCCTCAAAGCCGTCGACGATTTCGCGTGAGCCGTCGGTGCTGCAGTCGTCCACAAGAACGATCTGCTTTGCGCCGGGAACCGCACGAACGGCATCCACGATGCCGCGCAGCGTCTTCGATTCATTGTAGACTGGTATAACAACAGAAAGCGTCATGAAGTTCCCTTTCTACGGTCTCTTTCGGAGTATTGTACCAAACACGGCGTTAAGACACAATCAGAACTAGGATTGGGAGGTGCCCCAAATTTTCCAGGACTGCCGAGCCCTCGCGCAGAAATGCAACAATGTGAACTCAAGAAAGTACAAAACTGGAGACCAAGCCCACTGCGACAACTCCACAATCGTGCACAACAATATCACGCCGATCACGATGAGCAATATTTCTAGGCGCGAGCTAGCAAAACGAAATGCCAAAAACGATAATGCCAAGATTGGGAAAGCCACATCCGCACTAAGATCTGGAAATAGCGAGACTAAGGAAAAAGAAATGGCGGAAGCCGCAGAAACCATCTTCAGCATGCGACTTTGTGTCACTGCAAACATGGCAAGAGAACCTATCAAGGCGAACAAGGAAAACCACGGCAAGACAACACAACTTGTGTGCAACATTACCGCCTGCAAAGTCAACGCTCCTAGCGCAACCCAGAACTGCCACTGGGCATCATGGCGACACAGAAGCCACAAGGCCATCGGAACAAAAGCGACCACAAGCATACTTTGGTCGTAGAAACGCGAAACCGACCACAGCCAACAAAGCACAACTGCGGGCAATAGCTTCATCAGCCAACCGTCAAACTTTCTAAATCTCCACGACAAGACAAAGCAAACCAACACGCCGACAACTGCATTTAGCACAAGAGGTAGCGATGGCGAGATGCGCTGCAGCCATTCTGTCACAACCGGTCCAAGCAGATAGCACTTCGGGAACATCCCTCGACAGCGCCCAATGGCAAAAATCATTTCTAACGGAGATCGTCCGCATACGATTGCCGACACCGCAGTCAAAAGCAGGCAAATCCCAGCAGCCACGCAGATAGTACGGTAACGCCCTCCTATCAATATCGGGATCATGAACAGCAACGCAACCTGAGGTTTCACCATCATCATCGCCCAGCAAATGCCTGCCAAACACGACCTTTCCTTATCAAGGCAATATGCAAGCCCAACCGATGCAACTGCAATCACAACTCCAAAGTTGAGATAGTTTAGGCAATAAACGACATAATATGACGGCATCACTGCGACTGCGCCACACAAAAACCCATCGCCTAACCTGCCATGCAATCTCCAGCCTGCAAAAACGCTCCAGATTACAAGGGCTATCGAACACAACACCTCTATTATGAAAAACGCAACAAGTGCGATCCGCTTGGGGAACAATGCAAAAGGCACCATCAACGGATATTCCCAAGGCGGATAAGCCCCAACATATTCATGGATGCCGTCAACCATAGTCGTCGCCTGGTCAAAGGACAAATATGGCGAGAGCGTCCGCTGCCCTTCCCATATCAGAAACGGATCACATCCAGACAATACACATTTCGCCTCATTATATCTTAACTGAAAGTCATACCCAAACTGATTGGGCTCCAAGTTTACTACAGCATTGCCGACATAATACCATGCCGACACAACAAAAACAGCTAAGCACACCAATGTGTGCCAATTTACCTGTATTTTAGTATGCACCAAATCGCCTTAAGTCCGTTCTTCCAGCCAATCTTCTTGCCCTCGTCGTAGGTACGTCCAGAACAAGAGATGCCAACCTCATAGATCCGCAGCCTAGCCACGCAACGCGAGAAGTAATCTCAGGCTCAAAACCGAAACGATTCCGCTGAAGCCACGGCAGAATCTCTACAAGCGCCTCACGGCGGAACGCCTTGTAGCACGCCTCCATGTCGGCAAGGTTAAGGCTGGCAAACCAATTCGAAAACATCGTCAAAAACCGGTTGCCAACCGAATGCCAATAATAAAGAACTCGATGCGCCTCGCCGCCCATAAAACGAGAACCAAAAACCATATCCGCCTTGTTGTCGTCAATCGGCTGAGAAACCTTAGGAATTTCCATTGGGCCGTACTCAAGATCGGCATCCTGAACAATTACAATATCACCGGTCGCGGAGGCAAAGCCTGTACGAAGTGCGGCACCTTTGCCACGATTCACGACGATCGGCAGCATCCTTAGACGTCTCCTTTTTCAATTACCAGCAACAAATTGGAAGAAAAGCCCAAAAATCGCATCTTGCGAATTGCGAACGTTCCAATGCCAAGTTTCCCCACCAGTTCGCACAAAGCGCTTTCATCAAACAAGTTAAGATTCTCTTCCTTCGCAAGCGACTCAAAACCCAGCAATTTGATCATCCTCCGATGCCACCGCACAGGCAGCCAGTGCAACAATGGAAGGCCGGTATGCATTTCCACTGGAAACCACCGATTAGGCGTCGTTATGAAAATCCACTTTCTAGCTACACGAACGCATTCTCGCAAGAAAGCAAGCTGGCAATCTCGTGAGCCGACATGCTCAATCACCGCAGACGAGAAGACAAAGTCATATGATTTGTCGGCAAACGGCATCTTCCTGGCATCGCCACGAACAAATTTAAGCCCTTGCCACACATCGCTCATCCAGGATGCATCTTGATCGGAAAAAGCCGTCACCCTCTCGGGATGCGGAAACAGTACCTCAAAGAAATTTGAAAACCCGCACTTGCGATCCGCCGTCACGCCGACATCAAGTATCGTCTGCATTCCATCTAACGGAAGCATGCGCCCCATCTGTGGCGCACCATGATATATCTTCCGCCTAGCACAAAGGATCAAGCGATCTCCCCATGAATTTGGCCTTGCAACACAGTATGTTCTGGAAGAAATCATATGTTTACCTGTTACATATGTGACGTTCTTACATTCTCACCGGAATAATTTCGTAATATATCGCAGTAATTTCCGGCCGTGAATCCATTGCACCATCTGGGAAAAGGAGCCTGTCATATAAATGTCGGACCAGATTTGGAGCAATTCTCGGCACATTCCATATACCAAACAATTTCAGCGAAAACCCCATGCCCTCTAACCGCGATTTAAATCTCTCATACGACTCTTTGCTTACAAAATGATTCTGCAAAAGAAAGACTCTCCTACCACTAGCGATATATTCACAGACCTTCTCGGGGCATTCCTCAAATGCATTCGGGAACGGCATGCTACAAACTCCAGAATCAACAAGTTTTGGTATAATGAACTGATCCCACGATTCAGGAGCATCTACAAGGTTGGTAACTCGACTTGGCGCAGTCATACGCATAACATAGTCAACTTCCCTGCTAAACGGATACAACACCAATCCCTTGCGCTTGAACCCAAAATAATCTATGACATTCGGATCCCCTCGCTGAATCACAATTGCTCCGGAAGGAAGAACCGCTCCTGAAATTTGAGCTTGGGCCAGCCAAACAGGGCGTCTTTCCGCCATGTATAAATACCGCGCTGGCGACTTAATCTCTAAAAGAATGCACAATACAATAACAACCAGCGCCAAAAGTGTTCGCACCACAGCACCAAGCTTTGACAACAGCGAATTGACAGTCACTAAAAACAGCAAAAGTGAACAAATCGTAATTGGGAAAAAGAAACGCGTATCTATCCAATAATATCCAAGATATAAAAGCAAAAGAACAAGCGAATGAAAGCTCACATACCCTACCAACAAAAGGAATGATCGATACTCACGAAAACCTTTCGTTACAACAATGTAAATTGCAAACATCAGTGAAACGCAGAAAAAGACAAGCGTCGCCTGAATAATTGGTTGCTGCAACAAACATATGGCCGTAGGCACTACATATTTCAAATTGAACACAAGATCGGGGAAATCCATCGGAACCGCACACCAATAATGATACCCACTTCTAAAGGGGCTATCAAACACCCTCCAATTAAACCACATATTGGCAAGCTGGGCCACAGCGGTCGGAAGCCCAATTACAGACAGCAAGACAAAACCTTTCTTCCAATTCATTCTGGATTTAAGAAAAATCACTACACCAAACGGAACAACTAATGTATATCCAGTAGAACGCACGAGCCCACTCCACGCAATTAACAATCCCGCACAAAAGCAAAACTTCACGGAAACCTGCGGTTGATTTGCAAAGCGAACAAAAAACAACGCTACGAAGGCAACCAATGCAGCATATGTAATTTCAGTCATAACAATCCGACTGTAGAAAAGAAAATCTGGCATAAACATAAGCAGGATAGGCGGGAGTATCGACAATCGCCCCATGCCGCATAGCGATCCCATCTTCCAAATCACAATAAGCAGCGACAAGGCAAAAGCCAAGATCGCCCAATGCAAGCAAAGAACATTTCCACCGCTCAAAAAATACGCTGGCACCAGGCATGACAACGGGAACCATGG
>JAEEZC010000146.1 GCA_016288465.1 Verrucomicrobiota bacterium | reverse complement strand
TGGCCCGCCTTCTTCAGCATCGTCGCCGCGGTGGCGGGCACAACCGGAAAGATGTACGTCGGCCGGGAGAACCACTGGAACTGCCTGTTCTGGGTGAGCAGGGCGACGCCCTTGCCGCTTGCGAGCGGCGGATATGCTATGGCGATTCTCATCTCGGCCGATGGCGCGCGAGGCGCAGGGTCACCACTTGTACCCGAGCCCGGCTATGTAGCGCACGTCGCTTTTCTTGCGGCCGGCGCTCGGAACGTTGTCGTAGTCCCACTCGATCTTGCCGATGAAGTCGAAGTCCATGAACAGCTTGGTCGTGAAGCCGACGTCGGCCTTGATGAGATATATCTCGGAGTCGCTCACGCACGGAAGGTACTCGAGGTTGTGGAAGGCCTCCACGCCTTCGTTCCACTTCGGCTTGAACGTGAGATGGTGGGCGTAGCGAAACGTCGCGTAGCTGATCTCGGCGGAGGGATCCTTCACCTTGTAGTCGTTGCGGATCCACGCAACGCCGACTTCCTGGTTGAAGCTCCACTTGCCCGTCAGATCGTTGCAGGCGTTGTCGAGCCACTGGTAGCCGACGCCGGCGCCGAGTCTGAGGCGGAAGTCGAGCCCGGCGATGTCGTCCTGCTCGTACCTTGCGTTCTCGTAGCTGTAGAAGGCCTTCTTCCAGAAGTGGTCGTGCTGTCCCTCGATCTCCCAGCGGTCCGTAGACTTGCGCTTGTCCTGCTTGGAGATGCCGCTCTCCGAGTAGTAGTAGCCGAAGTCCGCTTTCACGCGATCCTTCTCCCAGCGGCGGTTGACGTTTGCGATCGCGCTGCCGGAGTTCTCGTACGTGTTGCCGCGCTGCGACGTGAACGCGAGGTTCACGCTGCCGTGCCACTTCTCCTCGGCAGGGTCGATCGCCTTCACGTCGGCCATGTCGAGCGGCTTGGAGTCCGCAACGTACGCGCCGTCAGACACGGAGAGCCGCTTGGTTACGCGCGAGTCGTCCTTGCGCACAATCACGTGTTCGCCGGCGTTCTCCAGGCGCGTGACGTTGGCGCGCTTGATCTTGACTTCGCCAAGGTCGTCCGACTTGAACGTGATCTCGTCGTTTGACACGGCCGAGACCGACCCCTTCAGAGTCGAGCCCGACTTCAGGTGTACTATGTCTGCCTGCGCAACGGCGCCGACGAGGGCGGCCGCGAACAGGATGACTGCTTTCTCTGCGTGTTTCATTGTGCCTTCCTGTGTTTTTGTTCTTTTGTGAACGGAATGTAGTCTATGATGCGGAACTGGTCGCCTGAGCGCGGCGCCACGTTGAGAGGATCCTTGGCCTGCTCCTCAAGCGGACGCATGTCAAGCGACTCTACGCCCTCGAGGTTCTTCTCGGGCTTGTCGCCGGGCTCCAGCTTCTGGCCCTTGGCGTACTGACGGCCGAGCACGGCGTTCTTGGGAAGTCCCGCGTCCTTCTTCATCTCGTGAGGATCGACCAGGCCAACCGTCACGAACACCAGTATCTCCTTCTGCTCCTTGACGCGGACCTTCGAGCCGAAAAGGAGCGGCCCTATCCACGGCCAGTCGCGCAGCCACGGTATGCCGTTGTCCACCTGCGTCTCCTCGGTCCGGGAAAGGCCGCCTATGACCGCGGTCGTGCCGCTCGCCATGTTGAACTCGGTTATGAGCCTCTGCATGTCGATCACCGGGTACTTCGCCGAGACCGTGGTGTCTTCGGCATCGTCGGACGCCGTGCCCGCCGTCACCCAGTCGCCCTGGCTGGAGATCGTAGGCACGATCGACACGTTTATGAGACCGTTCGTGCCGACCCGTGGCGTAACCTCGAGGGAGATGCCCCAGCTGAAGAACGACTCCTTCGCGAACATCATCTTGTCCTCGCCGGGTATCGCGGCCATCGCCATGTCCAGGTCCAGCGAGTCGGAGTTGCCGTTCTGCGTGCGCTTGGCGGATATCTTCACGTTCGGGTACTTCGTCGTCATGTCGACGGTCGCCTTCTTGCCGGACGAGACGATGATCTTCGGATTTGAGAATATGCGCGCGTCCTTCGTCGACTCAAGCGCCCTGAGCGTGAGGTACATCTGCGAGAAGTCGAGCGTTCCGTTGAAGTAGGAGATGTCGCCGTTCGCGCCGACGCCGCCCGAAAGCCCGTAAGTCGTCTTCGCCGAGCTGTCGGACTCCTCCCTGCGATAGTCCGTCACTCCTTTGCCGAGCCGCGAGTGCTTGACGCCGCCGCCAAGCTTCATCGAACCCGTCATGCCGTCGAGCATCTGCCAGTCGATGCCCAGCTTGTGTGACGCGTTGTTCGACAGCTCCACGAATCTCGCCTCGATGTAGACCTGCCTCGCCTCGACGTCAAGCTCGCCCACCATCTTCGCGCACGTATCGAGTATCTGCCGCGGCGCCGTCACCATTATGGAGTTGGACTCGGGGAACGCCACCGCCATCTTGGTGACCTTCCACGTCTGGCCGAACTCGCCGTTCCACATCTCGTTGAACTTGTCCGCGACGTCCTGGGCCGATACGTGCTCAAGCTTGAACACCCTCGTCGCGATGCGGCTCAGCTCGCGGTCGCGCTCCTCGCGCGCCTCCTTCGCGTCCTCCTTGGCCTCGGCGCGCAGCTTGTCGGCCTTGGCCTCCGCCGCCTTCGCGTCGGCCGCCTCCCTCGCGATGCGCTCCGCTGCGTCCTTCACCGCCCTGTCGACGGCCTCGCGGACCGCGGCGTCTGCGTCCGTCGCGTCGGAATCCGCCGCCCCGGCCGTCGCCCAGCCGAACAGGCACCATGCCGCGACGAGCGCAGTCGCACGAGTTGCTGTCATTCCCTTCATCCCTTGAACACAAAGAACTTTCTGACTACGAAGTTTACCATGACCGACACGAAGAC
>JAEEZC010000145.1 GCA_016288465.1 Verrucomicrobiota bacterium | reverse complement strand
TGTATAGCATTTGCTTCATCGTTAACCTCCTTGTTAATGGCCGGAAACAATGCGTCCCCTGCCGACACTGTGAATTGTAACACACTCGCAGCGCTTGTATATTACCAAAACCGAGACCAACATGCAACCGAAACCGAACAAAGGCACAAGATCGAACGGCAAGGCTCCAATGGATCAAAAATCCTTTGGAGCTGGCGACATCTCACCTTTGGCCCGCATTAACGCCTGCGCTTACGCGCGGCGGCGAGAACAGGACATACAGGACAAAATGGGGACGCAACTTCCGCGGCGTCTGCGAATCCTGTCCAAAGAGTTAGGCGTGATAGTAACGGACGCTGTCAGGCGGACGGATGTTAGTCAACGTACCCACATAGTGCCTGAGCCAGTGGTCCTGCTTTGAGTGCGACTTTGCGGCGTCCTCGTTCAGTTCGATGCCAAGCCCAGGACGGTCGGACGGGTACATGAAGCCGTCGACAAAGCGGACGTCCTCGTCGATCACGTCCTTCCGCCATGGCACGTCGTCGAAAAGCGTCTCGTGTATGCAGTAGCCAGGGGTCGAGACTCCAAGCGCGAGAGTAACGGCGTTGGCAACGGGGCCGGACGGATTGTGAGCACAGAACGGGATGTGGTGCGCGTCGCAGATGGCTGCAATCTGCTTCATGCCCGTAATGCCGCCCGCGTGCGACGAGTCCGGCTGGAGATAGTCCATCGCGCGAAGCTCGACGGCATCCATGATCTGCTGCGTCGTAAATAGCCGTTCGCCGCAGGCAATCGGAACACGGACGCGGCTCCTCACGTCGGCAAGCGCCCGCATCGTGTCAGGGATTACGGGCTCCTCTACCCAGTAAGGGCTAAACTCCTCAAGCGCGTTGCAGATGCGCAGGGCGGTTGGAACGTCGAAGCGGCCATGGCACTCGATGAGGATTTCGGCTTTGCCCTCGGTCGCGGCCTTGACGGCGGCGACGCACTTCATCGCCTTCTTGAAATCCTCTGGCGGCAGCTGACGGTAGTTCTTGCCGAAGGGATCCCACTTCAGTCCCTTGAAGCCCAGCTCGACGGCCGCCGTAGCCTTGGCAGCGAACTCCTCCGGCTCCTTTGCGCCGGAGAACCAGCAGTTTGCGTAGCACGGGACGCTCTCGCGGCACTTGCCGCCAATGAGTTTCCAGACAGGAAGTCCAAGCGCCTTGCCCTTGATGTCCCAAAGCGCCATGTCGACTGCGGAGAGTGCGGACATGAGGACAGGTCCGCCGCGCCAATAGGCGTCGCGGTAGTTCTCGTGGAATATCCACTCGGTGTCGAACGGGTCCTTGCCGACGAGCGCGTGTTCCAGATCGGCGATTGCGCCGAGAAGAGCGTTCTCCTTGTACTCAAGGGTCCCCTCGCCTATGCCGTGGACTCCCTCGTCGGTCTCAACCTTTACGAACACCCAGTTGGTGCGGAAGCAGTCGATTACGAATGTCTTGATTGATTTTATTTTCATGGTGTAGAACTGAAGGTTGGGGATTACTCGGTTATACGGTTTTTGCGGAAGGTGAAGAAGAAGCTGAAAGCCATCAGCGCGGCGCCGAGCAAATAGAACGCGGCCATCATGCCGAAACCGATCTCGAAGCCGCGAACGCCCCATTTCTGCGAGAGCGCCCCCATCGCAACACCCGAAAGCCCGCCGAAGAAGAACGCGATCATGTTGAGAAGCCCTACCGCAGTCGAACGGAACTGCGGCGGCACCACGTCGAAAAGCGAAGCGTGGGTGTTGACCTCGAAGAAGCCGCGAAAGACGCCGTAGGCGGAGGCGGCGGCAAGCAGGCCGGCAAACGACGGAGCAAGCCCTATCCAGACGAGCATCGGAGCGCCGCAAAGAAGCGCAAGCGCCTGAAAGCCGAGCCTGAAGCGGGGCATCTTCCCGACGAACCTGTCCGTCAGCACTCCGCCGGCGAGAATCGCCGCGAACGCGGAGAGGTGATGCCAGAGCATGACGCCCTTGCCCGCGGCCCCGACATCAAGCGAAAACTTCTCGGCCGCGAACTTGGGCGCCCAGAAAAGATAGGCGTTGTTCACGAACACAATGGCCACGAAACCTGCCGTTGCGCACAGGGCAGACGGATTGCAGAAGTAGGCCTTAAGTCCTTCGGACAGTCTGGAGCCTTGAGTCGGGAGCCGGGAGCTTTCGGGACAGACCGGCCCGGAATCCTTCAACGCCCAGACGAAGGCCACGCCCAATGCGCACCCAGCCGCGCCGAACACGAAGAACACGTTTCGCCAGGTGCCGAGGAATGCAAGCGCCAATGCGACGACAAGGCCTGAAAACATCAGCCCGATGTAGAGTGCGGCCTGATGGATGGAAAGAGCGACGGAGCGAGTCTCCTTGTGGTGGACGGCACTAAGCGCGTAGGCGCTTGGCGCGTAGAAGCTCTCGCCAACGCCGGTTGCAATCGACCTGAAGAAAAGCGCACCGGCGAATCCGCCGACAAACCCCATGCAAACGGTCATCAGCGACCACGCGATGAGCGAAAGCGTGATGATCCACTTGCGCGAGAAACGGTCGCCGACGAATCCCGCGACAACCGTCATCGCCGCAAGCGTCCACGAGAGCGTCGTGTTTATCCACCCGATCTGGACGTCCGTAAGGCCGATGTCCTTCTGTATCGGAATCGTGAGGAGTCCGAAGAGAGCCCTGTCCGCCTGATGGAAGAAAAACGCGCAGCTCAGCAGGGCGATCAGAAACCACTTATAGTATTTGCCCATTCCTTTCCTTCAGCTTTTCAGTCTTTCAACCTTTCGACTTTTCAACCTTAAACCCTTTTCACACATCCACGTCCTCCGGCATGTGCTGGCACGAGCAGCCGGCGTCGCAGGTGACGATTTCGCCCGTCATGTTCGCGGAATCATCCGAGGCGAGGAACGCGACTACGTTGGCGATGTCAGAGCCCTTGGCCTCCTTCCGCAAGGGGCAGTTGAGCCGCCGCCTCGCTGCCTTCTTGGGGTCTAGCGCATCCCAGCGCTCCGTGTATATGTAGCCTGGGGCGCAGCAGTTGACGCGAATCCCGAGAGGCGCGAGGTCGAGCGCAAGCGACCGCACCATCGAGTTTATCGCCCCCTTCGACGTGCAGTAGGCGGTGCGGTTTCGGATTGCCCGCATCGCCGTGTTCGACGAAAGGAACACGACAACGCCGCGAGAGTCCTGTTTCATGAAGAAGCGGTTGCATGCCATCTGCGTCACCTGAAAGCCGCCGACGACATTCGTCTTGAAGACGTCGTAGAACATTTCAGGCTTCATCTCCAGCGGGCCGCCGTGTCCGATTCCCTGGTTGGCGGCGTTGTTCACGAGGATGTCGAGGCGACCGGCATCGCGCTCGACAGTGTCGAAGAGCGCCGCGACCTGCGCCGCGTCCGATATGTCGCACGGCTGCGAGACGACTCCGTCAAGTCCTCGCGCCCTGAGCGCTTCCGCGCCCTTTGCGGTGGACGCCTCGCTCGAACCGCACATAAAGACTCTCGCGCCTTCGCGTACGAACTTCTCCACGATGTCGAGCCCCGTGTTTCTGTTTCCGCCTGTAACCAGCACCACATTGTCCCTGAACCTATTCATTGGTCCGCCCTCCTTTTGTTCCTTCAGCATTCATTCGAGAATCGTAGAGCGACGAGGCCAGTTCCCGCAAGGCCGCCACAGTCTCCGGATACGGCGTGTCGCAGATGTCAGTCCAGCCGACCTGGAGATATTCGCCGTCGAACCTTCCAGAAGTGGCCTGGTCCGAGAACTGGTGCCAGTGGACGCCGACGATCTGCGGGTTGCCAAGCGCCGAGCGCACGTATGCCTTCATCTTCTCCGCTCGGTCCATCTGGTTCTCCGCCTGCCTTACGCCCGCTCCGAACGGACCGCGATCCGTTGCGCCGAAATGGAACTCGCCGATCATCACCGGCGCATCGAGGCCATCCGGCAGCCGCCAGTCGCCAATCGTCTCATGGTAGATGTTGTAGCTGACGACATCGCAATGCCGTGCGCAGGCCCGCGCGACCTCTGTCCGCGCCCCTCCCGCGAAACGGCAGCCGAGATAGAGAAGCTTCGGGTCGACCGCCTTGACCGCATCGCGCGTCCGTCGGAAATACTCGTCTATGACAAGGCACGAGAACCGGTACAGGTCGTCCTTCGCCGCATCGCCAGGCAAGGCGATTGAACCAAGAAAGTCGGCACGGTCGGCATACTGGCGGCCCCAGGCCGCGCCGAGAGCGGCGAACGAGCCGTACTGCTTTTCCAGCCAATCGGCGAATGCGGCTTTCGCAGGCTGGTCGGCGGGCGACTGCAGTATCCACTTGGCGAGTTCGGTCGCCCCGCCCCAGTTGATTTCGTTGTCGACGAAGAAGCCGATGCACCACGGATCGTGCGCCTCGCGCCCATGCGCCTCCAGCGCGGCGGCCACCCCCTTCGCGAAGCTCTCGTCCCACGGATCGCGGAACTTCCACCACATGCCGTGGCTGCCGGCGATCGGACGCGACTGGCACTCCACGCGCTCGGCATACGGCGTGCGGTCCATGAGGCATATCGCGAGGTCCGAAGAGTTCGCGACAGTGTTCGCGCCCCAGCTCCTGAGACGCCTGTGCACGAGGTCGGAGAACTTCGCGTAGTAGCCCTCGCCGTACTTGCGGTAGAGGTTGGCAGACGAGAAGTCGTAGACGCGCGTCTCTCCGCGCGCAAGGAAGAACGGCCAGAGAAGGTCGTCGTGCGTCGTCCAGAACTTCGAGAGCGGCGTGGCGTCAGGGGCGTCCGGCGCGGGCGGCAGCTCCGCGAAGAAGCAGTCGCGTGGCGAGGTTGCGACGCCCGTGCGCGGCGTCGAGTTGTCTCCGTTCATCGGCGTCATGCCCGACGAGGCGGACACGCGCACAGGGCCAAACGACCAGAAAAGGCGCCCTTCCGGATCGACCAGCCACCACTTCCCGTGTTCGTCCTTGTGTGTGCGGAACCGCCCTGTCGACTCAAGCTGCGGACCTCCCTTCCATCCGCCGAAGCGGTCGCGGTCCGCCGGACCCGGATGCGCGGCAAGGTCGCGTTCCTCATCCTCCGCCGCACGCTTCAGGTCGTCGTCGCACTTCGTCTTGCCCGGCCAGTCGCGGTGACGGAACTGTCCGTATCTGTCGATGCACGGCAGGAACTCGTCCGTGGACATCGCGAGCCAGGCGTCGTTCGTGTGAGGGCCAGGGAACGCCTTCATTCTGTTTTCATGCTGTCCTGGGCGATAGAACGAGTCGACGATGTCCTTCGGCGAGGTCTTGCTCCAGTCGCGCGCAAGCGCAACCGCATGGCGCGAGACGACGGCCACCGGCGAATCCCACATGGGAACGTTGCGAAGCGTCATGCCGTTCTTCCTCACGACGATGGAGTCGGCGGGAATCTCGAACACGCGCCCTGTGATCATCTCGACCCAGACGGGACTGCCGATCTTTTCGGGAATGTCGAGATCTACGGGCGTGAACGAAAGACCGGAGTCCGGCCGCTCGCCTGAGAACCAGTAGAGGCGCCAGCTCTGCCCAAGGCGCTTGAAATGGCTGCAGGTGACGTCGCGCCCCGCGAGCTTCACGGCAATGTGGCTTTGCGGCAGCATGTCGTCGTCGAAGATCGCATAGATGTTCTGCATCGCGAAGTACGACGGGCGGCGATAGACGAACTCCTTCAGCGTGTTCGAGCGGATCAGCCCGAAGCTCTGGAGCATGAAGGTGTATTGCAGGTCGATCATCGTGAACAGGCTGGACGGTATCGAACGCGCCGCGTCGCCGATTGCGCGGCGCAGGTTCCACTTCGCCTGCGAATACTCGGTCCATTCTATGCTGTGAAGCGCATGTGCGAACTCCAGCTGCGAGGGGCATCCCACCTCGCCCTGCATGATGTCGAACGCGCCGTTGTAGCTCTTCACGAACTTTCTCAACGGCTCGTACCAGCCGTATGACTTTTCCGGTATCGGGTCGTAGGGATGGTAGATGAAATACGAACCGAGATCAAGCGCATTCTCCTTCTTCAGCTTCTCAAGAACCTGCGCGTAGTCGCTCTTCATCGGATCGCGCGCATTCCACGTAATCGCCGTGCAGAAGCACTTCGCCGTCGGCTGCACTGCGCGGATCGCCTTCGCCGTGCGGTAGAACATCTCGGCATACTCCGGCCCCTGGCCAAAGGGCTCGTTCCATATCTCCCACTCGTCGACGACGTCCTTGTAGCGCTCCACGCACGCCGTGCAGTACCTTAGCCACGCCTCGAACGCCTCGGGCTTGTCCGTGACCTGCTTGACGCGCATTCCGAGGCGGAAGTCGCTTCCCCAGACAGGATTGCCGTACGAAAGGCATATCCACGGCTTCACTCCCATCGCCGCCATCTCGCGCACCTGCGGATCAAGCCACGTGAAGTCGTACTTGCCCTTCTCCTGCTCGGTCTTCGCCCAGCCTGAGAAGAGACGCCCGTGCTTCGCGCCAAGCGGTTCGAGGAGGTGCTTGT
>JAEEZC010000144.1 GCA_016288465.1 Verrucomicrobiota bacterium | reverse complement strand
CCGTCGCCGTTCGCGTCCGTGCCGTCCGCCTTCCACGCCTCCACAAACGGCTTCGTGAACTTTCCTCGCTTGTTGGACTCAAGGGACGTCTGGTCGTCGTCGCAGGCCGTGACCCATCCGACGGACGGACCGCTTGCGGCGGCGGACTTAACGCCTTTCGTCAGCACCGTCTGCATCTCGGCCATGTATGCCTCGACGCTTGCGGCAAAGTTCCACGGACCCGACTCGGAATCTTCGCCCGCCCCTTTGAACATGCTTCCAGAATGACACGTATCGAGCACTACAACGACACGGACTCCCGTACGGAACGCCAGAAGGTCTTCCGCGAGTTCGTAGTCGTAGTACTCTGCGTCATACAGGCAGATGCAGTCGTCGCCGCCGTGACTTGACTGGTAGTAGAGTACTGTATCCCCGCTTTGCGCCTGCGCGGCTATTGCGTTGAACTGCGCTCTGACCGCCGACTTTCTCGCTTCCGAATCACAGAGGCACTGGCAATTGCCGGGCGACCACATGCCCTTTACGGAATTCGTGCATGCGCTCAGCACGTCCTCCGCGTCCGCCACGCAGCCGTTGAGTTTGTTCTGCCTGTCGTTTTGGTAGTTGTTTACTCCCACGCTCAATGCGTAGTAGACTCCGCCTGCGGTCGTGACACCCGATTGCCCCTGCTCGGACGGCTCGTCCGGATCGTCGGGGGAAGGCGGCTGTGGGTACGCGAGAACCTTGTTCTCCTTCGGCGGATCGTATCCTACGACCCTATCGAGGATATACATCGTATCGTCATTGTCATTATAGGCCGAGAGCGTCCACGAAACCGGAGTGCGGCTCGGATACGAGCTGTTGTCGCCTGCCGTATACCAGCGGCATCCAGATATCTTTACAGGGCTTGAAAAGCAGAAGTCGAGCCACGCGGCGGAGCGCACGTCCGCCGGATTGTCAAGTCCCGCGCGATAGTCCAGCCACTTTGTATTGAGCTTTCCATCTGCGGCAAGGCCTGGATTTTCGCCCGACGGGTATTTCTGCCCTGCCGAATTTGTCGTGGTCGAATCCCACGCCAGCGTAAAATCACTTGGCGGAATCACATCCCCGTTCGCATCCAGAAGCTCGATTTCGGACAACTGCATTTTCCCAGAATCGCTCCTCGGCGCGTCCACGGCAAAGCGGTAGCGCTTGTGCGCCCGCTCGCCGATCGCCTCGAACACCCAGCCTCTCTGCTTGGGCGCTATCGTCACGGTATCGTAGACCTTGTAGTTCGGGCTCTGCCACTTGTCCCAGAACTCGGTGACCTTCAGCAAATCGGGCCGCACCTCGATCCATGCCGCGCCGCACGACGCATCTGTGGCGCCCATGCAGTCGAAATACTTAGTCGCGTTTGAATTGCCGTAGCTCGATATATCCGTCGTGATGGTGGCGGAATAGTTGCTCTCCTCAATCTGCCCCGCCACCATGTAGATCGTCCCCTCGCTGTTAGCGGCATCTCCGCGCAGCGGTTTCGTGCGGATGTAGTTGTGTTCGTCGCCGGAAAGCGCGAGATCGACTTTGTGCTTGTCGAACACGTGCCGCCACGTATCGTAGTTGCCGCGCGACTTGTCGAACGAATTATTCGACGCCGCATACACGAACCACGGATCGTGCTGGAAGACGACGAGGTAGCGGAACTTGCCGCGCTGCGATGTGACGACTTTGTCGAACCAGTTTGTCTGCGCCGCGAGGACCTCGCTCTTCTTGTTGTACATCGTCATCCTTGACCCCTTGTGAATCAGCGAGTCGATGCCGACGAACATCACGCCGTCGCGCAGGAACCAGTAGCACCCTTCCTGCTCCGTTGCATCCGGGCCGTTCGGCGGATTGTTCTTGACGGCGAGATACCAGTTGTAGTCGTAGAACGTGCTGGAGCCGGTGTAGTAGTATTCCTTGTTTCCGGGAACCATGGCGAATGTGTAGTTCGTCACCGTCGGCGCACCATTCCACTGCTGCCAGTTGTCGTAGCGCGAGCCGTACTTCACCGCATCGCCGGAAAAGAGGACAAGGTCGATTCCGCCGGACGATGCCGTTTGCGCCTCCGCATCCTGACGAAGCAGCTCGACCGTCGTCATCTTGCCGAGATTGTCGGGATGCGCATGGACGTCGCTCATCCAGAGGAAATTGAAGCTGCCGCTCGTCCCCGCAGTCTTGAACCGCTGCACCGGGAACTTCTCATCGCCGACTTCCACCCAGTAAATGTATTCCGTATCTGGCTCCAAGTCGGAAACCTTGGCCTCGTATTTGTAGTACGCGACATCGGCACTACGGAAAGCCACCGGCTTGTTCTTCTTGGCGTAGGGAAGTATGGTGTACACGTTCTCGGGGTTGGACGACTTGGCGCAGAAAAGCAGGCACGAGCCGCTGTCGGAGTGCCATACGAACCGCGCCTCAGTCGCAGTATTCTCGCCCGGACAGCACGAGAGCATATTGACAGTAGCGCCATAGGCGCATTGCGAAAACATGGCCGCTGTCGCCAACAGGCAGCAGGAGACAGCCGATCGGATGTTTGGTCTGGTCACTTTCATGCGTATATTATAACCCAAACTACCTCGCCTCGAGCAACTGGTTTTAACCAGTTTCTTTAACTTTTTTGGTCTGTCTCCGCCGAGGTGGCGAAGACAGGCCTGACGGAGCGATTATGCCGCCAGATTAGCGGACACGTACACTACCACGCAGTTCGAAATTTGGGGGACAAATTTGAATTTGGGGACAGACCCCATGAAACGCTGAAAAATCAAGGTTTTGCGGGGCCTCTCCCCGCCATTGGACGCTGGGATGAGGATTTATTTCATACCGACGCTCATTTATCGGTTATGACAGACGCCTTGACGTTGACGGCAAGGCCGTCGCCTTTGACAGACCACACCTTCCCGGGCTTGAGGACGCTGGACTGCTTCAGAGAATGCACGGTGAAGGTCGGCTGCTCCATGTCCATGTCGCTCTTCGAGCCGTCCGATGCCGTCATCGTGCCGCCGTAGTTCGTCCATGTCGGCTCCGGGACCTCTTCCACGTTCAAGTCCACGCGGATAGCGCCATCTGCTTCCACGGTCGGCGTGGCCTTCACGATGAAGCCTACCTCGCGCATAGTGTATCCATCCGGCTCAACGGCGGCGGAGAATACGCCGTTCGTACCCGACACGACTACGTTGAATTTCGTGGGGTAGATGTATTCAGTCACCTTCTTGAATTCGCCTTCGTGTCCGGAGCGAGTGACTATGGCACTCTCCTCGGCAGGCTTCCCTTCTCTGGCAACCTCCATGTCTAGGCGGGCGACGACAGGCTGCACCTCTTCCGACAGCAGCGATTCCGCCGCGAACGCAGCCCTTGCGGCAAGAGCGAGCGCTGCGACTACAACTGTTTTTATCATGCGTTTCATATTGGACTTCCTCCTATTGCTGGCTTCCTTGGCAGCAATATTATAACTTAAAATCCCCCGTCATGGCGAACTGGTTTTAACCAATTTTTACACTCTAAAAGTGGTCGAGATCGATTTTCCCTTCGTGCCAAGCGAGCTGCACGGGCGGACGGCGACGGTGAGCTTCTTCCCCTTGGGAAGATCCTGGACCGGCACGTCCACAAGCGTGATGCCGTCGTTGTCCTCGTGGCCTTCGCCGAATCCGACACCCGCGAAATACATGCTTTTGAAGTAGCGGTTCTTGGGGTCGTCGTCGGCCATGATCACCACGTCGTACGAGAAGACGCGCGACTTCAAGTTGCCGTCCGCCATCGGGATCTCGATCCACAGGGACGGCCGATCCTCCTTTCGTGTCGGCTTGCGGTACATTTGGGCGATCAAGTCCTTCACCCGCTTGGGCAAGATGGCCTTGCCGCGCACCACCGAACGAGTCTCGCGAAGTCCCTCGCCCTCGGCCGTCACGACTGCCGGCTGGAGTTTACCGACCTCGGCGGAATCCTCCTCCGCCAAGGCTACGGAGGACGAGTATGCAAATATGCAAACAGCCAATGCATTCAACAACTTCATAATTCCGTTCTCTTTCCTCATTTGACCGGTGCGGCGTTGACGCCTCGGGCAACCAAGGCCTCGCGCTGGACGGTGGCGCGGCGCTCGAAGTCCGCGAAGTCGCGGTTCTTAGGCTCGGGATATGTCCAGAGGATTTCCGCCATCGCCATGGCGCGCGGCCAGAGCTTCCATTCGAGATCCTTGCCGCTGAAGGTGAACTCGCCCCAGTTGCAGCACTGGCCGCCGATGACATTTTCGCGGCATTCGGGCGGAAGCCTCCAGAAAGGATCGAAGGTATAGACCTTTCTCAGCGGGAGGTAGCCGCCTATGTAGCGACACGGATCGTCGGCGAGCCCCTGCCTGTAGTCGAAATAGCAGTACCGGAACATGGTGGCCACAAGCTCGTGCCCTGTCTTCGCCGCGCTCGCGGTCCGCTTCTCGCCCCGGTAATGCCAGTACATGCCCATCGTCGCGGGCGGCAGCACTCCGGGCGGCGCATCTAGTATCTCGTCCCAGCCGATGGCGCGGCGGCCGCGCTCCTCCAGACGCCTGACGGCGCGGCGCGTGAGCCACGCCTGTATGTCCTGAAGCTTCTCCAGGTTCTCGCGTTTCATCAGCGCCTGGCACTTCGGACAGGTATTCCAGTACTCGAAGTGGCACTCGTCACCGCCGATATGGATGACGTCGGACTCCGGGAACAGGTCGCACACCGCGTCGATCGCGGCCTCGACGAACTTCACGGCGTCGGGGTTGCCTACACACATCGGCTCGCGTCCCTGCTTGAAGCCGGTGACCATCGGCCAACGGCCCTGCCTGCGCACGCTTTCAGGGTCGCAGGCAAACTCGGGATATGCGCAGGCGACGGCGAAGAAGTGTCCGGGGAAGTCGATTTCCGGGACGATCTTGACGTGGCGCGCCGCCGCGTATTCTATGACATCCTTCACATCTTCCTTCGTGTAGTAGCGGCGGCCGGCGCGTGGGCCGGCGCTCATGCGCTTCTGGTTGTTGTCCGCAAGGTACTGATCGCCGTAGTCGAGAAGTTCGGGATAGCCGGGAACGTCTATCCGCCACGACGGGTCGTCTGTCAGGTGCCAGTGGAAGACGTTGAACTTGTACTTCGCGATCTCGTCTATGGTGCGCTTGATCGTCTCCTTGCCCATGAAGTGCCGCGCGTCGTCAACAAGCACTCCGCGCCACCTGAAGCGCGGCGAATCCTTGATTTCGCAGCACGGGATGAAACTGGGAGGGACGGGCGCTGTCCCGTCCGAGGCCGCGACAAAGCGCGGCCCTCCCAGCTGCTCCAGCGTCTGCCGCGCATAGAACTCGCCCGCATCGTCGGATGCACGGATCGTCACGCCGTTTGCCGTCACGGAAAGCTCGTAGCCCTCCGCCGGTATTCCCACAACGCGCTCGACGTTGAGAACGGTCGCAGAGCACGTCCCGCCCGTCAGCGTCATTTCTCGCGGCTTGGGGATTAGCGCGCATTTGATCGGGCCTGCGCACCTGTTGCAAAGCGCGATTTCGGCCGGCGCGGCGAAAAGGCAAAAGACCTCGTAGCCATCCTTGCCCGAAACGTCGCCGAAAGGAACGCCGACCTCCACGCCATCCGCGATTTTTTTGTAGCCCGTGCCGACCTTGCGAGCCCAGACGCCGCCCTCGCCGTCCGTCAGATCGACGAGGACGCACTTCACGTACTTGTCGTCGTGTATCTGGAACTCGACGCGCAAGCCATTCCCGTCTGGCGTCTTGCGGACATTGCAGCCCCTGCCTTCGCGCCCCGTGTCGGCGATTGCAGTTCCCGTGAAATGACACCCGAGACAGGCGTCCTTTATGTCGTCAAGCGCGACGCCCCGCAACGCAAGCGCGGGGGACGGGCGAACGGTGTCGTCCGTCACGGAACACACTTCCTGCGTTAGCGCGGCTTCCGCTTGCGCGGAATATGCAAATGTGGAAATGTGAAAACATGTAAGTATGCAAACAACCAATGTATTCCACAATTTCACGTTCATCTTCATGTCCTCCATGTTGTTCCTATGGTTTTCCCTTTTGTGCCGAGCGAACTGACAGGACGCACGGCGATTGTAAGCTTCTTTCCGGCGGGAAGCGCCGACTGCGGGATGTCCACAGTCGTCACGCCGTGGTTCGGTTCGTGGCCGATGCCTGAGTTGAGGCCACTGAAGAACGCGCTCTTGAAGTATCGCGCCTTCACGTCATCGCCGACGACCACGACATTATAGGCATAGACGCGTGAATCGGGGTTGCCGTCCGCCATAGGGATCGAGATTCTCAACACCTTGCCGGCATTACTTTCGTTGCTGGGAGTTTTGGAGTTTTGGAGATTGGGGGTCTCTACAGGACTCCGAGACTCCCCGTAGCGACAGCAACTTCACATCCAGTTTCGCCCTGGGCGGGAACTCCGGCGCACCGATGGCCTTTTTCTGTTCGGCCTTTGAAAACGGATGCGGCTTGTACGCCCCAAGAGGCATGACCCAGTCCGGCCCGAGCTTGCCGCCCTGCCCGACCTCGTGACGCTCGAACACCACCATGTCGTCGAATACATTGACTATCATCGCCTGGCGTGACGGCAGATTGTCGCATTTCCAGCTGCTTGAATCCTCCAGCAACTTGATTTCGTCCGGCGGGAACATTCCGTCTTGGCCATCATATCGGCAAGCCCCCACCTGAATGTGAGGAAAGAAACCGCCGAATGTATCCCTGTCGAAGTAGATTGATTTCCAGTCGGCGTTCGACTGGTGCCAGTGCCCCATGAAAGCGACGGCGTTCGGGAAGTCCTTGAGCGCCTGGCAGAAGAAAAAGTGATGCCGTCTGTGCGAAAGAATGAAGAAAGGCTTCGTCCCCTTAAGCGAGCATGCGTCGGCATTGGAGAGGATGTAACCGGAGAACGGCTTCTCGCCCGTTCCCTTGTACTCCGCATCGGTCCAATGTCGGCCGAAAAAGTGGTAGCCCTTGACCTCCCTGTGGAAATTCTCCGCATACGGCTCGCCCCACATCCGCTCGTAGTGACGGGCAACATCCGCACAGATCGCGTTTTCCCGCCAGACATCGCTCTCGCGGTAAACGCCCTTGCAATGCCCATCGTTGCCCATAAGTTCGTGGTTGCCGACGATGATGATCTTTTCAGGCGCGTCCTTTTTGCCGAACACCTCGTCGTAAACCTCTCTGTGGAACTCCCACTCGCGCACGCACCCACGGTGCGAGGCGTCGCCGAGATGCACGAATGCGTCGATGCCGCGCGCCTTGAAAAGCTTGAACGCATTGCGGATGTAGGCGAGCGTCATCGAACGGTAGAGCGACTTACCGTCCCATTCGACCATCAGATGCGTGTCGCTTAAGATGCCAAGGACGAGATTCGGCTTCTTGCCCTTCGGCTTCCAGCCGTCGGGCGCGGCGAACAGAGGCGTGCCCGGCAGCGCCAGGAATCCCAGCGCCGCCAGGCCGTCTTTCACAAGCTCTCTGCGTGTCGTTTCCATCTCACTTGAATATGAGCACCAAGCCGATGGGGCTGATGTTGGCGACAAGCTTTGTGACAGTCGTTTCGTTCTCCGTCACCTCAACCGCCTTCAGTTTGCACCTGCGACCGCCGAGGGCGGTGCCGGTGACGTTCAGATGGTCCTTGAGGACATAGCCCTCGGGAAGATCTGAGAGACGGCAGATGGTATTGTCCACGCCGCACAGGAGCCTCGTGCCGTCGATCTTGAGCGTCGCCACGCCGGTCTCGGGCGGAGTGACGGGGACGATTTCGGCCTCAGTGAAGGTGTCGGCTGTGGACTGGAGCGCGAGCGTCGTCCCCGCCGCAAGCGAAATCGTGCCTGCGCCGAGAATCTTCTTGCCCGCGTTTACCTTCAAGGTCGCGCCATTCGTAACGACGAGCGACGTTCCGGCGGCGAAAAGAGTCTCCCTATCGTTGCCAGACAAGCTTCCAGATGTCCCGGACGTGTTTACGACCACCGTCCCGCAACCAGTCACGATCACCGCATCGGCGTTAGCGTTCGACGTGGTCTTGACACGCCCGTTGAGCGTGACCACATGTCCGACGGTCGGGTCGTCGTAGTCGGAAGTGTCGATCGTCACCGAGGCGCCGTTCACCCACAGGTCGCCACTACCGGTGTTGTACTTGCCGGAATTGGAGAGCGTCCAGTCCGCAGAGGAATGGAGCTTGACGTGTCCCGTCGAGGTCTCGGTGTAGAACTTGGAGTAGTCCGCGTTGCGGCGGTTCGGCCAGGAAAAGCCACGCGACCCCACGACCCACATTCCCGCCTTGTTCCCTTCGGAATTGAGACGCCAGTAAAGCTGTCCATTGCCGCCGCAGTCGTAGGCGAGTCCGGCGGCGCGTATAGGCTGCGTGTTGTCCGTAACGACTCCATACTGGTACACGACAGAGCGTCCCACGTTCGAGCGGCCGCGCGCCAGGCCGCCGACCGTAACCGTCCCCTCGTTCGAGTAGAGGAAATAGCTTGACGTGTTGTAGGTCGTCACCT
>JAEEZC010000143.1 GCA_016288465.1 Verrucomicrobiota bacterium | reverse complement strand
GAGGTGATAGCCAACGGGCGTCTGCCGCAGGGAATAGACCCGGTGCGCCTTGAGGAGGACGTCTTCAACGCGGCGCTCAGGCTGGGGCCGCTTGAGGACCTCCTGGCGGACGACACGGTGACGGAGATCATGGTGAACGGTCCGTCGAAGGTGTACGTGGAGCGGCGCGGGCGGCTGGAGTTGTCGGACTGCCAGTTCACCGACGACGCGAGCGTGCTGGCCGTCATAGAGCGCATCATAGCGCCGCTCGGAAGGCGGTGCGACGAGTCGCAGCCGTACGTGGACGCGCGCCTTGCCGACGGCAGCCGCGTGAACGCGATAATAGCGCCGCTTTCGCTTTCGGGGCCGACGGTGACGATACGCAAGTTCGCGAAGAAGGCGCTGACGCCGGAGGACTTCATCCGCTTCGGGACGTGGACGCACAACGCGGCGGAGTTCATGAGGCTGTGCGTGCTTCTGCGCAAGAACATAATCGTCGCGGGAGGCACAGGCTCGGGCAAGACGACGCTTCTCAACCTGCTTTCGGGCTACATACCTAGGCGCGAGCGCATTGTGACGGTCGAGGACGCGGCGGAGCTGAGGCTTCAGCAGCCGCACGTCATAAGGCTTGAGGCGCGACCGGCCAACATCGAGGGCAAGGGCGCGGTGACGATACGCGACCTCGTGAGGAACTGCCTCAGAATGCGTCCGGACCGGATAATCGTTGGCGAATGCCGCGGCGGAGAGGCGCTGGACATGCTGCAGGCGATGAACACGGGGCACGACGGCTCGCTCACGACGGTGCACGCGAACTCTCCGCGCGACGTCATATCGCGACTGGAGACGATGGTGCTTATGAGCGGGATGGAGCTGCCGTCGCGCGCGATACGCGAGCAGATAGCGAGCGCGGTGGACATAATCATCCACGAGTCGCGGCTTTCGGACGGTTCGCGCAAGGTGGTGGCGATTTCGGAGGTGACCGGGCTGGAGGGTAGCCAGATCGTCATGCAGGACATCTTCGTCTTCAGGCAGCGCGGCGTCGGCGAAGACGGACGCATCGTGGGCGAGATGGTGCCGACGGGCGCGGTGCCGAGCTGGTACGACCAGCTGGCGGGGCGCGGCATCACGTGCGATCCTAGGATGTTTGACCCCGACAGCTCGGTCGACGTCACCGTCGGCACGAGGGCCGAGGCGTAGAGGAGGCTTGGGTGATGCTGGTGTATGTGATAGCCGCCCTGTCCGCGCTGAGCCTAGCCGGCTTCGTGTGGTGCGCGCTTGCCGGCCTCAAGATACGGTCCGGCTGGCAGAACGGGGAGAGTCCGCTGGCGAAGTGGCTTGACGCGCGGAGGCGCGCGGCGTTCAACGCGCAGCTGCCGGAGGCGCTGGCGACGATGTCGAACGCGCTGAGGGCGGGCTTTTCGATCTCGCAGGCGTTCGACAGCGTGGTGGAGCAGGGCAACAAGCCCATGTCCGAGGAGTTTGCGATACTCCAGCAGCAGCTTAGGGTCGGAATGAGCTTCGAGGACGCGCTGGAGTCGATGAGCGCCCGCGTCGGATCCGACGACCTGTCGCTCGTCACGACGGCGATACTCATCTCGCGCAAGACGGGCGGCAACGTGACGGAGATATTCGACAAGATATCCGAGACCATACACGGGCGGATGAGGATCGAGCGGCGCGTGAAGACGCTCACGGCGCAGGGCCGGATGCAGGGGGCGCTGGTGTCGCTGATGCCGCTTGTCCTCGGCATAATAATGTGCGTGCTCAAGCCGGGGCTGATGATTCCGTTCCTGACGAGCGCGACGGGCGTCGTCTGCGTCGTCGGCATGGCGGTGCTGATGGCGGCGGGATGGCTGATGATTCGCAAGATAGTCAGGATTGACGTCTGAAATATGGTATAATAAGGGGATTATGAAGACAAATAAGATAGCAACGTTGGCTTCCGCCTTCGCCTTTGCGGCGCTGGCGGCGTCCGCCGCCGTGCCCTATCGGCTTGGCGTCGCTGGGTACACATTCGCAAAGCGCTCGCTGGACGATGCGCTTGCCATCATGCAGAAGGCGGACGCGCACTATCTGTGCGTGAAGGACTTCCACCTGCCGTTCAGCGCGACTGACGCCGACATCGCGGCGTTCAAGGAGAAGTGCGCGTCGTACGGCGTGACTCCGTATGCGATCGGGCCGATCTACGTGAAGGACGCGTCGAAGCTGCGCGGGCAGTTCGAGTTTGCCAGGCGTCTCGGCGTAAAGACGGTCGTGGGCGTCCCCTACGAGCCGACGGACGAGAAGGACACGTGGTCGAAGCGCCGCGGCTCCCGTGCGCTTCTCCTTGAGATCGACAAGCTCGTCAAGGAGTTCGACATCCGCTACGCGATCCACAACCACGGTCCGCAGTCGCCCGAGATGTACCCTGACGTGGAATACGGGTGGAACCTTGTAAAGGACCTCGACCCGCGCATCGGCTTCTGCATCGACGTCGGCTGGGAGTACGGCTGCGACAAGGATCCGGCCGAGACGATCCGCAAGTACGCCTCGCGCATCTTCGACGCGCACATCAAGAACTTCGAGATCGGCAAGCCCAACGGCGCGGCGATTCCGCTGCCGCGCGGCAAGATCGACCTGGTCAAGGTCTTCAAGGCGTTCGCCGACGTCGGCTACGACGGCGTCTGCTCGCTTGAGTACGAGAAGGACTTCGGGGACAATCTCCTCGCCGTCGTCGAGTGCATTGCGTACGAGCGCGGCGTTGCCGCGGCGCTCGGGCAGGGCAAGTAAGAGGTGGCGGATGGACCGCGGGGCGCCCGGGAAGAAGGCGCTCCGCGAGAGCATGAACAGCGTGGGGCAGGAATGAAGGACAGATTTTTCACGAAGTTGGACTGGGCGGCGTTCTGGACCGCCACGGTCGTCTCGTTTGCGGTCTATTTTCTGACGCTTGGGCCGAGCGTCGGTCTGGAGGACTCCGGCGAGCTGGCGACCGCCGCCGCGAACCTCGGCGTGCCGCATCCGCCCGGGTATCCGTTCTGGACCTTCTGCTCGTGGCTGTTCTGCAAGGCGTTCTTCTGGGTGACGTACATGGGCCACCCGACGCCGGCGTGGTGCGTAAGCCTGTGCTCCGCGATCTTCGGCGCGTTCGCGGCCGGCTGCACTGCTATGCTGATATGCAGGTCGGGCCGCGACTTCATCTCCGGCGGCGCGGACGGCGAGTGCCAGGCGTCCGACAGCGGCCCTTCGGCGGCGCTGGCGTTCGGCGGCGGCGTGGCGGGCGCGCTTACGTTCGCGCTTTCGCCTGTGGAGTGGTCGCAGTCGACGATTGTCGAGATATACTCGCTCAACGCGCTCTTCCTTACGTGGGTGTTCGTCCTTTCGTACCGCTGGATGCGCAGGCCGACCGACAAGATCCTGTGGCTGACGGCGTTCGTGTTCGGCCTCGGCCTCACCAACTACCAGGTGCTCCTTTTCGCAATCGTGCCGATCGCGCTCGTCATCGCGATGAAGAACCTCTCGATGTTCCGCGACGTGTTTCTCTATCTCATCCCGGTCGCGCTCACATGCCAGGTTCTCCAGGTCGGCCAGCTCGTCAGGGCCGACTACACAATGTCGTCCGACGCGATCAACAAGCATGATGCAATCGTCGGCCAGGCGGTTTCGGCGCCGTCCTCGACGGTGCTCGTCATAGCGATTGTGCTGATCGTCGGCTCGATAGCCTGGGCTGCGTGGCGCGTGCAGCGCGGCGGAACGGCCGAGGCGGCCTGCAAGGCGGTGCTCTACTTCGGCGGAGGCGGCGCGGCGCTGCTTCTTCTCTCGTCTTTCGTCCTTGTGCGGCAGACGGTCTGGCAGGTCTCGGACGCTGACATCGCGCCGCTGGTGGCTCCGACGCGCTATGCGCTTGTCGCGGCGTTTGCCGCCGCGAGCGTTGTCGCCGCCGTCATCTCGGCCCTTAAGCGCGGCGCCAGCGGCGACGACGAGTACGGCGCGGTCCCGCTCGTCGACAGGGTGCTCGGCCAGTTCAACCGCGAGCTTCTGGTGTCCGCCGGCTTTGCCTTGCTTGCTGTCGCTGTCGCAGCCACGGTTCCGTCGGCCGGTTCCAACGGCTACGCGGGCCAGCCTTATCCGTGGGGCAAGTCGACGGCCGTGTTCTGGGCGGTTTTGGCGGTGCTTTTCGCGCTTACGGCGCCGATGCGGCGCGGGCTTGCGTTCGCGATACCGGTCGCGGGCGTGCAGCTTGCCGCTTTCACGCTTCTTACGCACGGCGCGATGAACGGGCTCACGCATCCGTGCTCGTGGTGGTTCTGGTGGGGCGTGGCGTGGAACTTCATCGTCGTCGCGCTGGTCTGGGCGACGCTTCCCAACGGCCGCTCCGTCGCCGGCGCGGTGGTGTTCGCGCAGCTGGGCGTGAGCTTCTACGCGTACATGCCGATAGTGTCGGATCTGAGGAACCCGCCGATGAACTGGGGCTATCCTCGCACCTGGGAGGGCTTCAAGCACGCGATCATGCGCGGCCAGTACGAGGCGATCGGCTTCCAGATGCCGAGCTGGGGGCAGATTGCGAACTACTTCGAGGATGTCCGCGTGCAGTTCACCGACCTGCTCATTCCTTTCGCGCTCGTCCCGTTCGCGGCCGGCCACTGGATCGTCCGCCGCGAGAACCGCCGCGCCTTCTGGCAGTGGATGGTTCCGGCGCTGGCGTGCTTCCTGATGATGAGCTTCCTCCTCATCGCGCTCGCCAACGTGAAGGGCGACCTGCAGGACGGCTTCATCCAGAAGGTGAAGTTCATCTCGTCCCACGCGATGCTTGCGATGTGGATAGGCTACGGCCTCGTGTTCGCGGCCGTGTTCGCCCTGAGGAAGCTGGCGCCCCGGCTCGGGCAGCGCCGGCTTGCGCCTGCGGCCGCGGCGACGGCTGCGGCGATGATCGTCGTGTCGCTGGTGTATCCTATCGTCGACAACTACTGCGGCGACTACGAGCTCGGCGTGGGCGAGGTCGCGTTCAAGCTGGGCGGCAGCGAGCAGAACGGCCACACGTTCGGCTGGCAGTTCGGCGCGTACCAGCTCGAGGGCGCGAACGCCATCAAGGAGCAGCTTGTGGCCGACGAGGAGCCTCTGCCCGACCCGTCCTGGCCGCCGCCGATGGAGCCGTACTCCATCTTCTTCGGCGGGACCGACCCGGGGCGTTTCGTGCCTACGTACATGATCTACTCGGCGAACTTCCGCCCCGACGTCTACCTCATCACGCAGAACGCCCTTGCGGACGACACGTACATGTCGGTCGAGCGCGACCTCTACGGTGACGAGATATGGATACCGTCCAAGGAGGACAGCGCCGACGCGTTCAAGATCTACGTGGACGAGGTGCAGCAGCACAAGCGCCCCGCCAACGGCAACGTCAAGATCGAGAACGGGCGCGTGCAGGTCACGGGCGCGCTCGGCGTCATGGAGATCAACGGCATCCTCACGAAGATGATGCACGACCACGACCGCAAGCGCCATGCGTTCTACGTCGAGGAGTCCTACGCCATACAGTGGATGTACGACTACCTCTCCCCTCACGGCCTGATAATGAAGATCAACGCCGACCCGACGCCGTACAACCCGAAGACCGCCGCGAAGGACCGCGACTTCTGGGACTGGTACGTGCGCAGGCTTCTCGACGACCCGATGTACCGCCGCGACTTCGCCGGGCAGAAGGGCTTCTCGAAGCTGCGCGCTGCGATTGCGGGGCTGTACGGAAAGCAGCTCAGGTACCGCGACTCGGCGCAGGCGTTCCGCGAGGCGTGCCTGCTCTATCCCGCGTCGCCGGAGGCGTCGTTCAGGTATGCGAGGGAGTGCCTGCTGGCGTTCCAGAAATACGATGTCGCGCTCGAGCTCATGGACTACACCGACCGCATCGACCCGAACAACCGCCAAACGGACTCGCTGAGGTCGTACGTCAAGTGCGCGCGCGAGGCGGTCAAGAAGATGGAGGACCTCGAGTCGATTCGCGCGACGGGCGGCAGGCTTACGCCCGCGCAGACGTTCGAGCTCGCCCGGTGCTACTACGAGTTCGGGCGCACGCCTGAGGCAGCGCGCATGGCCGAAGGCGTCATAGGCTCGCTGGACGACCCGCTGTCGCTCCGCATCGCCGCGCAGATGCTTTGCGAGGCGAAGAGGGACCAGGCCGCTGAGAAGGCGATGTACAGGTTCATCAAGTTCCGCGCGAACGACGCCGACGCATGGGCGGACCTCGCCAAGATACAGCGCCGCCTCGGCAAGGTGAGGATGGCTCAGCAGAGCTTCCTGCGCGCCTACACCCTGAACAAGGCGGGCATCGTGTCGCGCCTGCAGAAGGAGCGCGACCTCTACGAGATAGCCGAGCCGCTGTTCCAGCGCTGAGACGCTTTCAAACACAATAGAAAGGAATAGAAAATGATCAAGCAGCCAAAGAAGGGAGTGAAGTGGGAGAACTTCGGGTTCGGGTTCTCCGACGTGAACTGCCACCTCCGGATGACGTGGAAGAACGGCAAGTGGTCCAGCCCCAAGTTCGTCAAGGACCCGTGGATCACCATGCACATAGGCGCGGCCTGCCTTCACTACGGGCAGGAGTGCTTCGAGGGCATCAAGGCCTTCCGCCAGAAGAGCGGCAAGATCGTCATCTTCCGCCCGGACGAGAACGCGAAGCGCATGTACAGGACGGCGGAGCGCACGTGCATGCCGCCCGTGCCGGTCGAGACGTTCCTCGAATGCTGCAGGGCGGTCGTGAAGAAGAACGCCGAGTACGTGCCGCCGTACGGAACGGGCGGGTCCATGTACCTCAGGCCTCTCCTGATAGGCACCGGTCCGCAGATCGGCGTCGCCCCGGCCAAGGAGTACACGTTCATGATCATGGTCATGCCGGTCGGCGCGTACTACAAGGGCGGCATCAAGCCCGTGCGCGCGGTGATCTTCGACCAGTGGGACCGCGCGGCGCCTCACGGCATGGGCGACGTCAAGGTGGGCGGCAACTACGCCGCGGGCATCTTCGCCCACGAGAAGGCCAAGAAGGAGGGCTGGCCCGTCGAGCTCTATCTCGACGCGAAGACCCACAAGTACATCGAGGAGTTCGCGACGTCCAACTTCGCCGGCATCTCGAAGAGCGGGGCGTACGTCACGCCCGATTCGTGCTCGGTGCTTCCCTCCGTCACGAACATGTCGCTCAAGCAGTGCGCCAAGGACCTCGGCATCAAGGTCGAGTGCCGTCCCGTGCCCTATACGGAGCTTAAGAAGTTCGTCGCCGTCGCGGCGCTCGGAACCGCCGTCGTGATCACGCCGGTCTGGGAGATCACGCGCGGCAAGGACGTGATAAAGATCTCCGACAAGGACACTGTGCACCCGATCCTCCAGAAGCTCTACGATCGCGTGCAGGGCATTCAGTACGGCGTCATCCCTGACAAGCACGGCTGGTGTTTTGAAGTCAAGTGAGATAATAGACAGGATACTGGACGTCCGCGGAATTCCCGAGTCGGAGCGCCGCGACTTTCTGAATCCGTCGATCGACGACCTCGCTCCGCCGGAAGAACTGCCCGGCGTGAAGGAGGCCGCCGAGGCCATCCTTGCCGCCTGCGAGTCGCAGCGCAGGATCGTCGTCTTCGGCGACTACGACTGCGACGGAGTTTGCGCCGCCGCGATCATGATGAAGGCGATCAAGACCGTGCGCGGAGGCGAGACGGTGACGCCGTTTCTGCCGGAGCGCCTGTCGGAGGGATACGGCATGAGCGACGCCTCGGTCGCCAGGATGCTTTCTGAGTGTCCGGGCGCCGGGCTCGTTGTGACCGTGGACAACGGCATCAACTCGGTCGGGCAGATTGCGGAGCTCAACGCGAAGGGCGTGCGCGTTGTCGTGACGGACCATCATCTGCCGGGCGAGGAGCTGCCCGAGGCGGACGCGCTGGTGAACCCCAGGGTCGCGGCGCCGGGACGACTCTCCGACCTGTGCGGCGCGGCGGTTGCGTACCTTCTCGCCGGCAGGCTGGTCTCGGAGGCTAAGCGCCGCGGGATGTACGTGGGCCCGGCCGGCATAGGCGGCCCGCTGCTCGTGCTCGCGGGCCTGGCGACCGTGACGGACATAATGCCGCTTATAGGGCAGAACCGCATTCTCGTCGCCGAGGCGCTCAAGCGCTTCCGCTCCTGGGCGCCGCTTGGCCTCAGGGAGCTGCATGCGCGCGCTGCGCGATGTGGTGCGGACAGGCTCACGTCCAAGGACTTCGGCTTCATGCTGGGTCCGCGGATAAACGCCGCAGGGCGCCTTGCGAGCGGCATGGACGCGTTGGACCTCGTCCTCGAGACCAACCGCGAGCGTGTGCGCGAGTACGCTCTGAGGATCGACCTCTGCAACACAGAGCGCAAGGCCATCGAGCAGCGGATGACAGAGGAGGCGATGTCCAAGGTCGTCGAGGGCGCGGCCGCCCAGGTCATCGATCTTCCTGGCGGGCATCCCGGTGTCGCGGGAATTGTCGCCGCCAGGGTGCTGGAGCGTCTTGGCGGCGGCGCGCCCGTGTGCGTCATCGCGTCCGGGCGCGGGTCGGCCCGTTCGCCGGAAGGGCTGAACATCCGAGATGCGTTCGTCGCGTGCGGCGACTGCCTTGCGACGTACGGCGGGCATGCGGCGGCAGGCGGGTTCACGGTGAAGCCCGGGATGATCGACGCGTTCCGAAGCGCGATGTGCGACTACTGCGCGAAGGCTGGTGTCAGCCCCGCGAAGCGCGAGGAGGAAGGCCCTGACATGTACCTCGAGCCCGGAGACGTGACTCTTGAGCTCGCCGAGGCGATTGAGGGCCTTGAGCCGTTCGGGGAATGCAACGAGGAGCCTGTCTTCGGCATGCGCGGCGTGCGGTTCGCGGACGTAAAGCCGCTTGGCGCGGACGGACGGCACCTCTCGGTCTCGATATCCGTGCCGTCGGCGTTCGGGGGCGCGTCAGGGCGCGTTCGCGCGGTCTGGTGGGGCCGCGGCGATTTGGCGGAGTCGTTGCGGCGGGCGGGGCAGGCCCAGCACGACATTCTGTTCAACATAGTGGTTTCCGAGTACGGAGAACGCCATCCGGAGCTTAGGTTGATGCGCATAGACTGAGCGGGCCGGTGTAGGGTCCGCGCGTGGTCTTGCAAATATGGTATAATATGGACATATGGTAACACTGATTATTGCGGTTCTGTTCGGACTGGGCGGCTTTGCCGCCGCGCGCTACGGCCTAGACGCCGGGATGGGCTGGAGCGTGTTTGACGGCATAGTGGCGTTTCTCGCGTTCCAGGCGGCGTCCGGATATGCGATACAGCGCCGCGTGAAGGCCGACATGGCGAAGGTGCAGGCTATTCTGGAGGCGGGGCAGAACAAGCTGCGCCAGAAGATGCAGCGCTGGCAGATGCGGCCGCCAGGGTCCATCCAGGCGGCCCAGAAGGAGATCGCCGAAGACACGAAGGTGTTTGTGCGCGAGGCGCTGGAGCAGACCGAGGCCCTCCGCAGATACAGGCTGTGGGTTCCGCTCATGGAAAGGCAGATCGCGACGGCGCAGCTGCAGCTGAACTGGATGGTCAAGGACTTCAAGGCCGTCGACAGGCTCATGCCCAAGGCGCTGTTCGTCGATCCGACGATGGCGGCCATCAAGATCGCCCGCCTCTACATGACCGACGGCGACGTGAAGGAGATGAAGAAGATATATTCGAAGGCCGCTGCGCGCACCAAGTACAACGGCAACGTCCTGCTGGCTGCGGAGATGAGCTGGATAGAGGTCAAGAAGGGCGATCTCGACGGGGCGTTCAAGACGCTGACCGAGGCGCTGAAGAAGAGCGACAACGAAACGCTCAAGCGCAACCACGAGTGCCTTATGAACAACAGGCCGGGCCACTTCTCCAACTCCGGCATCGGCGACCAGTGGTACTCGCTTCTGCTCGAAGAGCCCAAGGTTCGCGCGCAGAGGCAGAGGTTTTCTTACAGATAGGGCGGGCGAAGGGCGTTTTTCATCGGGAGGAAGAGTGACGAAAGTAGCGGCGAGAAAGGCGGTAGTGCTGGCGGCGGGCCTCGGAAAGAGGCTCAGGCCGTTCACATGCTCCACGCCCAAGCCTCTCATGCCGGTCTGGGGCGAGCCGATGATCGCTCGCATCGTGGACATGCTGCGGGAGCGCGGCGTCGACGACATCATGGTCAACTCGCACCATCTGCCTGAGCAGATAAGCGCCTGGGTCGACTCGTACAGAGCCGCCGACCGTGCGGCAGGCGGGAGCCTCAAGATCGGCGTCAGCCACGAGCCCGAGATCCTCGGCAGCGGCGGAGCCCTTAATCCGCTTCGTGAATGGATAGGCGATTCGCCTTTCTACCTCGTAAACGGCGACATCGTGCTGGAGGGCGCTCCCGACATCCCCGCGCCGGAAGGCTGCGAGATCGGCGTATGCCTTGCGACCGAGTCCGGTCCGAGGACGGTGGAGGTCGAGCCTGCGAGCGGATACATCACGAACTGGAGGAGCGACGACGCGGGCGTGGACGGCACGTTCACCTATTGCGGCTTCGCGCTGCTCTCGCCGGACATACTTCGCTACGTGCCTCCGCAGGGCGCTTCGTCCATCGTGTCCGCATTTGAGAGGGCTGCGATGGACGGAAGGTTCGTGCGGGCCGTAATGTCCGACGAGCTGCTCTGGGAGGATGCCGGCTGCGTGGAGCGGTACATCGGCCTCAACGAGTCCGGCGGCGACAACGCCTTTGCCGACATTCCGCAGCTCAGGGCCACTGGCGCCTCCGACTTCAAGTTCCTTTCAGCCCGCGGCAGCGAGCGCGTTTTCTTCGGATGCGACAAGGGCATCGCCGTGGTCTACGACGACGGCAACCGCGCGGAGAACGGCAAGTACGCCGGCCATGCCCGCTGGCTCAAGTCGAAGGGGGCGCCGGTGCCGTCAGTCGTGTTCGAGGACCTTGCGACCAAGACGCTTGTCCTGGAAGACGCAGGCGTCGAGAGGAAGATGTCGCTCGAGGAGTACGTCAAGGTCGTCGAGGCCCTTGCGCGCTTCAATGCGCTCGGCTCGGAGCCAGACCTGCCGACGGACATTCTGCCTCCCTTCGACCTCGGGACGTGGGAGTGGGAGCGCGGGCTCTTTGCCAGCCATTGCCTCGGCTCGCGCTTCGGGCTCGAGATGCCGGGCGAAGTGGAGTCCGAGCTCGCAAAGGTCGCCGAGAGGCTGGAGAGCGAGCCGAAGGCGCTTGTTCACCGCGACTTCCAGTCGTCCAACATCCTGTGGCGCGGCGACAAGCTCACGTTCATCGACTTCCAGGGAATGCGGCTCGGGCCGGCCGCCTACGATCTCGCATCGCTTCTGTACGATCCGTACCGCGAGCTTACGACCGGCGAGCGCCGGGCTCTTGTGTCGCTGTATGCGAAGAAGTGCGGCCGCGGTGAAATAGCCGAAGTGCTGCCGTTCGCGGCCGTGCAGAGGCTTGCGCAGTGCCTTGGCGCCTTCGGCCGCCTTGCGTCCGTCGGCCAGCCGCAATTCGCCAAGTACACGCTGCCGGCGCTCGTGAATCTGCTGGAGGTCGCGGACGAGGCGGGGCTTGACGCCACCGGCGCGCTCGCGGAGGATCTGATAGCCCGCGAGCGGAAGATGCATCCCGCCGACGGCAAGTGCGGATGCGGGTGCCACGGGCACGACCACGAACATGGCCACGATCACGAACACGGCCACGGGCACTGCGACTGCCACTGTGGAGAAGAAGGGTGAGAGG
>JAEEZC010000142.1 GCA_016288465.1 Verrucomicrobiota bacterium | reverse complement strand
GTGCGCGGCGGTTCTCGCCCTCCTGGCGTTCCTCGCCTGGGAGGCCGTGAAGGCGTTTCGTTCGAGCCGCATGCGAATCGCCGCGACGTTCTTCTTCGCGGCCGCGATACTCTACGGAGGTGGCAAGCGCAAGTCGCCGGACCTCGACTTCGCGCCGTTCCGCGGCCCGGCACGCGTCCTGCGTTCCGACGCGGGGAGCGGGTTCCAGAGCTGGGGCGTTCACGGGGCGTGGCGGAAGTCCGCCTGGTTCCAGTTCGACGACGACTGGGTGTTTCCGGACGGCACGAATCGCCTTCACGGAGTGGAAGTCCTGTCGCAGGGGCGCGTTTGGCGCACTCCTTTCGACACGAACGCGGTTGCCGACGTCGGCGTCCAGCTCGCGGTCGTGCCGGGGCTTACGACAGTAGGCGCGGAGCTTACGCCGTCCAACTCGTACCGCTTCTCGTGGACCGACGCGGCGCCGATGCGAGACACGAACAGCCTCGTCAGTGCGAGCGTCGAGCTTTTCAGGAACGGCGACGTCGCGGTGGAGACGAACGGAGTCGTGACGTTTCTGCCGCGCGAGCTGCCGTATCCGCACGACGGCTTCGGGCAGGACGCGCAATGGGTCGCGGCGAACTTCACGAACGCGGAGGAGGTGCTGTCCGCCGGCTACGCGCACTGGGTGGATGCGCAGGTCGGGCACAATCTGACCAACGGGCTCTACAAGCTGACGGCGACGCTTCTGGAAGACCCGCCGGAGACGATACGGCTGAGCGTGGGCGGCAGGGCCATCGCCGTCACGAACGCGGGAGAGTACGCTTTTCTCCTCGAAAAGGGGGTGAGGTATCCGATAACGGTCTTCCCGAGAGACGCGACGAATTTCATCTACGACGCGTGCGACGACGTGGGCCCGCAGATGCGAGGCGCGCAGTCTGAGTCCCGTCGCGCGGCCGAGTCGCGCAGGGCGGCGATGCCGAGGCTGGGGTGGACGCCTTCGTTCGCGTTGTGTCTCACGGCCCACGTCGACGATGCGGGCTTGATAATCGTCTGCCCGTCTGCAAACAATGATGGATATGTAGTCTACAGGCCCCAGCTTACCATAATGCCGGATTACGTCTACAACCCGCCGCTTCCCATGATGTTCATCGCCGACGTCTACGATGCGCCCGAAGGAAAGCATTTCTCGTTCGATTGGGAGTGCGGCGACAGGCAAGAGATCGGGCCGTGTTTCACCTGGGACGACAACGAAGGACTTAACGCGGCGAGCCTAACAGCGACATGCGGCGACATTGTGTTGCACGGCTCCGTTTCCGCAGTGAGGGACATACAGGAAAGCTCCATAGCCCTTGAAGGCGAAAGCCTGCTCGTCACCGAGGACGCGTACATGAACGGGCCGTTCGTTTTTGTCGAGGAGAAATCTTCTGATCTGTCAGTACGCGCGGTTTGGGGCGTTGCGAGGTCCGGAAAACTCCGCCTCGATTCAACATGCCCGGCGAAGATAGCCGTGATGGAGAACGGAGAGGGAGGCCCGTCGGGGATCTCCTTGCCGTGCGAGTGGGACGTCTCGGAAGACGCCTCGAGCGAACGCAACATCATCGTATACGTGACCGACATGTCGGCGACCGGCCTTATCGGAGAGCTGAACTTTTCGTTCGAGTCCCACGACGGATCGGAGGCGCTCTCGACGAGGATCGAGCTTTGGGTCGCGAAGATACGCATAAAGGCCGACGCCTCGTGGCCTGAGAACAAGACAAGGCATGTTTTTGGCCCCAAGGAGAAGTTCACTATAGAGCAGGAGCCGGCTGGCTTCTTCACGTTCGCGCCGGGGAGCCGGGGCCACGCGACCGTGAGCGGAGGCAAGGTGACCGCGCCTCATCTGGCGGAGACGTTCACGGTGAAAGCGCTGTCGGAACACGGCTCGGAAACCCTGGAGTTCGAGTGCGTCGCGCCGACGGATATCATTGCCTATGATTGTAGAGCCGCAACAGACGATGATTGGAGAGAACAGACGGGGGCGGTACCAGTGCCCGGCGAAGTCGCCGTAGGGATGGTGACTCATAGACAACTCATGCCGGATCATGTTTCGTTCGAGCATCTGCGGGTCGTGGAGGGTGAATGCCCAGTATCAGGCGTCAATGGATTCTTCGAGCCCATGAGCCAATCTCTACCGCCACATGATGCGGGTGCCGGCGCTTGGAGGGCTAGCAAAGTGGTAAGCGGAAACTTTATCGACGATGATTTTGCTGGGATTGGCTTCAAGGCGGCACTTGGCACCTCTTATTCTCACGGAAGCTTCCAGTATAAGGTGCCCAACTATTGGTATGTGATGGATGACAAGAAGATTGTTGGTGAAAAGCAGCCCTTTGGCATCAAGCCTGGAGTCTTTGAACTTTATCAGAATGGCGACTTCACGATCACTAGGTTTGACTGTGCCGTACTTCGTGGAACCAATGGTGTGTCAAGAGTAATAAGGAAACCGTAAAATGAAAATCATATTTGGTGTGCTTGATGTAGTGTTCGCTTTTTCATTCCCATTGCCGGGATATTGTGCGTATCCGACGATGAACAGAGCGGTGGAACTGTTCGATGCTAATACCGTGCTCGCAACGAACGTGTCGATGCGATCGGAGGCGTATAGCAAGTTTGCGGAAGATCTGCGTTGTCCGACGACATCCGAGAACGCCCGGAACATGGAGACGTTCCTTCTTAATGCCGTAACGTCTATCGTTGTCACCGTTTCCACAAATGCCGTTGACGATGGGACGAGCGCATTTATTTTGTGCAACAGGGGGTACTGGTTTTCTGATACGGCGCGGAATTTCCACGATCTGCCCACCAACCCTGCCAACTGCATGGCTGTGGCGACCTACCTGGGGGGCGTTTGCGAGGTAGGATTCCCGACGAATCGTTTACGCTTTGGAGGCGGCATAGTCAGGTGGATATCCCCCGATCCGACAGAGATGGAAGCTTTTTATGCTCATCGTGCAACATTGCTGGCAGAACGTGATCTTCAGTATCGTGTCAGAGAATCAAACGAAGCAGTGGATGAGTATAGAAAGGACTTGCTGTCGGTGTGCAATGTCGGCGTCAGGGGATGCCGCGGCATAATGGACGATGCGCAGTTCTGCGCATTCACGAATCAGCTTGCGACCGCCAGCGGCGCGAACGAAGCCGAGCGGCGGATTCTGTTCGACTCCATACCCACACCTTCTCCGCAAGGCGAAGGCGACTGACGACATGACGGTCTTCGGCGTCGCGATAGAGGACGTCTCGTCCATCGCCGCCTCGGGCGACGACCTCGGGTCGCTGATGGTCGCGACGACGAACATCTGGCAGGGGGCGACGATGACGCTCGTGACGAAGGTGGGGCTGCCTGACGGATACGTTCACGTCGAGCTTGCGGACGTCAGCGGCGAGTTCACCGTGTGGTGCTGCAATCCGGAGACCGGCGGATACGTCAAGCTTGTCGATTCGCAGTCCTCGCCGACGACCGAGATCCCGATGTCGGCGTGGCGCAGATTCACCGGACGGACTTGGGGGGATGGCATCCCGTATCTTCCGGTGCACGTCACCTCGTCGTCGCCCGG
>JAEEZC010000141.1 GCA_016288465.1 Verrucomicrobiota bacterium | reverse complement strand
GAAGGTTGGAATGGCGCGGCGGCGTTTGACCGATTATTGTTCTTTTTTCTGTGGACGTCGAGCGGAGAGGGTGGGATCGCACGAGAGGCAGTTCGCGGGACCGATGTGTTTTTGCCGACCGACGGTAACAGGCGTGTGCGGCGGCACACGCGGCAAAAACATGTCGGGGGCGCCCGTGAACGAACGGTTCGGGCGATACCGCCCACGTAGCTCGCTTGCGCCGTGGTTCGTGGTCGCGCCGGTAGGCGCAAATCGCGCAAGATACTCAGAGGGCTCGGTAGCTCTTCTCTGAGGTGGGGATATTACAGTTGGCTGAACCTTCACTTTCCGCCCTGCATTTGATACAATGTGGGGAGATGGAGGTATGGGATCAAATACGGCGGGATCCTGTCAGCGGGGCGAAGGCGCTCGTGGACGGGTATGGTGGGCGTCTGTTCAGAACGGCCTACCGTCTCTGCTCGAACGAGGCGACTGCCGAGGATTTGACGCTGAAAACCATAGCCCAGGCCGTCAGGTGCATTGACCAGTTCGGCGAAAACGTTTCGTTTTTCGGCTGGCTGTGCGCGATTCTTGCCAATTTCCATCGGATGGAGCTGCGCAAGAAGGGCGCGAACGCGCTCTGTTTCGTGGACGAGCTGCCTGAAATGGCGGACGAGAGGCCAGATCCTGCCGAGGTTCTTGATATAAACACGAACGCCGAGACCGTGCGTGCGGCGGTCGAGAAGCTTTCGCCGGCGTTGAGGGAGGCGGTGGTCTTCAGGTATTTCGACGAGCTGCCCGAGGCTGAGATAGCCGAGGCGCTGGGAATTTCTGTCGGGGCGGTGAAGGTAAGGCTTCATGCCGCGAGGCGGAAACTAAAGGAAATTTTGTCGCTAACCTTTTCTGGGTAGGCGGCATTGACCATAATGGAGAGCAAAGGTGAACAACGTCAAAAAGCCAGTCTACGGGAAGGGCGCATCGCTTGAAAGAGCGGTGAGTGCCGCCTTGCAGGATACTGCGGACTGTCCGACCCTTCCAGCCGACTTCGGTCTCAGGGTCGAGGCGATTGTCCAGATGCAGAGCCGGTCGAAGGGGCGCGGGTTCATGAAGATCGCCGCGTCCGTCGCAGTCTGCGTCTCTCTTGCCGGGTTTGCGGCCTGGCAGATAGCCGAGCGCGTCGGCGGAGAAGGGGCGAAGGCCTCTGAGTCCGTCCCGCAGGCCGCGACGCCTGTCGCCGCTCTCCCTGAAGGTCTTTGCTATGACAACACCCAGAAAACAGGAGAGAAAAGCATGAATGCCATAAAGAAAACGGCAGTCGTGACCGCGACAATAGCTGCGGCCATCAGTTCGACCGCGCAGGCGACAGTCCAAGGCAGCGTCTTCGACGACGTGAAGGTGTGGTACAAGGGCTCCGCCGGAAACGCCGTGGGAACGGCGGACAGCAGTTCGACAACGAAGGTGAAGTCTCTTCCCAATCTGGCCGAAGCGTCTTCGGCGATGCATGGCGGCGAATATTTGTGGTGGGGATGGCGCTTGCAGTACTCAAATCAGAAGGTCGATTGTCCTTATGCTGGCGTGACGTTGGACTCGACGCCATGTATGGTCGTGCCTTCGTACTCCCCCAAGACAGGCGACGCCACTGTTACGATTGACGGCCAAACGTCATCTCAGCCGTACTGGGCAGGTCGTCGCTTTGGCAACCTTCACTTTGACAACTGGATGTCCGACTGGACGAGCGGTAGCGTCTGCTCGAACTGGACGTGCGTCCTTCGTTTCCGCTCCGATCAGGTTAACCAGGTATCAGGCAACCCGAATCATGTCATCGACATTGGCTCGGTGTGGAATGAGACGGCTGGGTCGGCGACGGGGGTTTCTCTCAATCTCAACACTCCGAAGGCTCTTGCCGATTACGCATGTCCGCGTACGTTCGTTACAACAACCCAGAAGAATTACGAAGACATCAAGATAAAGAACGGCCGTTGGGTTGACTGCGCCATTGCCGTTTCGGGTTCAAAACTCGACATTTGGCTGTGCTGGAACGATGGCACCGACGCCAACCCGTCGAACAAGCTCGCAAAAATCTCCGAGACATATCCTACGAGCAAGGGCCTGCCGACAATCGCCGCCGGATGTCGTGTGCACCTCGCTTCGATAAAGGAGTCCTACAGCGCGTCCTTTACCAACGGCGTTTACAACGGGGACATGAGCAACAAAGCCTTTGAGGGCGCGTTTCACCAGATCGCGTTCTGGGATCGCCTGCTTTCGGACGACGAGATTCGCGAGGCGATGGCTGGCGGTACTGGACGGCCTAATCTTGTGCAGGTCGGCATGGAGGGCAACGGAGTCAACGAGTTTGCGACGTCGGCCAAGACTGCGAGCGTTTCCAATACAGGCGCATGGGAGAACCTCAATCCGACGCTCGATGCCGAGAACACAACGGCCACTATCGCCTTCGACTGCCCTGCGCTATGGGCTGGCCAGGCCCAGTGGCTGCGCATCCCTGTCGCATCCGGCAACGGCTCTCTTGCTGCGTCCATCAACGGAACGACGCTTGGCACGGTAACGGCAGTTGCCGGTGGCGTCGGTCGCGTCTTCGTGCCGGCGAATGTTGTCACGTCCGGGGCAAATACGCTCGTCATTACGCGACTGCAGGGCTCTTTCGCGATTGACGCCGTGACGCTCGGCGGCTCGTGGAAGTTCGGCGAGTCGATTGGCTCCTTCTCCGACAGCCGCGACAAGTACGAACCATGGGTTAAAGATAGTCCAGACAGATACATCCTAAATGCTGCGTGCGGTTCCGATAAACTCCACGACCGTTCGCTCAACTCTGCTGCAGACGGCACGCAGTTCCGCTTCTACGTTCCGAGCGACCTCGTCGGCAAGGTGCGCGGCGTGTTTACAACGCGTGTACAGAACACAGGCGGCAGCACGTTCAACTTCGAGTTCCTTGCGAACGGCTCGTCGCTTGGCACCTACGGGCTAAAGGGCGGCAATGAATACGAGGTCAAAGTGCCGGTGGACGGAATCGTCGCCGGATGGAACACGTTCACCTGGAAGGATATCTCAGGCTGGGCGAACATCGACTGGCACAAGTTCGAGCTTCAGCAGCCTCCGAAGGGCATGCTCCTCGTGGTGCGCTAATTCAAAGGAGACACGAGTCACATGAAGTTTACGAGAAGGGGTTTTCTTGCGGGTGTTGGCGCGGTCGGCGCCGTCGAGACGGCGCGCGCGGCAGCAGGCGGCGTGTCGGAGAAGACGCATGATCCAAATCTCATGGTGTTCATCTCCGACATCCACCAGCTGGACAACACGGTTCGGTGGCCGAACGGTCCGACGCAGGCCAACGACATTCTGCCCAAGCTGGTCAAGGAGATTCTTTCTCTGCGCACCCTTCCTGCGAACGCGGTCGTCTTCGGCGACTTCTCCGCGTCTTCCGGATGGGTGGAGGACTTCCGCCTCGCGGCTGCGGCGCTGAAGCCGTTTTCCGACGCGGGAATAACCCTCACCCTTGGCATGGGCAACCACGACAACCGGCACAGCTTCATGCAGGTGTTTCCGGAATACAAGTCGCGGCTGCTTGTGCCCGGGCGTATCGTCTCGAAGGTGTCCACGCCGAACGCCGACCTGATTCTGCTCGACACGCTCAAGTCGCGCGAAGGCGAGGACTGGGCCGAGCCGAACGGCAAGGGAAGCCATGTCGAAGGGGCTATGGACGACACGCAGCGCGAATGGCTGGCCGATACGCTTGCAGCGGCTGCTCGCCCGACGTTTCTGGGCGCGCACCATCCGGCCGGCGAGGCCGGAATCGTCAAGGAGGCAGTGACGGCCAAGTCAGTCTTCGGCTACATATTCGGGCACCGCCACGTCGTGGAGGAGGGCTTTCTGCACTACGGCTACGGCGATTCGCGGACGGTGCAGACGGCGACGCTCCCCTCGGCAGGATACTGGGGCGACATCGGCTACGCCTTCTTCAAGACGTTCGAAGACCGCGCCGAGCTTACGGTTCGGCAGACGGACTTCTTCTTCAACCGTCTCTGGGCCGAGAAGCCGCGTCCCAAGAGCTGGCTTGAGCGTGTGCGCATGCACAACGGCAGGAAGACCACGTTCTGGTACGACAAGCCGGACAACTACTACCAGGGTTAAGGCAGGTTCCCGATGAATAGGCTTTTGTTTACCGTGGCCGCTTTCGCGGTCTCGTTTGCGGCGTTCGCGGCGGAAGTTCCGCTGGCGCTTGAGACCGCGGTCGACGGGACCGTTCACTGCGACGCCCTTGGCGCGAAGTTCCTGCCAAGGCAGCGGCGTGCCGACGGGTCTTTCGCCGAGTTCATGGCAAAGGCCGAGGCTCGTCAGGACGGCGCTCTTCGCTGGACGTTCGAGCCGTGCGGCGAAGGAGCGCAGAACGTTGTCATGCTGAAGCTCGACGCGGTGCGCTGGGCCGGCGGCAAGTGCGTCTCCGACACGGCGACCGCCGAGATGCCGCGCGAACACGAGAAGGGCCGGAACATACACATCGCAGGCTTCTCCGCGCGGCGCTTCGAGTTCTCGTCTCCGGCGGGCGATAAGTTCAGCCTCGACTTCGGCGGGAGCGTCCGTCTGCATGCGATGGACGAGCGCGAATGGAACTTCGAAACGTTCGTCTTCCGCTTCATCGGAGGCGACGTGATCACCGCTAGATTCGACGCGGGGCGCAGACTTGAGGCAAAGGAGCGCGAGCCTTATGCGATCAGGCGCTCGGAGCGCTGGATTCCGGTAAGGGTCGAACGCGATGTCGAAAAGGGCGGTGCGCTCGACTTCTCGGGCTTTGCGCCGTCCGGACCTTGCCGCCGCGTCGTTGCGAACGGACGCCACTTCGCGTTCGCCGACAGTCCCTGCGTGCCGCGTCGCTTCTATGGCGTCAACATCTGCGGAGGGGCGAACCTTGCGAGACACGATGTCGCAGAGGCGTTCGTGCGCCAGCTGCGCCTTCGCGGCTACAATTCGCTGCGGCTCCACCACCACGACAACTGGCTGGTCAAAGGCTCCGACGACGGAACGACGCTGAACGAGGAGAGCCTCGAGAAGATGGACTGGATGCTTGCCGTATGCGGACGCGAGGGCGTCTATGTGACGACGGACCTCTTCGTCTCCCGCAAGGTGCCGCGCCGCGCAGTCGGGCTTTCGGGCGACGGCTTTGTCGGAATGGACGAATACAAGGCGCTCGCCCTTGTTAACGAGGCGGTGTTCTCCAACCTCTGCGCTTTCGCTCGTTCCTGGATGACGCACGTGAACCCGCATACCGGACTGCGCTGGGCGGACGACCCTGCGCTCGCGTTCCTTGCGCTTGTCAACGAGGGTCATGTCGGCATGGAGGGCGCCGAGAGCCTCCGCAAGGTTCCCGGATATCCAGAGGCGTGGAGGAAGTGGGCAACGTCTGACGGATGCGGCATTGCCGAGATTCCGTCCGGCAGGCCGTGGGACAAGACGCCGGAGATGGACGCGTTCGCGCGGTTCGTGGCCGCCCTTGAGATGCGCTTCGCTCGGCGGATGCGGGCTTTTCTGAAGGACGAAATCGGCGTAAAGGCGCTTCTTTCGGACATGAGCTCGGGAATGGAGCGCGAGCAGTTCAGGGCCGTGCGCGCGGCGAACTACGACTATGTCGACGAGCACTACTACTGGGACCATCCGGGCTGGGCGAACGCGGCGTGGCGCCTTCCGTCGAAGAGCCGCAACACGAATCCGATAAAGGCGCACGGCGCGGACGTCATGGCCGAGTGTTCACGCGTCGCGCTTGACGACAAGCCGTTCGTCGCGTCGGAATATGACTTCACGGGCCCGGGCGAATATCGGCTTATGGGCGGAATCGTCGCGGGCGCCGTGGCCGCGAGAGAGGACTGGGGAGCGCTGTGGAGGTTCGACTGGGCTGGCAGCGAATGGGAGATCGCCCATCCAGAACAGGTGCGGGCCGGCTACTTCAGCATGAGCGGCGACGTGCTCTCGCAGGCGGGCGACCGCGCCGCGCTCTCGCTGTTCCTTCGCGGCGACATGGCCGTAGGCGACAATGGCGCTGTCTCGGCGGACCGCGAGACCGGAACCTTCGCCGTGAAGACTGCGCGGACGGCCGGCGGATTCACGGAGAGCGGACGGCTGATGGCGGGCGCTCTCGCGGCGCTTTGCGACAAGGCGCCGACCACGATCTGGGCGATCACGCTTGACGGCAGGGCGTTCAAGGAGTCGAAGCGCATGCTTCTCGCGCATCTCACCGATCTGTGCAACGACGGCGACACGTATCTGGACTCCTCGCGCACCACCCTTGTAAAGTGGGGCAAGCCTCCGCATCTCGTCCGCGCCGGAAGGGCCAAGGTCGCGCTGAAGCTGGGCGATGGCTCGTTCAAGGTGCATGCGCTCGATTCAGCCGGAAGGCGCGTGCGCGAGGTTCCCTGCGCGCCGGGCCCGGACAGTGCGCTCCTGTTCACGGCCGACGTCGCGGCAGATCCCGCCAACGCGACTTTCCTCTACGAGGTCACAAGGCAGTAGCAAGAGCCCCGTATCATCACTTCGCGTTCATTCGCGGAATAATCGGCCGGATATGCGTCTAACGTCTAAGGCAGGCGGTGGTGGCCTGTGATGACGTAGCTGAACAGTCGGTCCTCCTCTCGTGCGCCGGAGCCGACGTTGTGTATCACAAGCGGCGTGCCGCCGTCGCTTCTTCTGTCGCTTACGATCATTATGTGCGGGAGCTCTCCGCCGATCAGGCATGTCACGATGTCGCCCGGAAAATAGTTCCCTGCGTCATGCGTCACTTCAAGCGACCAGCCGCTTCGCAGGAAGAACCTCTCGACGTTCAGAACGCGCCTGTGGTCGATGCTGGCGTCCGGCCCGAGCATCCGCCAGCGCGTCAACGACGGATACGAAAGGAAGTGCGCCTTCATGTCCTCGTGCACAAGTCGCTGAAGGTCAAGCCCTCTTGCGTCGCGAAGCGCGCGTACGACCACGTCGCAGCAGACGCCGCGCTCTCTCGGAACGTCGCCGTTCGGATAGTCCAGCTTCTGATAGCGCGGATCGTACTTGACCGTGACGCCGACCTGGCTTCTTGCCGCCGAGACGATGTCGAGTCCGTTTGTCGCGGCGGACGAAGAGGAGCTTACGGGAGATGGAAGGCGCCTTGGATACAGTCCTTTGCCGAGTGCGACGACGTGGCAGGCCGCCGCGAGTGCGAGGACGGCGACTGCGGACTGCAGAGCGAGCGCGAGCGGGCTTCTGCGGCGCAGGCGGACTATCTGGAACAGCGCGAGAAATGCGAGGTATATGAGGGCGGAGGAAAGGAGTGGCTTCCACGAATTCCATCGTGCAATGCCCTCAAGTCCGAAGAGTCCGACAACTACCATGGCGGTCAGCATGGCGACGGCGATGACAACTGCCGCGGTCTCGGCAAGTCCAATGGAAAGGGCCCTGAGCCTGTTCCTCTTCGTCGGCTTGGTGTTTCTGGCTGTGTCGTCCACGGCAGATATGATACCATATTTTGGTCTCGTCGAACACGGGCAGGGCTTCAAACCTGGAGGCATGAGGAGCATGTGTGTAGCCGCTCAAAGGCCATGCTGGACGCAGGCGGTCGCCTCGTTTGCTTTGGGCTAGGCAGCAGTGATCATCAGACCGCATTGCCGCGCCTGTGCATATTTGTTATAATTTATGCCGTGAGAGTAATAGAGCGGCATATTGAAAGAGGAAACCGCTGCGGTTTTAGACGAACGAGGCAGTGTGGCTCCGTT
>JAEEZC010000140.1 GCA_016288465.1 Verrucomicrobiota bacterium | reverse complement strand
GTGCGCGGCGGTTCTCGCCCTCCTGGCGTTCCTCGCCTGGGAGGCCGTGAAGGCGTTTCGTTCGAGCCGCATGCGAATCGCCGCGACGTTCTTCTTCGCGGCCGCGATACTCTACGGAGGTGGCAAGCGCAAGTCGCCGGATCTCGACTTCGCGCCGTTCCGAGGTCCGGCACGCGTCCTGCGTTCCGACGCGGGGAGCGGGTTCCAGAGCTGGGGCGTTCACGGGGCGTGGCGGAAGTCCGCCTGGTTCCAGTTCGACGACGGCTGGGTGTTCCCGGACGGCACAAATCGCCTTCACGGAGTGGAAGTCCTGTCGCAGGGGCGCGTTTGGCGCACTCCTTTCGACACGAACCCGGTCGCCGAAGTCGGCGTTCCGCTCGCGGTCGTGCCGGGGCTTACTCAGTTCGGCGCGGAGCATACGCCGTCCAACTCGTACCGCTTCGTCTGGACGGACGCGGCCGCGCGGCGCGACACGAACGAGCTTGTGAGCGCGAGCGTGGAGCTTTTCAGGAACGGCGACATCGCGGTCGAGACGAACGGGGTCGCGGCGTTTCTGCCGCGCGAGCTGCCGTATGCGCACGACGGGTTCGGACAGGGCGCGGAATGGGTCGCGGCGAACTTCACGAACGCGGAGGAGGTGCTGTCCGCCGGCTACGCGCAGTGGGTCGACGCGCAGGTCGGGCATGGGCTTACGAACGGGCTCTACAAGCTGACGGCGACGCTCCTGGAGGATCCGCCAGAGACGACATGGCTGAACGTGGGCGCGAAGTCCGTCGCCGTCACGAACGCGGGCGAATACGCGTTCCTGCTTGAGAAGGGCGTGAGGTATCCGATAACGGTGTTTCCGCGCGACGCGACGAACTTCGTGTACGACGTGTGCGACGACATCGCGCCACAGACGCGCGGGGCGCAGGTCCGCAGCGGCGCGGCGAACAACAGGCGAGAGGGTCCGAGACTCAGGGGCGAGGCGGCGTCGGAGTCGCCGTACAGCCTCACGCTTGTCGCGCATGTCGAGGACTCGGGAGTCGTGCTTGTAAGGCCTAGCGCAGACGGTGACGGATATGTCTGCTACAAGCCGCAGTTGTGGATAGCTCCAGACCGTGTTGACGACCCGACTCTTCCAATGCAGTTCGTCGCTTCTGTTGAAGACGTGCCAAATGGGTGCAATTGCTCGTATGATTGGGAGTACTGCGACAGGCACGAGACGGGCAGTAGCTTTTGGTGGGACGACGCTGAAGCCTTGAGCTCCGCATCCGTGACGGCGACGCATGATGGCGTCGTGCTGCACGGTTCTGTTTCCGCCGAACGGCACATAAGGCGAAGCTCCATAACGCTTGAAGGCGGAGGGCTGATGGTGACCGAGGAGGCATACATGAACGGGCCGTTCACGTTTGTGGACGAGAGTTCGTCTGACTTGTGCGTACATGCGGAATGGGGACTGGCTAAGTCAGGCACGCTTAGGCTGGACTCAACCTGTCCGACCGACATGATAGTCGTGAGAGAGAACGGAGAAAACGGTCCGTCGGTGGTTTCTCTGCCGTGTGAGTGGCATGCTTCAGCAGATTCTGAAGAGTATCGCAATGTAATTGTTAACGTGTTCGACATGTCAGCCACAGGTCTGATAGGGGATCTGGAATTTGCGTTCGAGTCGGACGACGGGACGGAGAGCTTGTCCCAAAGGATTGAGCTGCGAGTAGTTAAGATAAGGGTTGTGGCCGATGCCGAATGGCCTCAGAACAGGGTGAGGCACGTCTTTGGCCCTTACGAAACGTTCAAGATACATCAGGAACCGTCTGGTTTCTTCACGTTCTCGCCCGGATCGCGGGGCCACGCCACCGTTAACGGCGGGACTGTAACGGCGCCGTATCTCGCGGAGCGTTTTACCGTTGAGGCTTCGTCACCGTACGGTTCCACGACGTTGTCGTTCGTGAGCATCGAGCCGACGGATATTGTTGCCACGTATTGTAGAGCCGCAAGAGACGAAGACTGGCGAAAGCAAGGAAGAAATCCCCCCGTCCCTGGTGAGATTGCCGTAGGGATGGTGACTTACAGAAGACTTTTGCCCGACTATGTTTCATTCGAACATCTGTATGTGGAGGAAGGGGAATGCCCAATATCTAACGTCTGGGGGCTTTTCCGTACCATTGAGGAGGAGTTGGGCCCTCATGATATTGGAGCTGGTGCGTGGAATCCAAGCACGGTCGAAAGCGGGAATTTTCTCGACAATGACTTCGCGGGACTTGGTTTTCGTGCAGGATTTGGTGTTGGATCTTCAGGGGAATGCCAGTACAACGTTCCTAACTTTTGGTATGTGTGGGATGGACAGACGATAATCGGCGGAAGACATTATTTCTGCACAACGCCTGGTGTTCTTCGCCTTTACGAGAATGGCGATTTTAAGGTCAGTAGGTTTGAGTGCGCCGTAACGCGCGGTACCAATGGTGTGTCAAGAGTAATAAAGAGGCCGTAAAATGAAAATCACATCTATAGCTTTTGTAGTGATGGTCACGTTTTCGCTTCCATTGATAGGATATTGCGATTATCCGACGATGGACAGGGCGAGGGAATTATTCGATGAAATGTCCATGACTGCGGATTACGTGTCGATGAAATCTGAAGCGTACAGCAATTTCGCGGAGGGACTGCAATGTCAGACCACGCCTGAGAACGCACGGGAAATGGAGACTTTTCTGCTTGACGCTGTCACTTCAATTAATGTCACAGTCTCCACCAACGCCGTTGACGACGGAACGAGCGCAGGTTTGTTGCGGGATAGGGGCGGCTGGTTTGCTGCAGTGGCGAGGACTTTCCAGAATCTCCCCACGAATTCTGCGAATTGCACGGTTGTAGCGAACTATTTGGGAGGCGTTCACGGGGTGGACTTTCCGATTGATAGGTTGCGTGTAAAAGCCAGTCTTTTGTTGTATTATTCCCCGGATAAGGAAGAGATGGAGGCTTTTCGAGCACGTCGATCGGCATTGTTGGCTGAACGGAACCTTCAGTTCCGAGTCCGGGAAACGAACAAAGCCGTGGATCAATACAGAAAGGACTTGCTGTCGGTGTGCAATGTCGGTGTCAGGGGATGCCGTGGCATAATGGACGATGCGCAGTTCTGCACGTTCACCAACCAGCTTGCGACCTCCAGCAACGCGAGCGAAGCCGAACGCCAGATTCTCTTCGACTCGATACCGTCACCGCAAGGCGAAGGCGACTGAGTCTGAGACGTCGTCCGCGACGCGCATCACGTCCGGTTCCTCATGATCGTGAGGTGAGGCGATGGACGCGGGCAAGTGGGTGAGGCGCGGCATCCTTTCTGGGTTTGTCGCAGTCGGGATTCTCTACGGAGGAAGCAAGCCGGAGACGAACAGCATGCCGCGAAACGCGGAGATAGAATGGCTGATGGGAGGAGGCGCGCGGCTCTCGCGAACGAGGGACGCGAACGGGCCGTCCGTCGTCGTTACGCAGGACGAGGTCGAGAGGGGTTTCAGGCTGTCCGGGGCGTCCACGAACGCCGCGCACTCGTACGAGATGCCGGCGGGCGCCGAGACCGTCGGCAGCTGGCATCTGCGCGGCGCATTCAGCGACTGGACGCGCCTTGACCTTGGCGGGCTGGTCTTTCCGCTCGGCACGAACGAGGTGACGAGATTCGCGGCGTTCACGGACGGCAGGCTGCGTACGAGCCCGCGCGACGCGGCGCACGAGATTTGCGCGGTGGGCGTTCCGATGCTCGCGGTGCAGGGCGAGAGCCGCCTCTGGAGCGCGGCGGACGCGGACGGATCGCGCGTCGTGACGTGGGAGAGGTTCTTCCTCAACGCGGACACGAACGCGCCCGTCAGCGCGCAGGTGCGGCTCTTCGCCGACGGCACGTTCGAGACGCGCTCCAACGAAGTCGGGAGGGCGTACGAGCGGATACATCCCTCGGACTGGGACGGCGACGGGATTCCGAACGCGATTGACGAAGAGCCGCTTGTGAGGAACGGCGACTTCTACGGTCCGGGGAACGTGCTGCCGCAGAACGCGAACGCCGCCGCATACAGGACCGTCGCGATAGCGTCGGAGGGCGATGCGGTTGCGGAGGTCGTGTTCTCGGGCGACGGCACGTCGAACTATCCCGACCCGCACTTCATGGCGCGTCCGCATTCCGTGAACGAGGTGACGATACTGGTCGGGAAGACGTACACCGTGACGTCCGACGCGCCGATAGGCTTCCTGTGGTCGGACGACGCGGAGACGTGCGTGTGGACGAACGGCGCGAACTCGCTTGTCGTGCAGAGGCCCGTGACGGTCTCGTACGAGTTCGGAGGGGCGCCGCAGATGCGGGGGCGCGCGAGGGCGCGTTCGTCAGGCGTAGACGTCCCGTTCCGCGTCAACGTGAGTCCGGCGGGGCTGGACGGCGAGACGCAGTGGTCTAGCAGCGCGTGCTGCGCGATCACGGGCGGACCGTGGTTCTCGTACGACTGCGACGGCACGTGCAACTGCGGCGGATGCCAGCTGCAGGGCTCATACAGGTACGAGGGCTTCCCGCTTTCGATGTTTGCGCCGAGGTGTCCGTGCGGCACCGATCCCGGCAGCGGCGAAACCGAGCCGGAGGATCCGCCTCAGTCTGCCGGGACTTCAGTGGCGTTTGAAGACGATGTGATCTTCTACGAGGAGGCGTATGCCAATGCGCCAGGCGATTCGGTGGCGCGGCGAGTGTCGAAGAACGCCAAGCTGACGTGCACGGCCTACGGCGGAGAGCATGGAGGCGTGTTTACCTTCACGAAGGCCAACTTCGACAAGCTGACGCTGGTGAGCGGGAATGAGCCTCCGGAGACGTCCGTCGAGCTGTCGCCCGGCGAGTCGCGCAGGTGGGAGGCGACCTACGCGCCGCAGACGCACAGCGCGTCCGAAGGCGACAT
>JAEEZC010000139.1 GCA_016288465.1 Verrucomicrobiota bacterium | reverse complement strand
GTTCAGCCCGAGAAGGTCGTGCATCACGAGCCACTGCGCGTCGCACGACGGGCCAGCGCCGATGCCGATCGTCGGAATGCCGAGAGCGGCCGTTATCTCGGACGCGAGCTCGGAGGGAATGCACTCGAGCGTGACCGCGAACGCGCCCGCGGCTTCGACGGCCTTCGCGTCGTCGAGTATTCTGAGCGCGGACTCCCTGGTCTTGCCCTGGCGCTTGAAGCCGCCGTACTCGTTCACGCTCTGCGGAGTCATGCCGACGTGCGCGAGAACCGGGATGCCGGCCGTGGTCAGACGCGAGATGAGGCCGCAGACCGACGCGCCGCCCTCGAGCTTCACCGCGTCAGCGCCCGCCTTGACCAAAGCGACGGCGTTTGCGACCGCGGCGTCCTCCCCGCACTGGTACGAGCCGAACGGCATGTCGCCGACGACCATCGCGTTCTTCACCGCCCTTGCGACCGCCGAGGTCGCGGACAGCATGTCGGACATCTGAACCGGAAGCGTCGTCTCGTAGCCGAGCACGTTCATCCCTATCGAGTCGCCGACCAGAATCACCGGCACGCCAGCCTCGTCCGCGAGGCGCGCAAAGCACGCGTCGTACGCAGTGCAGCAACCAAGCTTCTCAACACCCTTCGCCGCCCTTACTGTCGCGGCGTTCCACTTCTTCATTCCTGGCCTCCAGACTCGTTGTCTTCGCCGTCGCGGGCGGACGCCCGTCTCGGCACACCTTCGCGCGGCTCCATCTCGGGAGGGATCCTGAGCGGCTCCAGCGGCGAATCGTCGGACGGCAGGCTCCTCCACGCTGCGGAGTAGATTGGAAGACCCTGCTCGCGAAACATCGTCTCGAACTCCGTCCACACCTCCTTCGGACGCGGCATCGGATCGACGCGCTCGAAGCGAGGCCCGGCAAGTATGCCGTCTGGCCCCGTCTCGCGCGCCGCGTCCGCCTCGAAGCATTCGCACACCGTCTCGAAGTATTCCCTGTGGTCCGTCGCGAACTCGATCCTGCCGCCGATTTCCAGCCTCTTCCAGAGCGCGTCGAGGAACAGCCTGCCGAAAAGGCGGTGGGATCTGTGCTTCTTCTTGGGCCACGGATCCGGAAAGAACACGTAGACCGTGCGCGCGTGGTGGGCGGGGAGAAGATAGTGGAAAGTGTAGAGCGCCTCAAGGCGAAGCACTCTTGCGTTCGCTATTCCGGCGCGCCGGCACTTGCCGTCGAAGAGACGCACGCGGTCGAGCATGCGCTCTATGCCGAGAAAGTCGCAGTCGGGATGCGCCTTGGCCCGTTCCGTCAGAAAACGTCCCTTGCCGCACCCTACCTCTATCTCAAGCGGACGGGCCAAGTCGAACTCGATCGGCTTGGTGATGTCCCTGACCCTCAGTATATGGTCGCCTTCCACGTCGTCTCGCCTGCAGTTACTGCCGCTTCGCGCCCGCAAGCGCCGCGAAGTCCCGCTCAATCTGTTCGTTGCCCGCGAACCTTATCGCCTTCCATCCGGCGGCGCGCGCGCCCGCGCAGTTCGACTCGACGTCATCCACGAAGACTATGCTGCCGGCAGGCAGGCCAAGGCGCTCGCGCATCAGCTCGTAGATGCGCTTCTGCGGCTTGAACATGCGCTCTTCGCTGGAGATGACCATCGCGTCGGCAAGGGCGATGAAGTCGGCGAACGTCTTGCGGAAGCGCAGAGAGAACGGAAGCGGCATGTTCGTGAGAATGCCCAGAAGATACCCGTCGACCTTGAGGGACTTCATCCACGCGAGAGTCTTCTCGTTCCTGTAGCCTTCGAGAAAGCTCGCGTAGTCCTCTTCGAGAATGCGGGCCTTCACGTCGTCGGAGAGCGTGATGTCCGCATCGGCCCATATCAAGTCGTACATCTCGTCGATGGTGATGAAGCCTCCGTCCATCACTCTGCGGTACTTGGCGAAGCCCTCCTCGAGATGCCTCCAGTCAATTCCGAAGTCCGTCACGCACGCACGAACGCGCTCCGGCATCGTCGTCGTTGTCATCACGCCGCCGAAGTCGAGCACGACGGCCCTGATTTCGCTGTCTGTCATATGCTGTATTATACCAAAAAGCTGGGCGACCCGCGTCGCTCGGCTTCAGGAAGGACGCTGGCGGACGACCGTCAGCCTGAGCGAAAGCGCGTTGAAGAAGTTCAGCGTGTAGGCCAGGACGAGCATCCCGACCACCGCGACGTAGCCGTGGCCGCCGTCCCTGTAGCCGCCGAACGCGTTGGAGACGAACATCGCCGCCTGATTGCCGACGAGCCCCGCGACTCCCCACGCCGAAAGCACCGCTCCATGAATCTTCGAGATGTTGGTCATGCCGTAGTTGTCGGCAAGTATCGCCGGTATGACGGAGAAGCCGGCGCCGTAGCAGGCGTTGATGACAAGAAGCGCAAGCCCGATCATAGGCGGCCAGAACGAGAGCGTCATGACGCCCGCCGATATCGAAAGGATGATGAGCATTATGTTGATTCTGCGGGAGAGCCTGTCGGACCACCATGCGAACAGGAAGCGGCCGCCGCCGTTCATAAGCCCCGAAAGCGCGATTATCGTCGTCACCAGCCCTTCCGTGTAGCCGACGGACTGCGACATCATCTGCTTCGCAAGAGGGATCAGGCAGAGACCGGCCGAGATGTTGAGGAACATGAACAGCCAAGACCGTATGAAGAACGAGTCCCGGACGAGCTGCGAATACTTGAACTCGAGATGGGGAATCCCATGGCCAAAGCTCTGGACCTCGACCTTCGGCTTCTTCAGAATGAACGCCGCTATCGCCATCGGCACCACATAGAACGCCGCGAAGGCGAAGAACACGCCTACAATGGCCTTGGGATCGGACGCGACGTTCATGTAGTCGTAGAAGCCGAGATAATGCACCGAGAAGTACGAATCCGGCACTCCAAGGCTGAAGCCCTTGTACACAAGCGTCGAAAGCGTGCTGCCGAGGCCGAATGAAATGATTGGCAGCGCGGCGGCTATTGCCTTGTGCTCAGGGAACCACAGCATCATGGTCTTCACCGGCGAAATGTAGATTATGCCCGTGCCCGTGCCTACGAGAAAGCCGTAGCCGAGATATACGAGGGCGAGCGACTTGTTCTCGATGCCCAGCGCAGTCACGCAAAGGCCGCTGATGAAAAGCGCCGTGCCGACAATCGTCGAGATGCGGATGTTCTTTTCGACGATCTTGCCGAAGAACGCGGCGCCCATCCCGAGAAAGAAGATGCCTAGCGAGAACGCGAACTGAACATCCTTCTGCGAATGTTCGATGTATCTCGCGATCTCGTCGGAGAAGTTCGTAAAGGCATAAATCTGGCCAACGGACACCGCAAGGAGGAAGGCCGGAAGAACAGCATGTACGAAGCGTTTCATGCCGCGTATAATACCAAATATTGTGGTCTGGCGCAAGCGCAAACCACTATAGGTTGAAAAACGCCAAATCAAGGGCGTTTTTAGGAAGCTATTGGAAACCGCCTCCTCGCTCAGCTGCGGGCAGAGCCGCCTTCAGGCATGAATTCCGACATTGTAGCCTCGCCTTCGTGCGAGACATGCCTTGGCGCAAGCACCTGCCAGACGGTCATTGCGAGAATCCGCAGATCCATCGCCATGGACCGTCTATCGACATATTCGACGTCGTAGCGGAACTTCTCGTCCCAGCTCAGCGAATTGCGTCCGTTGACCTGCGCCCATCCCGTTATTCCGGGCAGGACGTCGTGACGGCGGTTCTGCTCGCTAGTGTACCGCAGCAGATAGCGAACCGGCAGCGGACGAGGGCCGACCAGCGACATTTCGCCCTTTAGGACGTTCCAGAGCTCCGGCAGCTCGTCGAGAGACGACGCCCTCAAGAACCGCCCAAACCGAGAAAGCCGCTCCTCGTCGGACCCTTCGCCCTCGCGCATGGAGCGGAACTTCACCAGTCTGAACGGCCGACCGCCCTTTCCTGCGCGCATCTGGGAGAAGAACACGGGCCTTCCCAGAGCCAGAAGCACGGCTGCCGCGACCAACGCCGCAAGAGGCACCCAGAGCGGAGCCGCGACGACAACGGCGAAGATGTCGAATGCGCGCTTCATCTCACGAAAACACGTCCTGCGTCATTATCGGACCTTCAGGCGGCGGCTCGGACGTGGTCATGATCTCCCCTTCGGCGCGCGGGAGCTCCCTGTCGAAGAACCTAGTGTACTCTCGTACGAAGTTCACGCGCACCTCGCCCGTCTCGCCGTTGCGGTTCTTCGCCACGTCGATGATCGCGAGCGTCTCGTCTCCGCTTTCGGGATCGGCCGCGTTTCTGGAAGGACGGCGCAGGAGGAACACCACGTCCGCATCCTGCTCGATCGCGCCCGAGTCGCGCAGGTCGGAAAGCTTCGGGCGCTCGAACTTGTCGCCGCGCTGCTCGTTCGCGCGTGAGAGCTGGGAAAGCACGATCACCGGTATCTTCAGCTCCTTGGCCATCGCCTTGATCTGCTGGGAGATCATCGAGACCTCGATCTGACGCCCCTGCCGCGCGCCTTCACGGCAGCAGCAGAGCTGCAGGTAGTCGATGACGATTAGCTCCACTCCGTGCTGCCTCTTCATGCGGCGCGCGCGCGCCCTCAGGTCCATCACGTCCAGGCCCGCCGTGTCGTCGACGTATATGGGCGCAGTCTTGAGCTCTCCCGCAGCCTGCATCAGGCGCTCGGTCATCTCCATCTTCTCCGACTTCGGCACAAGGTTGCGGTTAAGCCTCCACATGTTTATGCCCGCCCGCCCGGCGACCATGCGCTTCGAGAGCGCCTCGACCGGCATTTCAAGCGAGAATATGCCGACAGGATGCCGCTTTCCGCCGTCGTATCTCACGGGCACGTTGTTCATGTCCATGCCAAGGGCGCAGCTCTCGGCAATGTTCATCGCAAGAGACGTCTTGCCGACCGAAGGACGCGCCGCGACGACGATCATTTCGGAGGGCTTTAGGCCCTGCAGCTTCTCGTCAAGGTGCGTCAGCCCCGTGGAAAGGCCTTCTAGCGTCTTGCCGCCGCTTTCGAACATCTTGTCGATGCGGCGGAAGCAGTCGTCGACAGCCGCGCTCCACGTCATCGTGCCAGTGGCCGTGTCGCCGATCTCGAGAAACGACTTCTCGGCCTCGCCGAGCACCACTCTCGGATCGGGATATTCGCCTTCGTCGTAGCACTTCTCTATCACCTTAGCCGAACGCTCGATCAGCGTACGCCTCAGATGCTTGGACCTGACTATCGAAATGTAGTGCTCGGCGTGCGCGGCGACCGGCACCTCGTCCACCACGCTCTGCAGATACCCAGCTCCGCCAATGGTCTCCAGCTTGCCGCTTGTCGTCAGCTCCTCGGTGAGCGTCAGCACGTCCAGCGGCTTGGCCGAGCGGTTCATGGCAAGCATTGTCGAGTAGATGACGCGGTTGCGAGGGTCGAAGAAGGACTCCTCGGATATTCCGCTCGTAAGGCACAGGTCCATCACGCGGTCTCCGCCGCGGCTCGTAGTGTCTAACAGTATTGCGCCGAGCACAGCTCTCTCTGCCTCAGGACTGCTCGGCGGCGTCTTCGGATCGTTCATGGCGGACATTATAGCAAAACTGCCGCGTCTGTGGTCCTACGCGTTATCGACAGTTGTTTAGAACCTGTCTACAGGCTATCAACGTGGGGAGCCTGCGGGAAAACCAGGCGGAAATGCCGTCTCTACCCGAAAAGCCGAATCAGGAGGCCCGTCAGTATCACGGTCCAGGTGATTCCTGCGCCGACAAAGGCCGTGACGACAAGGCACGAGCCGATGTCCTTCGCCCTGCCGGAAAGCTCGTTTCTCTCCAGGGAGATCCGGTCCACCACCGTCTCGATGGCGGTGTTCACGATCTCGGCCACAAGCGCCATGAAGACCGTATAGACCATGACGGCCTTTTCGCACCACGAAACTGGCAGGGCGAAGGCGATGACCGCCGTGACCACAAACACCACGATGTCGGTTCGGAAGGCCTTCTCGCCGAACAGGACCGCCCTGAAGCCTCTCGCAGAGTACTCGGCGGCGTCCTTAAGCTCCTGCGGCGACTTGAGCTCGCCCAACGCCCTGATATCGGCCTTGAGCTCGTTCGCCCTTTTCGCGAGTTCCGCGACTTTCGACTTCAGCTCTTCCTTGTCCATACAATCGCAATTATGTGGTTGACGTCCCCTCGCCAGAAGGTTCGCACGTCAGGGCGAGCCAAACGCGAAGAAGCTCCGAATCGCTCCACGCCTGCGCCGCGCACCCCTTCTGCGCATGAGGCGCGTCGCCGTCGGCGATTTCGCTCATGTGGCAGAGGCAGCCAGTGTTCGCGCTCTCGACGGCGGAGGCAAGCAGCTGCATGGCGACTTCGCGCGAGCAGCGCCCCGTCTTCGCAAGGGCCTCGGCGTACATCGGGAACTGCCACGCCCACACCGTGCCGTTGTGGTACGCGGGCTTCCTGCAGGTGTCCTCGTCGCCCTCGTAGACGCCGCGGTAGTGCGGATTGTCCGCGCTCAGCGAACGCATGCCTCCCGGCACGAGCAGTTCGCTTGCGGCGTCGACGATCGAGGCGTCTTCAAGAACGCCAAGCGTTATGAGGAACAGCTGGTTTGGCCTCAGGCAGCCTTCCGGGACCGCATCCTCGGCGCCGGTTCCGGCAGGAGCGGCCAGACAGTCCCAGCATCCCGCCGGCGCCGTTCCGTCCTTCAGCGGCCTCTTGAAGAGTCGCATTACGCTCTTCGTCGCCTTGGCCGCGAGGCGCTCCTTGCCAAGGAACCTGAGAGCGGATATCCAAAGCGCCTGGATCTCGACTGGATATCCTTCGCGCGGCGTGCACGCCGGATAGTTCGTGTCCATCCACGTGAAATGCGCGGGCGACCAGACAAGGCCCGAGCCGGAATCGACGCGTATGCCGTTCGGCGTCCCCGCGATGTAGCCTTCCACAATGCGCTCGCAAGTCGCGCGAAGCGACTTGGCCGCGGCGGAGACGCGCTTTCCGCCGGCTGCGAGAATCTCCTCGACGCACCTTACGAACCATAGAGGCGCGTCTGTCGTGTCGCGGTTTCCCGCGCGGTCTCCGTGGATTATGTTTGGCAGCGTCCCTCTGTCCTCAAAGGCAGCGAACGCCTTCAGTATGTCCAGCGACTCGTCGACCATTCCCGCGGCGATCATGCCTCGCATGAAGATGAACGTGTCGCGTCCCCAGTCGAGGAACCACGGATAGCCGGCTATTACGGTCTTGAGTCCGTCGCGGTTGACGATGTAAAGGTCGAGCGCTCTGCGAAAAGCCTCTCCGAGCGGAATCGCCGCGGGCGCGTCGCCCAGCGCCAAGCCGTCCTCCGGCCAGGCGAGCGCCGAGACTTCCGCAACCGGTCCTTTCGCCGAGAAGACGCCTGTCATGGCGATGCGGTCCCCGATCTTGAGGTCGGCGCTGATCCATCCCGGAGAATAGAGGTCGCCCGCGCCGTCCTGGCCTCGCGCCGCCTCCTCCGGATGCGCCACGTTGTAGTCCCATTGCGGTTCATGATGGTAGACCCCGTTCTCGACCCGCATCTCGAATGCGCCGTCGTAGGGACGGAAGGAGAATCCGCATCCCGTCTTCAGCGGCGCGCTGGCCGACCTGAAAAGCGTCTCTCTGTCGCCTATGTACGCCTTTGTCTTCTCATGGAACGACCGCCACTCGATGTCGGGGCGGAACACAAGACGCACCTGGTCGCCGACATCGTCGTCGCCCGCAGGAATGCGCACGACATCCAGACGCGCCGCGTTGTCCCCTTTGGCTAGCCGAACCGTGAACGAGAAGGCAGTCTCCTTGCCCATGCCGCATGGCACGCGGAAGTCCCATCGCGCAAAGCGCCCCTCGGGATCGGCGAAAAATCCGGTCTCGCATTTCGCGTCCAGCTCCCTCGCGTAGCCCTCGCGCTGCAGCCAGCAGCGGGTCCGCGCCCAGAGGTTCAGCCTGTCGGACGGCACGTCAGGGTCGGGATTGGCGGATAGCACCGCGTCGTACTGGCTTGAGATGCGCCCCCAGCCCGCGCGCATCTGTGAAGCAGCCCCGCGCACGTTCGAAAGCACGGTGCGCATGTCGGGATCGCGGCGCACCTCGTCGGCCGCGGCGGAAACCTTTATCTTGGCGCAGCCGGAACGAGGCGGCACAAGCAGGCGCGAACGCATGCGGCGCGCCTTCTCGGGCGCGAAGACCGTAAGAAGAAGGTCCAGCGCGCGGCATTGCGTGCCATCGCCCTTGTAGTGCGGAGCGTCGAACGACGCCTCGTGCCTTCCCGCGGACGTTTCTGCGGAGCGGCGCGAACGTATCGTCATGCCGGTCGACGGATCCACAAGGTCAAGCCTGAAGCCGTGCGGCGCGGAGACCAGCACCCTCTGGCCCTCGGGCACCGGCACGGTGCGCTTCGCATCGCGCGGGAACGCCAGCAGAAAAGGCGTCTTCTGCGCAGACTCCCCGGCCCTAACCGCGGCCTTGGCGCCGGCGATCCACGGCGACGCCTCAAGACACAGCACCTCGCCAGGCTCAAGCTCCATGCCCTGGAGCGCCTTTCTGCGCACTCCGGAGACGAGGTCGACAGCGACGCCTTCCGGAAAGCACCCGTCGCGCCAGCCGACGAACGCCGAGTTCTCGCAGTCGAGGTTGGCTAGCACGAGCAGCTTGCCGGAATCCCCGCCGGTCGCCGTGCGCAGCACTGCGAGCGTGTTGCCGACGCCGGCCGTCACAAGCTCCAGATGGCTGCCGCCCGAAAACGCCGGATGGTCGGAGAGCAGCCTGTTCAGCCGCGATATCAGCGGCACCATGTTGTTCGACGCGCCCCAGTTCAGGCCGTTCTTCATGTGCACGTCGATCTTCTCGCGGCAGTACCACTCCACGCCATTGGCGATTCCCCATGCGCCCTGCCACGAGAGAAGCGCGGCGATCTGCACTCTAAGGCGCGCATAGACCTCGCCCTTCGCCGCAAGCCTGTCGTTGTCGTGGGTCTCGGCGAAGTGGACAAGCGTGCCGAACTTCTCCGACCGCGCGACAGCGCCAGGCAGATACCACTCGAACGCCGCGCGATCTATCGTCTGGAACACCTCAGAATACGCCCAGTCGAGATTCGCCACCGAAAGAAGCCTGTCCGTCACTGCGAGATCGCCGCCAAGCCCCTCAAGCATGAAGACCGTGTCGGGATACTCCTCGCGCACGCGCGCCACGATGTACTCCCATGTCTCAGCGGGAATCATGTACCCTGCGTCGCAGCGGAATCCGTCCACGCCCTTTCTGCACCAGAACACGAAGACGTCGGCCATGTAGGCGCGAAGCTCCGGCTTCGAGTAGTCAAGTTCAACAAGGTCCGCCCACGTCACGCCCCACGCGCCAGGAGAGTGGAACCTGCCGTCCTTTTCGCGCTTGAACCAGTCCGGATGATGTGTCTGCAGCGCGGACGCCCAGCCTGTGTGGTTCGCGGGCAGGTCGACGAAGAAGAGCCCGCCCCTGGCGTGCACCGCGTCTATCAGCTCGAGGAACTGGTCTAGCGGCGTCGCGCTCTCGTCGAACTCGGCCATCGCGGGATCGACCGAAAAGAGGTCTGTCGCGGCGAACGGGCTGCCGTACTCGCCCATCACCGCGTATGTCGCGGGCACGGGGAAAGGCGGCAGCGTCTGGATTATCTTGAAGCCCATGTCGCCCATTATGAAGTCGAGCCTGCGCGCGACCTCGCGGAACGAGCCGAACTGACGCGGAAAGACCGTGTAGATCGAGTTGCCGCGTCTCGTGGAGTCGCTTTCGACCTTTACGTGGAGGTTCTTGCCGTCGGGCCACTCAGGCACGTTGGAGCCGTCGGGAAAGAAGCACGCCTTGCCCGAGAAGACGCCGACCTCGTCAAGGGGAATGCTCGCGCGGAACACTCCCGGCGACTGCTCCTCGAGAGGTATGTCGGTCCACGCCCTTGCAAGCGGAGTGCGGCCAAGCTCCGTCTCAGCGATGATCTCGCGTCTCCTGACGCGGGCGCGCCCGAGATTCGTCCTGAACGCCGCGCGTCCCTTGCGCGGCTGGTCGAGCGTCAGCGTAACGTCAAGCGCGTCGCCGCGCCATTTCAGAAGGAAGTCTCCGGCTGGTGGATTCTGGGTCATTGCCTTGTCATTTTCCCCAAAGGGCCTTTAAATGTGCGAGGCCGGCGCGCAGCTCGTCGCCGGTTGCCTCTGAATTCGGTTCGAAGACGACGTGCCGCGCGCCAAGCGCGGCTTCCTTGTAGAGCGCGAAGTCGACCTTTCCCTTGCCTGGCGGCAGATGGTCGTCGCCTCCCAGCGAATCGCTTATGTGCAGGCCGACGGGCGCGGACGCGCCGGCCTCGGCTCCGCAGGCGCGCTTCCACCCCATCTTCTCCCGCACGAAGTCGTGCCCAGTGTCAAGCCAGGGCCTCACCCACTCGCCGGCAAGCTCGCCTATCTCCCACTCGGCCGGAAAGCCCTCCATATACGGGAGGTTCTCCAGCGCCAGGACAACCCCGTTCGACTCCAGCTCCGGCGCAAGAGCCTCGAGCTCGCGCTTCGCCACCGCCAGCATCTTGCGCCCGCGGCGCACGCGGCGCGACATGTCGAACCTCGAAAGCCACCCGCGGCACTTCACGCGGCCCATGTGCAGAACGAGCGTGTCCGCCCCGATCTCCGCGGCGAATCGGATGTTCCTCACGATCTGGAAGTGCGCCATCTTCCGGGTCTCCTCGTCGAACGACGCAAGCAGATACAGTTCCGGATAGCCCTGCGGCGCGCTAAGCGGAATCGGACAGAACGCGTGCACCGAGCCCACGGGAATCACGCCGAGCGACTTCGCGAAGCCCCTGGCCTGGGCGTCGGTCGTGTTGTACCCGAGCTCAAGCT
>JAEEZC010000138.1 GCA_016288465.1 Verrucomicrobiota bacterium | reverse complement strand
GTTTGCTAATGGTGTACGCGGCGTTTGCTAGGCGTGTACGGGGGAGTTTTGACGTCATTACACCATAGAAGTGACGTCACTTCAATGGTATATTGACGTCACTTCACCACTGAAGTGACGTCAAAACTCCTCCGTACACAGGCGGGGAACGCCGCGTACACAGTTAGGGAATGCCGCGTACACCGTAAGGAAACGCCTCGTACACAGGCAGAGCAAGGGCCGTTCACTCACCCCGAAACCGCCGCGAACACGGCGGACGAAGGTCACGCTACCAATCAGTGAACGGTAGCGCTACCTTCTTGATGCGACAGGGAACTCGGCCTAAAGGGACACGCTGCAAAGGCTCAGGGACAGACCTCCCCCTCCGCTCCGCCGCGCCAACCTCATCGTCATAACTGCCTAAATCTTGCGAAAAGGCAGTCATAACGCGTCAAAAGGCCATGACGGGGACAGTCCCCCCTTGGTCTTACAACTGCCGCGGACGGCGCACAGAACTGAAACCGCCGCGGACGCGGCGAAAACCTCCGGAGGAAATTTTCGTTTCCTAGGAAGGAAATTTCATCAACCGGCAAACGAGATTTTGTCAATCGACAAAAAACGAGCGACAACCAGAAAACGGAAGGACCCCTTGACGCAATACATACTTGCACGTTCCCCCGCAGAGCATCGTCGAGCCTTGATTCCCGCTACAGCGCTCCGTAGTCCTTGGCGATCTGCTCGATCGTTTCGCCGCGTTCGAGACGGTTTAGCTGCTCAAGCGCCGGATTCGAGAGAGCGTCGGCGCGGCGGCGAAGCGGCTCCAAGAGCGGTTCCTCGCCGAAGCCGCGGCGGTGAAGTCCTTCTTCCGCGAGATCGAGGATGCGGTTGAGCTGCGCGGCAAGCGCGCCGCGGTCGACGAACGAAGGCCATTCGCGGCGCGACATGATCGCGCGAAGCTCGGCGGCGCCGTAGCCGTGACCGTAGAGCGATGTGTCGGACGCGAGCAGCTCCGCCAGCGCCGGAACTTCCTCGGCAAGGCCAGCATGGAAGACTGCGGGCGTGAAGGCGTCGCGCACGGGCTGTTCGCAGACAGACCGGAACTCGACCGTGCCGCGCTGCGTCAGGTCCTCGAACTTGAATGGACGAAGCCAGGCGACGTCGTTCGCGTCGGGCCTGAATGTGCAGGTGAGGTGCGTCCTCCACTTAAGGTCCCAGTAGTCCGCGGATATTGTCTCGCTCGAAAGATATTCCCTGAGCGGCACCGGGGCGAAGTTGAGGTACTTTCCGTCGCGTTCGGCGCAGTAGATGCTTGTAGACTGCAGATAGCCGACGAGGTCGGCGGTCGAACGCAGGGTCACGCCGTACATTCCGCAGTTGTGCGGATTGAGCCCGTGGAGGCTGTGGCTCCACAGCCGGTCGCGTCCGCACAGCCATTCGCCGCGTTCGCCGAAGGGGGAGTTCGCGAAGAGGACGGCCTTGAACGGCTCAAGCGCGTTGAAGGCGTTGATGACCGCGACGACCGTCTCCTCGTCCGCGTCAATCTGCGCCTGCGAGGCGCACGAGAAGAGCCCGAAGTCGGGATGGTCGTGGAAGCGCGGCGCGCCGCCGTACTTCGAGTACGACTTGAGGTGGTGGAGAAGCATCCGGTATCGTCCGTTGCCAATCGGTTCTGGGCGATTTTCTCGCCAACGCGGATTGATGCCCATGCCGGAAAGCGAATGCCCTCGCCTCAGAAGCGCCTCCTGGAGCGCGGGGTAGTATTCTTCAAAGCGCCGCCGTACTACAGTCAGGTCCTCGTCCGGTCCGAAGGATATCTCCAGGGTGTTGAAAGAGCAGTCGAAGGACAGTTCGTCGCCCGTCTTCGGATCTCGTGCGCGGTATAGCGCGCCCGTGTCGTCACGCGTAGTGTCCGGGAAATCGAAGCGATCAAGAAATTCATCCGTCGCCTCGTGGACTGCGGCGAAGTTCGTCGCCTTGCCTGACGTACGGTTCCAGACCGGCAACTCCAGCTCGACGCCGACCCGCCGCGTGCGCGGACGGCGCAACGGAGCGAAGAATCGCGCGTCAAGCGCGGCGCCAAGGCTTTTGGACGTATCTGGTTTCTCAATCATTTCGCCTTGGATTATACTATACACCGGCCCACAAAGGGAAATACGTAATTTCTATCACGTCCGATAGCCAAACCCTATGTCAGCCGGAAGCTTGATCCATTCGCAACGTCCGGCATTGACGCCGTTGCACTGGCGCCATAAAGTCGGCCCGCGGCAAATACGCCGCATAAACTCCCGGCTTCGGCAGCAGACCGCCGCGCAAGCGGTCGCCAGTGGTGGAGATATGTTAGAGCGTTTGGCGGAATTGAAGCCTTCGCGAGCAGGTTTCGAGATCTATCGGCCGTGTTATGGACGGGGACTTGCCGCACACCGGACAACTGCCGTCAGGAGGCGGAAGGCGAACTTCGTGGAAACGGACCTTCAATGCATCATAGAATAAGAGTCTTCCTGTGAGAAGTCTGCCGGCGCCGACGATGTGCTTGATCGCCTCCATGGCCTGCAGAGTGCCAATCACGCCGCAGACGCCGCCAATGACGCCGGCCGTGTCGCACGAAGGCCCGCCGCGCTCATGCGAATACGGAAAGATGCACCTGAGGCACGGCGAGCGTCCAGGCACGTATGTCGTCGTCTGGCCTTGGAACTGCAGTACTCCTGCATGGCTGTACGGTTTGCCTTCGATGACGCAGGCGTCGTTGATGAGGTACTTGGCGGCGGCATTGTCGGTCCCGTCGATGATGAAGTCCCATGGCCGAATCAGCTCCTGGACGTTGTCGG
>JAEEZC010000137.1 GCA_016288465.1 Verrucomicrobiota bacterium | reverse complement strand
TGTATCATCCAACGAGAATTGACTTGATGCAGAAATACGCAGACATAGCCATGCAAAATGGCGTCGCCACAGAGGTCGCAGGGCGGTCTTCTGGCGGCTTCTGCGCTACCCGCGCTACCCGCGCTACCCTCCCCTATAATTGCCGCAAAGGCGGCAGAACGCGAAATCCCGGCCTTGTAGCGCATTCTGCGCGGCGTGGTGAGGAATCGTTTTTGTCTCGCGCAGAGGATGACTTCGGACTTCAGACTTTGGACTTTCAGGAGAAGCCACTAACCACAAGAAGGAGTTACAGCCATGAAGACACCAACAAAACGGGCGACGAGTTTTCTTGCTGCGGTGCTTGTCATCTGCGTGGCGGGTGCTACGGCAGAGGCGGGGCAAGGTTCCGCATTTTTAAATTCCGCTGCTGCTGTTTCGCCGGACGGGCGCAACGAGCTGCGGCTTGAAGTCGTCGAAAACTGCATGGCGTATTCCGTCTGGCGCAACGGCAAGACGCTGGTTGAGCCGACTCGCTTTTCCCTCGCCGTTGAGGAACGCGGCACGTTGAATGGAGCGGGCGCGAAGCCCGATATTACGGCGCGGAAAGTAGAAGGAACGCTGGCGACGCCGCTCTACAAGAAGTCGTCGGTCGATCTTGCGGCGAACGAGACGCGGGTTGATTTCGGCGATTGGGCGGTTGTCCTCCATGCCCGCAACGACGGCGTGGCGTGGCGGTTCGAGACGGAGTTCGAGGGCGAGATTACGGTAAGCGCCGAATCCGCGAACATCCGCTTTCCGAAAGGCGCGGAGCTTTGCTATACTGTTGCAGGCGGCTTCATGTCGGGTTGGGAGAAGCCCGCGCGGATTGGTTTGGTCGAGAGCGTCCCCGCCGGTCATCCGCAGATTGTCATGACGCCGTTTACCGCAACCGTTCCTGGCGCGGGCGTCGTCACGGTGACGGAGTCGAATCTCCGCGACTATCCCGGTCTAAACTTCTACCGCAGGGACGGCGAGCCTGACACACTGCGCTCGTGGCAGGCGGGCGCACCTAAGGAAGTCGAGAGCCACCGCCGCAAGATAAAGGTCACGAGCCGCGAGCCGTATCTTGCGAAGACCAGCGGCACGCGCGTCTTCCCGTGGCGCGTGTTCGTCCTCGGCGATACGCCGTCAGACCTCGTTGCGTCCGATGTCGTCTATGCTCTCGCCGAGCCGAGCCGCGTCGCCGATGCGTCGTGGGTAAAGCCTGGGCAGGTCGCTTGGGACTGGTGGAACGCCTTCCAGATAACCGACGTCCCGGGACTCACGACCGGCTGCAACTTCGAGACGTACAAGGAATACGTCAACTTCGCGGCGGCGAACGGCATCGCCTACATCATCATGGACGAAGGATGGGCGGAAAAGCTCGACCCCGAAAAGATGCGCGACGAGGTAAACGTGCCGGGAGTGATCGCCTACGCTAAGGAGAAGGGCGTCGGCGTCATCCTCTGGGCGGCGTGGGCACCGCTCACCGACCGCGAGAAGCGCATCCGCGTCTTCGACCGATATGCCGCGATGGGTGCAAAGGGCTTCAAGATCGACTTCATTGAGCGCGACGACCAGGTTGCGGAGAAGTTTCTCGAAGAGACTGCGGCTGACGCGGCAGGGCGCAGGCTTGTCGTCCTCTACCACGGCATCCACAAGCCGACCGGTCTTCAGCGCACATATTCAAATATCCTCAACTACGAGGGCGTCTATGGACTTGAGCAGGGCGGTTCAATCGGTGGACGCAAGGAAGTGATTGCGAACGACGTGAACCTCGTCTACACGCGCATGGTCGCAGGATTTATGGACTACACGCCCGGCGCGATGCGCAACCGCGCGTTCGACGAGCCGCAGTTCGCCCCGGATCACAACCCGAAGGCATGCTACGGAACGCGCTGCCACCAGCTCGCGCTTTTCCCGATGTTCGAGGCACCCATTCAGATGCTCTGCGATTCGCCCACGCAATACCGCACGGAGCCCGAATGCACGGCGTTCCTTACGAAGGTGCCGACGGTCTGGGACGAGACGCGTGGCGTCGCGGGAGAGATCGGCCGGTTCGCGTCCGTCGCGCGTCGGAAGGGCGGCGAATGGTGGTTCGGCGCGATTACCAACTGGGAAGCGCGCGAACTTGAGCTTGCGACGGAATTCCTCGGCGAAGGCGAATGGAAGGTCGAGGCATTTGAAGATGCGCCGGATGCGGACAAGAACGCGGAGCGTTACATCCGCCGCCTGTTCAAGATAAAGGCTGGAGAACCGCTCAAGGTGCGCCTCGCGCCCGGCGGCGGTTTCGCCGCCCGCCTCGCGCCGATGCCAAACAAGAAATAATATCAGGGGAGATCAGCGCATTGAACCTTCAACGGCGAGATATTCTCAAAGGCGGCTTGACCGCGCTCGGATTCCTGGCGCTGCCGGGGACGCCGATGTTCGCCGCGCCGCTCGGCTGGAAAACAAAGAAGAAACCGAATCTCATCCTCGGCATTTTGAGCGACACGCATCTGATGGTCGAATGGGACGGGGTGTCGCTCTACCGTTCAATGACGCTCGACTACATCCGCAACGCGTTCAAGTTGTTCAAGAGCCGCAACATCGATGCGTTCCTGCACCTCGGCGACGCCTCGCATCGCGGAGGCGTGCGCGAGTGGGAATTCCATACGGAAGTGTACGACAGCGTCTTCGGCAAGCGCGGCGCGCCGCCTAAGATCTTCGTCGTCGGCAACCATGAACTCTACGGCGACGACGGCCATCATATCCGAGGCGTCTATCCCGACCCGAAGGTCTGGAAGGAGCGGGCGATCTGCGCCGATGTGGCCCGCCACTACAAGGCCGTATGGGGCGAGCCGTATTCGGAGTTCTTCCACAGGGAGGTTAATGGCTACCACTTCTTCTGCCGCCATTGGGTTGACGACTTCGTGGAGCAAAAGGCGCTCCACGAGGATGCGTTCGCGGACTATATCCTTTCAAAGGCCGACGACTGCGCTTTGCGCGGCACGAAGCCGTTCTTCATTCTCTCTCACAGGCGGCACCACGGCAACTTCTGCAACGCGCTGAGGGAGTTCCCCAACGCAATCGGGTTCGTGGGGCATTGGCATCACAGCAACGCGGACTGGAAGTCGATCTACTACGAATGGGGCACTAGCGGCGGGTATTTCCCGAACATGGCGCTGGGCTCGTGCCGCTACGACGGCGGATGCGGGATAGCTCCCCCGGGCGACATCAACCTGCCGGAGGACCCTGTCAGCTTTAGAAGCACAGATCTGCCGTCCAGACAGGCGATGATCGTCAACGTCTACGACGACATGGTTGTGTTCGAGCGGCACGAGGTCGCGCAGGGCGGCAAGCTCGGGTCGGACTGGGTGCTGCCGCTCGGCGGGTTGAAGCCGCGCCCGGCTCCGCATCCGTTCTCCCGCAACGAACTGAAGAAGGTCATCGGGACGCCGCAGTTCGGGAAGAAGGCGAAGCTGTCCGTCGTGCGAACTTCGACGGTGCTGCCCGACCCGTCCGACCCGGAGAAAAGACCGCCGAAGCCCGATTCCAACGCGCCGAAGACCGCGTGCGTCAGAGTCAAGATTCCAATGGCCGACGGCGATCCGAACTGCCGCGTCTATGCCTACAATGTGGTGGTCGTCGGCGACGATCCGAAGAAGAGGTATTTCAAGAGCGAATATTTCAGCGGCGTCAACCTCGGCATCGGCCACGAGCCGAACGGCGGCGTTACGTTCGTGGACATCCCGCTCACTGAGCTTCCCGCAGGCAAGACTCTGACCGTCGCCGTCAGGCCCGTCAGCTCGCTCGGCACGATAGGCAGGGCGATTGCGACGAAGTTCAATCATTCTGCTGCACAGAAGAAAGGAGCATGAAATTTTGAAAACGGTGAAACATGAAAGTGCCGGCTTGGTTAAACCATTTGCCGTCTGCATGCTGTTGTTTGCCTGTTCCGCGAATGCGGAGATAAGGATGGGCACGCCTTTCTCGGACGGCGCGGTATTGCAGCGCGGCATGAAGGTCCCAGTGTGGGGGACGGTAACGCCCGCCAAAGGCAAAATCACGGTCAAGTTCGCCGGGCAGGTGAAGTCGGCGAACGTCGATGCGGCGACCGGCAGGTGGCAGGTGGCGCTGGAGCCTATGGGAGCCTCGAGGGAGAGCCGCACGATGACAGTCAGCACATCTTCCGAGAAGGTCGAGATAGGCGACATTCTCGTCGGAGAGGTGTGGTTCGCGAGCGGTCAGAGCAACATGGAATATCCGATCTGGGGGCCCAGCACGCGCTACCGCGACATGAAGAGCGGCTTCATGGCCGACATGACGCGTCTGCCGTTCGTCCGATACATCAAGTCGCCGAAGAGATGGTCTGTCGAGCCGGTCGCCTTCATTGACACGAAGTGGCACAAATTCGACCCGGAGGGGCTCAAGATCGCCTATCACGGAGGTGGTGGGCTTTCCGCCGTAGCATTCTACTACGCCCGCGAGCTCTACCTCGCGCTTGACATCCCGATCGGCGTCGTCGATGTGAGCTTCGGCGGCACGAATATCGACGCCTGGACGCCGCGGAGCGGCTACGACGGATGCGACGGGCGGCTCAAGTTCGTGGCGAACTATCCCGTAAAGGCAAGATGGAACGCCGAGACGGACAAGCTGGGCGCAATAAACCGAGATCGGCAGCAGCCGACCGTGCTCTGGAACGGCATGGTCGCGGCCTACGCGCCTATGGCGATGCGCGGGTTCATCTGGTACCAGGGCTGCAACAACGCCAACCTCGGCGAGGACGACCTCTACAGCGCCCGCCTCCACGCGCTCTACGAGGGATGGCGGAAGGAGTTCGGGAATCCGAATCTCAAACACTATCTCGTGCAGCTCGCCCCATACCGGGACAACTGGCTTGGAATCTGCATGGAGCAGAACCGTTATGTCGCAGAGGAGAAGAACGCCGCGCTCGCCGTGACGGCCGACGTCGGCAACTTCAGGGACATCCACCCGAACGACAAGGAGATCGTCGCCAAGCGGCTCGTCCTTCACGCCCTCAAGCGCGACTACGGTTTCGACCTGCCAGAGGTCGATTCGCCGGTGTGCCGCTCGGTCGAGTTCGTGGACGGCAAGGCGACGCTCCATTTCGACCATGTGAAGAGCTGGTACGTGTATGCGCCAGACCGTTCGCGCAATCCGGCGTTCGAGCTGGCGGGCGAGGACGGCGAGTGGCAGCCTGCCAAGGTCGCCAACTTCCGCGAGGACTACATTGACGAACCGGACATCGTGCTTCAAAGCGAGAAGGTGGCGAATCCTCTGAAGGTGCGCTACATGGGCCGTCCGCGCACAAGCGGAACGATGTACAACGAGGTGTCGCTGCCTCTTGGCCCGTTTGAGTTTCCCCATGGAAGTCCAGCACACTGATTTCAACCAGAAAGGAAGATAACGCATGAAGACGAAATCAATCAGCGGTCCTCGTTCGAGGCACATGCTTCTTGTCGCGGGCCTTGCGGTCTGCGCGTTTGCGAACGCCGCCGAATTCGGCGCATCCGTCTGGCGCGGGGAGACGGCGTATGTCGATATCCCGGAGGCGTTTCAGGGCAAGGCGTCCGTCCTCGCTGCGCAGCCTGCGAAGGATGGCGTTTCGCTGACGCTCCTCAAGTTCGACGAAGTGAAGTACGATATCATGTCCGAACTCAAGAAGAATGCGAAGAACAGGGACTACCGCGAGATACTTGGCAAGACGAGCGTCCCAGACGTCTGCCGCGAGTGGAAGCCGGGCGATTCGGCGAAGCCGACGATGGTCAAGGTCGTCGCCAGTCCCGATGCAAAGCCGGGAACGTACGACCTGGGGCCTCTTGAGCTGAAAGTCATCGACCGCGTGCTGCCGCCTGCGAAGGACTGGAAATACTTCCTCGACCTGTGGCAGCATCCGTGGGCGGTCTCTCGCTACTTCAACGTCGAGCCTTTCTCGACGGAACACTTCAAGAAAATGGAGCCCATCTACCGTGCGCTCGCGGAATGCGGCTGCAAGGCGCTGACCGTCACGCTGTTAGATCTGCCTTGGAACCACCAGTGCTACGACGGCTACTATACGATGATCGGCCGGGTGAAGAATGCCGACGGCACATGGGCGTTCGACTACAAGGTGTTTGACGAATACGTGGAGTTCGGCCGCAAGTGCGGTGTAGGGCCGGACATTGCGTGCTATTCGATGTGTCCGTGGGGTTATATGATGACATGGAAGGACGCCGAGGGCAAAGACCATCGTGAGAAGATGCTGCCCGGCACGCCGGAATTCGAGGACTACTGGGGACCGTTCCTTGTCGACTTCGCCGCTCATCTCAAGGCGAAGGGCTGGTTCGAGGACACCTACATCGCGATGGACGAACGCGCCCCCGATGATGTCCGCAAGATTGTCACTCTTATCCAGGCCAAGGCACCGGGGCTCAAGGTCTCGGCTTGCGGCAAGACAAAGCCGTCGGCCTTTGAGGGCATCCAGATCGAAAATTTCTGTCTGGGCCTTATCCACCTTCGCTCGAACTTCCTTCCCGAGCTTCAGCCGCGCCGCGAAAAAGGCTTCAAGACGACGTTCTATGTCTGCGGCTCCGCCAAGACGCCCAATACGTTCATGTTCAACAACCTGGACGAGGGATACTGGCTTGGCGCGTATCCGGCGATGATCGGCTTTGACGGATTCCTCCGCTGGGCGGCGAATTCGTGGTCGAAGGATCCGTATATCGACGCTTCGTACAAGACCGAATCCTGCTGGGTGCCCGGGGACATTTACCTCATCTATCCGAACGGGGAACTCTCGGCGCGCCTGATCGCGCTTCGCGCAGGCGTGGTCGCCGCCGAGAAGATGCGGATTCTCTGCGAACAGGAAGGCGAGAAAGGCCGCGAGGCGGCGGAGAACGTCAAGCGCCTGGCCGCACCCTACGGATTCCGAAGCGCGGTGCGCGGCTTCCGCAGCACGGAGCCGTGCAAGCTCGACTTTGCCGCCTTCCGACGCGGCGTCGAGGAGTTCGTGAATTCAGAGCGCTGAAAAACAGAGGAGCCGACCACGATTTAAACACACAACAGGAGGAACAAACCATGAATACACCAACAAAACGGGCGATGCGCCGTCTTGCTGCGTCACTTGCAATCGCAACCGCGCTCGCGGCGGCGCAGTCCGCGTGGGCGAGCAATGTCTGGACCGGCGAAGGTGCTGATGAATATTACGGTACCAGCGGCAACACGGCAGGCGGACCTGCTGGTAGGGGCGTGTATTTCGTCGACGGAATAGAAGACAACGGCGGAGTTATTCGATATGCGAGCAACTCGACAGTCCGCTTCAACTCGTACAAGCTCATAGGCGGAGCTCCGGTTCGCATCGGTCGCGCCAGTCAGACGGATTCCGATAAAATCTGGACGTTCATCCCCGACAATGACGAGTGCGGGTTTTATCTCGACAGCGGGTACGATCTGGAAGTTGGATATAATGTAGCTTATGGCGATGGCTATCTCAGGATGTTGAACGGAAAGCTTGCGGCCAGACGAATGTATATTGGCCCGAATGCGGACGATCCTACGACGAAAGGCGTTTTGAGCATAGGTTCGGCAGGCCGCGCCGCGACAATTGCAGTCGCAGACTATATTGAAATCCGCAATGGAGAGCTGACGACGACAAACACGGCACTCACGTGTGGAGGAAACCTGACTGCGGCCAACAAAAACAATTCTTCTGTCACGATTGACAAGACGGGCGGCGACTGGTGCGTTGGCAATCTTGCGATGAATACCGCAGATGGCACTACTGCGACATTCTACAATCGCGGCGGAAATCTGGTCGTCACCAACGACCTTACCGTTCAAAACAGAGGTTCCGGCGAGTTCTATATGGAAGGCGGCCATGTGACGGTTTCCAACATCGTTCGTTTTGCGGATTATTATCTGTCATCGGGAAATAAAGCCAACCTATACCTGAACGGCGGCGTGTTCGAGGCGAAGAAGTTCCGCTTCCACAACTCCGATTGGACCACGGGAAATGTCGTGCTCAATGGCGGAACCTACAAGGCGATGGCCGACGGCTCAATGGCGGCAACCGACGGCAGAAGAGGGGCTGCGTCCTGCCTATATTTCAAGGTCGGCGAGCGCGGCGGCGCGATCGACACGGCCGGGCATGATGTCATATTCCCGCTCAGGATACAGTCCTACAACGGCGGCACGGGCGCGCTCTTAGTCAAGGGCGGCGGCTCGCTGACGCTTGAGAACGCCAACATTAACTATGCCGGCTGCACTTGCATCGAGCCGGGCACGACGCTTGTCGTCTCGAATGCGACGGCGAAGTCGAACATCCTCTCCCACGGGCTTGAACTTGCTGGTGCGCCGACGGTTGGAACATCCTATACCATTTTCAGGTGCAATGACAATCTTGCCAATGACGACCTTGCAAACGTGACGTGCAGCGCCGCATCCGATTTCACTCCGGCTGTCGGCGAGGACGGCAAGTCCATCGTCGTGACCGCGACCGCGCTGAAGTCCGGCTACTGGACGGGTGCGAAGGACAACAATCTGAGCGACACCGCCAACTGGTCGGATGGCGTTGTGCCGACGAGCGGCACCGCTGAAATCTATTGCCCAGCTGCAACTACGCTTATTGTCGGTGATACGTTCGCCCCGTCAACAATCACAATCCCCGATGAGTCCGCAGTTGTTACGCTCGGCGCTGGAGACTTGCATCTCAGTGGCTCGCTTACGAATGCGATGAAACTTGCCGTTGCGCAGGGGGCGTCGCTGACCGTCGATGGCGACCTCGTACTTTACAAGGCGAGCGGCACCGCCCTCTATTCCAACGAAGGAACGGTGATTGTGAAGGGAGATGTCGATTTCCAGCTTACTGATGCGCATACGGCATACTACCAGTATGAAGTAGTAACGGACGCGACAATGCCAATCATAGCTGGAGGGCTTGCATACAATGGCGAGGGTTCTAAGTATTTGACTGTGTATCTCGGAAAGGATGCCGATAGCAGCCGCGCCGGGCAATGGGTCATCGGCGCCAAAGGATTGCATTACAAGAGTTCGCGCAATATCTGGCACACTGGATTCATGATGGGCCAGGGCGTGACGACGCTTTCTTCGAGTTCGGACTGGTCGCTCTCTTCGTCTGGGCAGCCCAATTCGACCCGCGACCTTGGAAACTACTATAATGCAGGATCGACTGTCATAGCGAACAGCAGTCTCGTCCTTGATACGAACAACTACACGAACAACGCTGTATCCCATACGATTACGCTCAACGGGCGTCTCATTAGCTCGGCGACGACCGATCCTGCCGTGACGATCAAGGGCGCGGGAACCGTTGTCGTGAATACGTCCGAAGGTGTTGGACGCGAGGGATATCAGAAGTCCTCGATCGGCACGACGCTTGCCGTCACGGACACGGCGACCTTGCAGATCAATGCGGGTAAGACGATTACCGGCGACGGCACGATTTCGCTTGCGGCAGGCACGACGCTCGCGCTCGCATCCACCGGGTACGAGTTCGCGACGCCCGACATCGTCCCCGTCACGCTTCCTTCCGAAGGCGCGGCGACCATTCGCATCGACGGCACGCGCCTCCGCAGCGGTGAACATGTTCTGTGCACCCTCGCGTCCGTGCCGGAGAATCTCGCCGACCACGTGACCGTGACGGGCATGGCTCTAGACAGTCGCAAATACGAGGTGAAGACGGTTGAAGAGACGGAGGACGAAACGACCGTCACCAAACTCGTCCTAAACATCCTGCCCGGCGGCCTGATGGTGATCTTCAGGTAAGTCTGTAGAATGTTGTCAGTGTTG